>JAJPJN010000139.1 GCA_021324185.1 Terriglobia bacterium | reverse complement strand
TCGGGAAGTGGGCGTTTCCCCGGTTGCGGATTGGTCGACATTGCGACCTCCTTTCATCGAAGCGCCCGGTATCCGCACAATCGGGCTGAAAGAAGGTTGCTGAGGCTCGAAACCGAAAGGTGGGCTTCTACCCTTTCCGCGGACAGGATGCGTCCTTTTACGCTTAGGCAATCCTATCATGTAGCTCCGAATCGGCCAGAGTTTGTCAACAGCATCGCTGGTTGGGCAACGGAACTCGTAAAGAAGGTAGCTGTGGCTTCTGACATTCCTGTGCAAAGCCGCCTGCCCCCCATAATTTCAACCGTAAGAGAATAGTGCGCATGTGGCGCGATATTCGTTATGGAGTTCGCCGTTTGGGGCGTCAAAAGCTATTCAGCATTTCGGTGATTCTGCTTTTGGCGATCGGGATTGGCTCCAACACGGTAATTTTTAGCTTCTTGAATGCGCTGGTATTGAAGCCGCTGCCGGTGCGTGACCCGGAGAATCTGTATTTGCTTCAGCAGATGAGAAAACGACAGGTTCGTCCCGAAACGGCTTTCTTCTATCGCCAATTTGAACTTGTCCAGCAAGATAGGAAGATTTTCGCCGCCGCCGTAGCCGAGCAAGGTTGGGCCGGCAACAGTTTTCAAGCGTTATCGCTGAGCGATGGCGTGCACCTGGTTTCGACGCAGATCGTGTCGCCGAATTATTTCTCCGAACTCGGTGTGAAGGC
This sequence comes from Terriglobia bacterium, assembly GCA_021324185.1. Classification (GTDB taxonomy): domain Bacteria; phylum Acidobacteriota; class Terriglobia; order Bryobacterales; family Bryobacteraceae; genus Bog-105. The sequence continues at coordinate 53,707 of JAJPJN010000139.1, read as the reverse complement.
CGTTGTGGGACGCGTCCTTGATGAGGCAGACGCCGTTGTCCCCGGTGAAGTGCCGGTGGTCATCAGTGAACAATGCTGGAGGCGACACTTCGTTCGGGATAAGCACATTCTTAATCGAGTGATTCGCATTCGAAACGTGCCGTTTGTGGTTGTAGGTGTTTTGCCGCAAGGATTTCATGGAATTGATGCGGACCGGGTGCCGGATATTCGATTGCCGATTTCGGCAGCCCCGCTGCTTACCGGGAATCCGGTGACGGAACCAGGCGGTGATTATCCACTTCAGTTCCAAATTGTGGCTCGGCTTGCGCCGGGAGTAAATGCGATCGCGGCGGCTAGCGCTATGACCCCTGTGCTAACTCAGATGGAAGAGTCACTTTGGCGCGCTTGGTATGCGCGAAGCCCCAAGCCATTTCCGATTTCTCGATTACCTGGAGAAATAGCTTACTGGCGTTCTTATCGCATCTCACTTGTCGCTGCAGGGCAGGGTGTTTCTCGATTACGAGAGCAGTTTTCGCAATCCGTTGTCCTATTGATGGCCGCGGTGGCGCTCCTGCTCTTGGTGGACTGCGCCAATTTGGCCGGGTTATTTTTGGCAAAGTCCGCCGAGCGAAATCACGAGATCGGGGTTAGGTTGTCTCTTGGCGCGAGTCGCTGGCTTTTGGTCCGGCAACTCTACTCGGAGAACTTGTTGCTGGTTATACCTGGCGCAACGATCGGGATCTTTTTCGCTTCGAGTATGTCGCCTTTGCTGCTGAGATTTTTGCCCATTCTCGGCGTAGGCCCTTACTCGCCCCCAGCGGTGCTCGACGTGCAGCCCGATCTCCGAGTGTTCGCTTTCGCCTCAATAGTTTCGCTGGGGACTGCGGCACTCTTCGGATTCGTTCCCGTGCGGCGCGCGTGGCGGCATGACCTGAACCAGCAGATGGCTGTGAACAGCAGAAGTGTATCAAGTGTATCGGCCAATGGCGTGATCGCGTTCCAGATCGGTTTGACTGTGCTGCTCGTGATCGCGTCGGTACTTATTCTCAAGACATTCTGGAATCTAACTCATCTGAACCCCGGCTTTGATCAGGACCATGTCGTCGAGGCCGTTATTGACCCGTGGGATGCTGGCTTCCCGGAATCTAAAGCAACAGCGCTTCTGGTCAACATACGGCAGAGGGCGGTACAGATTCCCGGTGTGCGAGCCGTCAGTTTTGCCGGCGGTGAATTGATGCGCGGAATTGGAACGAAAACGACCGTGGTACCGGCCGGAAGCCATGTTCCGAACGGAACGTTTCTCAACACCAGTCTAAACCGCGTCACGCCTGATTACTTCGACAGCTTGGGCATTCCTCTGATCGCCGGTAGGAATCTTGATGCGCGAGATGTCGCGATGAAACCCGCACACATTGTTGTCAATCGTGCGTTTGCTGATTATTTTTTCTCAGGTCAAAATCCAGTGGGAAAGGAAATCGTTCAGGGCGTGGATGGAACGAAACCTCCCACGGCGGTGATTGTCGGCCTCGTTGGAACAGCAAAGTACCGTTCGATGCGCGAGATAGACCCGCCAATCTACTATGCGGCTTCCGACATGACGCATGCGGGCGGCGTAATTTACGTTCGCACGAGCGGCGATCCGGGAGCAGTGATTCGTGCTATGAGAGCTATTGTTCGTGAGCTTGCGCCGACTTTGCCGCTCGCAACAATCCATACCTTGCGGCAAGAAGTAGAGGCATCACTTTGGCAGGAACACTTGATTGCTTTGTTATGCGTGTACTTCGGGTGTTCGGCGCTGGTGCTCTCTGGGATCGGCGTTTACAGCGCGCTAGCCTATTCGGTGGGACGGCGTTTTCGGGAATTCGGCATTCGCATGGCGCTAGGGGCACAGGAGGCCGACATCGTGCGGACGGTATCGGGCCGGCTCGCTGTTGCGATTGCGTTAGGGCTTGCCGGAGGATTAGCTGCGTCGGCTGTGCTCCTGAGGCTTATGAAGAATTTTCTGTTCCAAGTAGACCCCTTCGACGTATCATCTTTTACTCTCGCCGCTATCATTCTTTTGTTCTGCAGTGTGATTGCCGCTGTCATTCCGACTTGGCGAGCTATCAGGGTTGAACCTGCCGTGGCCTTACGGCAGGAATGAGGGAGTCGTGATCCGGTGCGGGAGATGCGAACAGGCAACGGCGCGTGCGTCTCGAGATCGTTGAGGACAATCTGCCGTGTGCCGGCTTCCCCGATGAGCGTCGAGAATCGCCCTAAAATGGTGCGGTATGACAAGAACGCACACGAAATTGCCGTTGCTCTTTTCGATGGGTATATTTGCCGCCACACTCCATGCGCAAGACGCGAACGGTTTGTACCGTTCTCTCCCAGAGGCGTTGAAGGAACCCGAAAAGGTAACGGTGATTCTTTTAGACCACGTGAAAATGGATACACTACCCGATGAAATAAATCGCTTGAAAAACCTGCAAACTCTGTTGCTGAATCGCAATGAGCTCACCCATTTGCCAAACTCAATCGTTGAGCTGAAGAACCTGCGTGCGATTTATATCGGCGGCAGCCCGAAGCTCAATTTTCATGACGTGGTGGAAACATTAGCGAAGCTGCCACGTTTGGAAGGAGTCGGGCTCGATGACAACGATATGGGCCAGGTCCCGGACAACATCGGATTGCTGGTAAACTGCCACCGCCTCGGGCTAAGTTCGAATCGGCTCACGGGACTGCCCGCTTCATTGAGCAAACTGCAAAAACTGGAATCGCTGGACCTCTATAACAATCAGATCACGCGCTTTCCCTACGAGATCAAGCTTCCACAATTGAAGAAGTTATTTGTGAAGGATTCCGGACTTTCAGAACACGAAATACAACGGATCAAGCAAGCAATGCCGGCTGTTGAAATTAATGCCGAGGTTCCACGGGAGCTGTACCTGCAGTTGAAATAGCGGTTCCCGCAAAAATATACGTTGAATATTTTGGGATCCTCTGCTATGCAAACTTCAGTGCGGCTTACCAGATCGGGTTCAAACGCAGCCAGGATGCCGGAAGATCGGACAATCCAGGTATAGACGGTCGACAGCACTGACGGCCAAGTGACAATTCAAAGGTGACAAACACCGGCCTGCCGCTGATATTGTGTTATCCGATGCCATTAAACCGCCGTGGATTCTGCACGTCGCTTGCTGCGTCCGCCGTGTCCGTGCGGTCGCGAGCCGCAACTCGGGATCGCGCTCTGAAGTCCAGCGACATTGTGAATGGCCCGACGAACATCCATGCGTTCACCGAAAACGAAACGCTGGAGCTGAAGCGAGACCGGACATCGTGGTCGGCTCAGGACATCCTGGTGAGCACAGAAGCCGGTGCGAATCAAACGTCATTGCGGGTTTCGGTGTCAAGCCCAAGGCAGCGTCTGCTTCGCCTGCGTCTTCAGTGGCAGGGAAGTTTGCCAAACACAGAGCGGGTTTCAGGAGACGCGTGGGAGAGAAGTTATGGTGACCTGGGCTGGCATCCGCTCGAACCAGACCGAATCCTTCCGTGGTATTTTCTTGCGGGCAGCCGGGACAGTTATACCGGCCTGGGAGTGCAAACCGGTGCAGGCGCTCTCTGTTTCTGGCAAACAACTCCGTCGGAAATTGTCTTGTGGCTGGATGTCCGAAACGGCGGCCGGGGAGTCGAACTGGGCAACAGGACGCTAACGGCTGCCACCATTGTCTTGGAAGACTATGCGCGGCACAGTGCATTCGATGCTGCTCGAAAGCTGTGCCGGAGAATGGCGCAAAGCGGCGTTTTCATGCCCGCTCCGATTTACGGCGGAAACAATTGGTATTACGCTTACGGCCACAGCTCGGCGGAGGACATACGAGCCGATACCGGGCGCATTGCGTCCTGGGCTCCGCCGGGGCCTAATCGTCCTTTTATGGTCATCGATGATGGATGGTCTCCATACCCCACGACAGGACCCTGGAGCGAGGGAAATGCACGATTTCCAGACATGGCACGGCTTGCGTCAGACATACTTGGAATGGGCGTTAGACCCGGACTCTGGTTTCGGCCCCTTACCACGAGGGCCGCTGTTTCCGAAACTCTGTTGCTCAAGAGTAAGTTTGCGGAATCCCGGTACGCACGCGGGCAGTTGCGTACACTTGATCCGACGGTGGAGGGCGCAGCGGAGCAGATCACAACCGACGTTAAGCGACTTTGCGGCTGGGGATTTCGACTTATCAAACACGATTATTCGACTTACGATCTGCTAGGCCGTTGGGGTTTTCAGATGGGATCGGAAATCACCGACGCCCAATGGAGTTTTGCTGATCGAACGCGTACCACTGCTGAGATCATCCGAGCGTTTTACCAGACACTGCGTGAAGCCGCGGGCGCGACAGCTTTGCTGGGCTGCAACACGATAGGGCATCTATCCGCCGGGTTGTTCGAGGTCCAGCGCACAGGTGACGACACCAGCGGGCGGGATTGGTCGCGAACGAGAAAAATGGGAGTTAACACTCTGGCATTCCGCTCACCTCAGCAAGGCACATTCTTTGACGTCGATGCCGACTGTGTCGGACTCACTAACGACATCCCGTGGTCGCTCAACCGGAGATGGCTCGACTTGTTGGCTCGAAGCGGCACTGCTTTGTTTGTCTCCGCAGCGCCGGATGCGGTCAAACAGGAGCAGCGGGATGCACTGCGGCAAGCCTTCTCGCACGCTGCCGTTCGGCAACCGGTTTGTGAGCCGCTCGATTGGTTTGAGACCAACCAACCAGAGCGTTGGCGGGTGGGTAGCAAAGTGTCGGATTTCGACTGGTACTCCGAAGACATCTCGTTACCCATTTAACTCGCGGGGTGGAGAGCGTCGCGCTGCGACTGGGCCTTGGCTCGCGTTTGGCGCCAAACATGAATTAATGCGGCTCTACCAGATCAGCGCAAACGTCGGCTGCTGCGATCATTCCTCAAACCCGAGATCTACCGGCGGCAGTCTGTCTCCCGCACGCGCGATCCAGACATAGATTGTCGGCAGAACAAAGATGCTCATAACAAGGGTCGCGCTCAGGCCGCCGACAATGACGATCGCGAATGGTCTTTGCGAATCTGAGCCGATACCACGAGAGAGGGCGGCCGGCAAGAGCCCCAACGTTGCCACCAGCATGGTCATCATGATGGGCCGCAATCTAAGCACCGCGCCTTCAACTGCTGCATCCTCAACTGCATGGCCACGAGCGCGCAACTGGTTGATGTATTCAATCATAATGACGCCCGTCTGCACGGAGACGCCAAAGAGAGCAAGCATTCCGATTCCCGATGACACGCTAAAATGCGTTCCCGAAAAGTACAAGGCCAGCAAGCCCCCAATAGGCGCCAGGAAAACGGTAACCATCACCAACCCTGCCCATTTGAACGAGGAAAACATCGAGTACAACAGCATAAAGATGACAGCGACCGTGATTGGCACGATCAGCTCCAACCTTTTATTGGCGCGTTGTTCGCTTGCGTATTCACCCGCCCAGTCCAGACTGTAGCCGGTAGGAAGTTTTACCTTCTGGTTCACTTCCCGGATCGCCTGTTCGACTGTGCTGCCCAAATCACGTCCTCGCACGCTGTACTTCAGAGCAACATAACGCGAGTTGGCTTCCCGATAGATTTCCGAGGCTCCATCCTGCGTTTTAATCGTGCATAACTGTGCCAGGGAAACACGCTCGCCGGAAGGCGCCAAGAGGCGGATATTTGCGATAGCTTCCGGTGTATTCCGATATGGCTGCAAATAGCGAGTTACCAGATCGTAAACCTGCTCGCCTTGGAGCACCTTGCTAACCGCTTTACCTCCAATAGCTGTTTCGACGGCATCCTGCACGTCGGCGACGTTGAGTTGATAGCGAGCCACTTCTTCCCGGTTCACAATTAAGTTCAGGTTGGGTTGGCCGAGCACCCGAAACAGGCCCAAATCGGCAATGCCGGGGATATGGCTCATCACGTTTACAATCTGTTCCCCTTTATCCTCCAGAACGTGCAGATCGGGCCCAAATACCTTAACGGCTAATTCTCCCTTTACGCCGCTCACCGCTTCCTCAACGTTGTCGGCAATTGGTTGTGAAAAATTCCAGAGCACGCCGGGAAACCTGGAAACTTCACGATCCATCGCGGCTATCAGCTCGTCTTTGTTTTCCCGGAATACGGGGCGCCATTGTTCTTTGGGCTTCAGATCAACGAAATACTCGGTATTGAAGAATCCAGTTGTATCCGTTCCGTCGTCGGGCCGGCCCACCTGCGAAACAACCTGAGTCACTTCAGGAAAGGATGCAAACACGAGTCTGGCCTTGCGCATCAATTCGGCGCCCTCCTCTGGACCGGTGCTGGGCGCCAGTGTGCCGCGCGCCCAGATTGCGCCTTCGTCCAGGTGCGGAAGAAACTCACTTCCGATTTGTCCGCTCACAAACAGCCAACTGGAAAAAACAAACAGCACAGCAACGGGCGCCAGCACAATGATGCGCCAGCGAATCGAGCGCCGCAGCGCTTTTCTGTAATTGCGAATGAGGAAGGCCATAACGGGGTTCCGCCATTCCCTGGCGCTATGCCGGAATAGAACGCTTGAAAGTACGGGCGCGATGATGATTGAGAACAAAAGCGCCCCTAACAATGCGAATGCAACCGTCAGAGCCATGGGCCGAAACAGGCGGCCCTCGACCGACTGCAGCGTAAAGATCGGTAGATACGCAGTGATGATGATCGCGATGGCATAAAAGACCGGACGCTGCACCTCATGTGCGGCCTCGCGAATCTGTTCGAGAACCGTCTTTTCGCCATGTGCGTGGCCCATATGGCGCACGATGTTTTCCACCATCACGACTGCGCCGTCCACTACCATTCCAAAGTCCAATGCGCCGAGGGAAAGCAAATTGGCCGGCACCTTATCCAGATCGAGGCATATAGAGGCAAACAAGAGCGCAAAGGGAATGGTCAGCGCGACAATGAGCGCCCCACGCACGTTGCCGAGAAACAGGAACAGAATAATAGCAACGAGACCGATCCCTTCACCCAGATTGTGTAGAACCGTGTGTGTCGTGTAATGAACCAGATCACTGCGGTCGAGAAAGGGAACCACCTTCACGCCCGGCGGAAGCAAATGTTCGTTCAGTTGCTTGACCTTTTCATGGATGCCCTTTAGCGTGGAGTCCGACTCCGCTCCTTTTCGCAATAGTCCGATACCTTCGACCACGTCCGGACTGTCGACAATGCGGCCGTCGGGAAGATGAACGGCCTTACCGATTTGACCAAGGCGGATTTTGGGCCCTTGCGCGACGACTGCTACGTCCCTTACCCGTATCGGCGTGCCGTGTTGAGTCGTAAGGACGATATCGCCTATGTCCTGGCTACGGTCTACTAATCCCAGTTCCCGAATATTGACCTGCTGCCGGCCCTCCTCAATAAAGCTACCGCCGGAGTTTTCGTTGTTAGAAGAAAGCTGCTGTTCTACCTGGCTGATGCTCAGCCCGTAGTCGATCAGCTTGTCCGGATCGATGCGCACCTGATATTCACGTGTGGGGCCGCCGAAGCTCGATACGTCCACGACGTTCGGGACCGACTTCAACTGCTTTTCCATCGTCCAGTCTTCGATGGATTTCAGCTCCATCAAGTCATACTGGGGATTAGTGCTCTTTAGCGTGTACCAATAGATCTGGCCAACAGGACTCCAGTCCGTGCCCATCTGCGGCTGCAAACTATCCGGCAAATTGACCTGCGACAATCGTTCCAGAACCTTCTGACGGTTCCAATCATTCACCGATTCGTCATCAAAGATCAACATCACGCTCGATAGGCCAAAGAGCGATACGGAGCGCAAATGTTCCAGATGCGGGATTCCGTTCATCTGGATTTCAATCGGAATCGTGACCTGCTGCTCTACTTCTTCGGCCGCACGGCCCGGCCATTGAGCAATGACCTGTACGTAATTATTGGCCACATCCGGATACGCCTCGATAGGCAAATTGTGAAACGAAATGGCGCCCCAGACCAGCAAGACAATGGCTACCGCCAGTACAAGTAACCTGTTGCGAAGAGCAAAATCGACTACAGCTCGAATCATCTGATTTACCGCTTATTGCTCGCCTTCCGCTGAAAGGGCGAGCGCATCGCTGACGACCTTCTGGCCCGGTGAGAGGCCCGAGAGAATAATCTGCCGGCCCTCAAGAAATTTTCCGCCCTGTACCTCTGTCCTTCGAAACTGCCCGCTGCCTGCCGGCACAAAGACCCAGTCGCGGTCGTGTAGATGCAGCACAGCATCACTCGGAACCGTGGCGTAAATGCGCCCGCGCAAGCCGTAGAACGTGGCAGTCACGAACATCCCCACGCGCATGATGCCGGGATTCGCTAACTCAATGCGGACTTTTGCCGCCCGCGTGTTCGGATCGAGAATCTTTCCGATGTTGCTGACGCGCCCGTGAAAAACCCGGTTCGGATAGGCATTCAATTGCACGTCTGCAATATCGCCCACGCGCACGGCCGGAAGATCGTTTTCGTACACGTCGCAGATCACCCAAACTGTCGAAAGATTCGCAATCGTGAACAAATTCGGTTGATTATCCGGCGTGTGGACGCTGGCTGATTGCACCACGTTTTGTTCTACAATCGTGCCGGACGCCGGTGCGTAGATCTTGACCACGGGATCTTCATGCGCCGGATCGCCGCCCAAAGTGCGTATCGCCTGCGCGGCTGTGTTTTCCGCTACGCGCGCTTTTTCTTCGGTATCTTCGGCCACCTGCAGATCGTTCAAGGAGATGGCGCCGTGCTCATACAGCAGCCTGGCGCGATCCAGTTGCTTCTTCGCCAGCGCCGCGTCGGCAACTGCCTGCCGGTAAGTCTGAAAAGCATTCGTGATGTCGTTGCTCAATATCTCCAGCAGCAACTGTCCCTTCTTCACGTCAGCGCCGAGCTTGGCATGAATGCTCACCACCCGGCCTGCTGCCAGCGAAGTAACCGGAATTGATTTTTCTATATCCGGGTTCACCGCGCCCACCGCATGAATTTCCGGACGCTCTTGGATGGAACCGGCTGTCACGAGCGCGAAGTGCTCCGGATGGTCCACCTTAACGATATTGAGGTCCGGTTCCTCCACCACAGTGGCCGGTGGCGGCGCCATCGCAGACGGATTGGCAGCGCTCTTGGAACCGCATCCGGGGAGAATGACGCAGCCGGAAATGAGCGAAACGAAACAAATTGTGTAAATGACGTACTTCATGGAATGACCTCGCGTCCCACGGCAAGGTTTAGCTGGTTTGCGGATGATAAATACGAGCCGATCAGGTTTACGTAGTTGAGTCGCGTATCACGGTACTGCTTCTGCGCATCGAGAAAATCAAGCAGAGAGGCCGCGCCATGCTGATAAGCAAAAGAGACGGTATCGCGGACATTTTCCGCCTCCTTCAAATATTTCTCTTTGTACGGCGCGAGCAGCGTCAACGTGCTTTGCACCGTCGCATAGGCCGAATCGACGTCGTGCAGCGCCGTAATCTGAGCGGCATCCACTAATTTCTCGTTGCGCGCAATATCCAGTTGCGTATGCAGTTTTTCGCCCTGGTTACGATCGAAGATACGCAGCGGGATGCTCATACTGCCGCCTACCGTGTTGTATGCGTTCGGATTGGCGAAAGAGCCGTTATGCGTGTACCAGACGCTGAAAGTCGGATCTGCCGAGCCGTTCGCAATCGCGAGCTTGTGATCCGTCCGGGCCTTTTCGAGCGATTCGCGCGCTTCCTTCAAATCCGGCCGCGTATTCAGCGCAAGCTGGCGCAGCTCCGGAAGCGATGTATTAAAGCTGCTGAAATCGAAAGGAGCTTCCACATCGAATTCGTCCACCGGAGTGCGATCGCGCATCAGCGCCAGCAGATCGATTTTGGCCGTTCGCAGATTCACCGTGGCGGTCTGCAGGTCGGATTCATACTGAATGCGCTGCAACTCGACGCGTTGAAAATCGGCTTTTGAAATGCCGCCCGCATTGAAGCGCTCGCGATTGATCTCAATCTCTTTGTCGTAGTACGCCATGTTGTCTTTCGCCACCTGCAGAACGGCCTTGGCGGTCAGGACCCGGACAAATGCGTCGCGCAGGTTGTAGATAAGTGTGCGTTCCAGGTCGGCCTGAGTTGCCATAGCCACCGCAGTGGCTTGTTTCGCGCTCGCAAGCCGCAGTTCCCGCTTATGCTCGCGCTCATGCAGATAGCTGACACCAGGCGTGAACAGCACGCCGGAAAGCGGCTGCCAGACTCCCTGGTGCGGATAGATCTGGAAGCCGTCTGCCGTAAACGAAAAATCCGGATTAGGGCGCAGGTAGGCCGTGATCTCGTCAGCGCGGGATTCGTCGATATTGAATTGCCCGGCCAGCAGAGTCGGATTGTTCGCTCTAAATCTTTGTATGGTCTCCTGCCATGTAACTGCTCGCGGTGGCGCGGCAGTCTGGGCCAGACATCCGGCTGCTAACAGGAGACCAGTGCACAAACGCCAGTTGCGGCGCGGCATCAGTCCTCCTCAACAAAACTGGTTTTTAAGATTAGCTGCGGAACGCCAAAGGTGGGGAACGGCCGGCGCAGGTGGGCGCCGTACGATGGACCCGCTCCGCGAAGAATAAGAAGATAACCCACACCGCGAAAAGCGTCAGCGTCAGAGTGCAGGTGGGAGCCGCCAGTGGGTTATCTAACGTTTCGTAGAGCCGTATAAGGTTGTTGTTCGGGGTCTTCTTGCCGGAAGAACTGTGGTCGCGATCCTGATGTGTTAAATTCTCGCTGCGGACCAGATCGTCGGTAGCGGAAATATACGGAAAAAGCGCGGCCACAATTAAGGCCACACCCACAATGTGAAGCCACGCCGGAGCACCCGCGGCGGAACGGCGATAGAACGCAGATCGAACCGTGCTCGCCAGGGCGACAATGCCCAGCGCGAGCCAGAGCAGGTTTAGCGCCGTATCGAAGTGCACTACTTTTTACCGTAGCATGCATTTTGCGCGTCTAAGAAATATAGGAGTGGACGCGCTCGCTTTGGTGCACGAATTGCTCTACCGATTGGATTCGGGATGCCTGAGTCGGCGTTTATGCGTGTAATTTTTCGGCTTCTTCTTATTTTTGGAATTATCGCGTGCGGCTTCTCTCAGGCGGCGGACGGCACGGTGCAGCCATTGTCCCAGGTGGCGGTGCAAAAGAACCAGTTTATGTATTACTGGAAAGCCGATCCCGTAGGCCAAACTGCGCAAATGGTCACGCTGTTCTGCCGCAATTGCGGGGCCGCAACGGACACTAATGCCGGCAGCGCTGCGCCCGGCGATATCCCGCTGATCGCCGTTCTCCGCGACACGCTCGGCGATGAAGATCCTGAAAATGATCGCGTACTGGATGTCTGGCTGCTCAACTACGCGAACCCCGGAATTGGGAAAAAACTGCTTTCCGCTGTGCCGTTTTTCTACTGGCATCCGGGAAGCGGCTCAAAGAGCGCAGCGGCGGACTATCCGAAACCATTATTCGACCTGACCGCTCCGCAGCACCCGGTGTTAACGGAAGCCGGTCGCACACTAGTGCAATGGACGGCTTTCGATCCCATGATGATGCCGGTACGCGCCACCTCGCGGATGTACCGGGCCAACGCGCTCGACGACGAACGCTTGCATCTCGAAACGGCGATCTCTTATCTGCGGAACGCGCCCGTCGCAGACGACGGCTCGGCTCTTACTCAGACCGAAGTGGACACGATCGTTGCGCGCCTGGAATTGCGCAAAAAACTTCTGGGCGGCTTAGTGAGCGAAAAGCAGGCGGCCAAGATCGGCGCGGATTCGGCGTTTCAGGAAGAACGTATTTGCAGCCGCAATTGGGAGATTCTGCGGCAATGCGCCGAAAAGACAGGGCTGATTTTTGAGCAGCTGAAAGTCGCGGGCGACGACGGCGAATATGCCATGCTGTGGTTCCCGGCTGGCAATCCCGTTCCCGCCGGCGGTACCGATTTAAAACCCATCTGGAAACTGCTGAACATCCGCGACCCGTGGGCAGACGCGAGATTGACATCGAAAGTCGGCCTGGTTCCCTACGCACGCTCGTTCGATAGCGGCGGTTCCCTTCTGCCCCTGGGCGAGCACGGAGCGCGCGAGCAACCTCTGATTCCGCTAGGCGTCTACAGTCTGACCTATCCGAAGCTCCCGCTGCTTTTAGTCGATTTCCGCGACCAGATCCATATCCGGCGGCATGAGATGACCCAGCGCTCCATCAACGAGATCACCGCGGGCGTCATCGGCATCTCGCACTTTACGAATTGGTACTACTACGTAGCCGCCGATCTCTACGATTTTGTGAGCGGCCGGCATGGCGCCGCAATGGATCAGGCCGAGCGGCTGGATGCCTATTCGCGTCTGCGCGTGGCTCTGGTTCTCGATCAGCAGATGGATGCCGGGTTGCGCAAAGCCATACGGACACGCCTCGACGGCGTTTCAGTCAACCCGCTCGAAGCGGCGCCCGCTCGCGAGATGCAGAATGCGCAAATTCGCTATGAGCATCTTGAGGAAGAGTCGCGCGCCGAAGGCCGTTTGGCCGTCTTGCTCGATCAGCAGCGCCGGGCCGAAATTGCCGCCTTTGGAAGATCGCGCGCCCGTCTCGATCTTGATGTGCTCCTGCGCGCAGGCACATTCGGTCTCTATCATGACCGTGCCCCGCGCGCCGCAGATAACCTGAAAAAACTCGATACATACCGGCGCCTGGAATATCACTTGAACTTCCTGGATGCATTAGCCGAAGCCGGCACGCAACCGGAGGTGGGCTACGACAGCGGCCGTATTCGCGCCGCCGTGGAACAGGTTTCTGCTTCCATGGCGCAGGTAAACTCGCCGGCTGTGCGCGCGCATGCCATCGCGACCCTCGAAAAAATCAAAAGCATCTCGCAATCGAGCGACCTGCAGGCCGATTGTTCGCACGCTATCGCTCTCCTGACGCAATCGCCTGGCAAGGTCCGCACCATGCCGAACGGCGGCGTCGTTGCCGATGCAGCGGTTGCGGCTCAATCGGGCAAGTGACCCCAATGCGCTTCTTACGGATCATTGCTGCGGCTGTAGTGTGCTTCGCCGTCGCCTGCGCGCAGCAGCCCTCGAACCCGCAATTGCCCGGCGCAAAACGGCTGGTGATTTTGAAAGTGGACGGGCTGAATGCAGACTTGCTTTACAGCAACATGCGGCAGATCGATGCTGCCACCGGCAAGCCGCGCCTGCCCTGGTTCGCACACATCTTTGGCGACGGAGGGACGGTTTTTGAGAATTTCTACACCCGCGGCATCAGCCTTTCGGCTCCGTCCTGGTGCATGCTCGACACCGGCCATCACACCCTGATTCGCGGCAACGTCGAATGGGACCGCTACACCGGCTACGTCTACGATTATCTGAATTTTTTCCCGTTTTATCTGGACTACGCACGCAGCCGCGAGATCGACATGCCGGGTGTTCAAGTACTCGACCGGGCAGGCATCCCGCTTCTGATCGATTCTTTTCCGCCGGACCAGACCTACCAAAGCTTTCAGCTTTACCAGCGTGGCGTCCGCTGGAGCACCCTCAAGAACGTGCTGGAGCGGCGCTTCTCTGCTCGCGTGCTGGTCCCGATGCTCGAAAGCGGCAGCGCTCCCTCGCTCGATGAGCTATGGGCCCGCCAAACCGAAAAGGAATTGCTCGCGGGCCTGGCGAATTCGCGCATTCTGTATCTCGATTTCTTCACCGGCGATATCGATCATGCCGGCCACGCTACCAGCAACGCGGCTGAGTTATTAGAGAAGCTGCGGAATCTCGATGCCCTGGCCGGACGCATCTGGACTGCCATTCAATCGAGCCCGCTTGCCTCCCAGACGCTCTTCGTTGTGGTGTCCGATCACGGGATGAATAATGTGCCTGGAATCCATAATCAGGGATTCAACCTGCCGGACCTGTTTAATAGCACCGAAGGCGGCGCCCAGCATGTCCTGCTAAACCGCCATGAATTGAGCGATTACAAAGTTCGCGCGCTCGACCCGCTGGTGAAACGCGCCTACGCCCCCAGCACGCTCTCGTTTTATTTGTCCGGCCAGTCCAAGCAATATCCCACTGTATGGATCGATCTGGACGGCAATGAGCGCGCCTCCGTATCTTTCCGCAATAACGATCTGAACAAGATCCACATCCTGCTGCTGCAACTCGCAAACCCGGACCTGAAGCCGGAGATTCGCTCGGCCGCCGCGGCTTACCTCATGGCAACCATCGACAAGCACCGCAGCCAGTGGAACACCGCGAGCGCCGAACTGAGCGAGGAGTTGCACGCCCTCGAGCCTGCAATCGCCCAGCGAAAAACAATTCTGGAAAACCAAACGAAGCAGCCGCGCGAGGAGCGCGAGAGCGGGCAGAACAAAACCTTTCTTCGCCAGGCGCAGCAGCTTACCGACTGGCAGCGGGAACGCGATACCTACACCTCTTATCTCGCCCATGTACGCGCGCTTCTAGCGTTCCATCCCGATCCGTACCGGCCGTTCTCCGGAAAAATTTCCGATCTGATCCCGGAGATGAGCCTGGGCGATCCGAACACGCTCTATGATCTGCAGAATTACATCGTCGGTCCAGGCGCCTCCGGCATCGTGCTGGACTCGGCCGGCCGGTTGGATGAAGAACGCTCATTCCGCCGCGTGAATTATTTTCCGCTGTTTGCGGTGCAACGGGTTCGCAATAATCCGCAGCCCGCGCTCTCTCCCAAGCCCATCGACTTCACCGCCTTGCGTCTGCCCGCTGCCGGCACCGCCGATCAGAGCTATTGGCTCTATGCCACGGACGACGATCAACTGATCATCCGTACCGATGCTTCCGGCAACATTTCAGCGCAGCCGGTCAGCCATTTGATCCAGGATGCGGACGGCCGTATTCAATTCACTCCCCAGCCCTGGCGCGCCGGGCTGCCACTGCATCTGTTCGAAGATCCGGAATTGAAGATTCCCGAAAATGCAGATCGCGCAACCTGGCTCTCCGCGCCCCACAGCGAGCGGGAATGGCTGCAGGCCACCCACTTGTGTGCCTATTCGAACGGCATCATTGGCATCACAGAGGAGCTTTCGCCCATTGCGCGGTACGTGCCGGGAACACCGGGAATGAATCCGCTTCTGCTTCGCTACGAGCGCCGCCGGCGCGAGCTCGTGCAACCGGATCTCGAGATCTTTGCCGCCGATCATTGGAACTTCAATGTCCGCAATTTCAATCCGGGGGGCAATCATGGAGGTTTCTTCCGCATCTCAACCCATTCGGTCTGGATGCTCGCGGGCGCCGGCGTTCCAACGCAGGCATCACGGAACCATACGACAGTCTGAACTTCGCTTCGACGATTCTGCACCTGGCCGGGCGGCCGGTTCCGATGCCGGATCGTGTGGTGAAGCTCGATGCGGCCTCTGCGAATTCCGCTAATCAGATTTTCGGCTTCGGCGGCGGCAGCTCGCGCGCTTTGCAATAAGAGTTGAAACCGTTCCGGCCGTGCGACCCGTCGCAAAACGGCTTGTTCTCCGCCATGCCGCAGCGGCAAAGCGAAATCACTGTGCGCCCGCCCAGCCCGTATGAATTTCCCTCGGAATCCTGAATCGTAAATTCACCTTCAATGCGGATCGGACCGTTATTGACGATGGTGACCTTTGCTGCCATTTCCCTATAATGGCATCGCAGGGTGTTGCTTGATTCAATTTAGCTACGAGTCCGACCGCGAGCTGTTTGAGAACGCCATTCTCTACGCCGAAAAGCAAGTAAAACGGCTGATAGAAAATCACCCCGATTTCTATCCCATGTACACCAATAGCGGCAAATGGAAGCACGCCGGTCCGGCCTGGACACACTGGTGCGACGGTTTTCTGCCCGGCATGATGTGGCTTTTCCTGCGCCATCGCGGGCCCGATAAACAGGACGCCCGCTTTTGGATGGAACAGGCGATTCGCTATAGCCGCCCGCTCGAATCACGCAAGACCGATAACGATGTCCACGATCTCGGCTTCATCTTTTTTTCGACCTACCATCGCTGGTACCAGATGACGCGCGATCCGCAGATTCGTGAAGTGGTGCTCAATGCCGGCAAAACGCTCGCCGAGCGCTTCAATGAAGTAGGCCAATATCTGAGTTCACTCGTGGCCGAAGACTCTGTCTACATCGACACCATGATGAACGTCGGGCTCATCTTTTACGCCGCGCGCGAATGCAATGACAAACGACTGCGCGATATCGCCGTGCGGCACTGCATGACCATGCGCCGCTTTCTTGTTCGCGCCGACGGCTCGGTTGCGCACGAGGGAATCTTCGATTCCGAAACCGGCGAGTTCTTGCGCACTTCCACCCAACAGGGCTATCGAGGCGATTCCTGCTGGTCGCGCGGCTTGGCCTGGGCCCTCTACGGCTTCACCACATCCTACGAATACAGCCGCGATCCACGTTTTCTGCACACCGCCGAAGCCTGCACCGACTACTACATCACCCACACCCCCGTCGACGGCATTCCGCCCTGGGACTACAATGCGCCCCCGGAAAACCGCTCCATCGTCGATACATCCGCCGCCGCCATTGCAGCCGCCGGAATGCTGAGGCTTTGCCGCTCTATCTCTGACCCAATGAAAGGTCACTTTTATTGGTCAACGGCAATTCACATTCTGCGCAATCTCTGTACCAGCTATCTGGCCGCCGGGGACTCGGAATGGGAAGGCGTGCTGAAGAGCGGCGTCTATCACCTGCCGAAAGGTCTAGGCGTCGACGAGTCGGTGATGTGGGGCGAGTACTTCTTTGTGGAAGCGCTCGAAGACGCGCTGCGCACCATGCACAACCACAACCAGAATCATCACTTCCCGCGCCCGGAAACGCACGTTACCGTGCACTGAAGAAAAAAACGGCCCTACTCAGTTTGCGGGGCACGCAGACTCCGCAACTCAATCTCATCGGACGGCCGCGTGTCTGCCTTCAACATCGTCTTCATCTGCTCCAGCGCGAAACGGTGCTCCTGTTCATTGCACGCGGCAATGCAATCCTCAGGAATAATCAGCTCCATATCCCGCATGTAGGCGTCGTTCGCGGTGAACAAAACGCAACTGTTCGACGAAACGCCTGTAAGAATCAGCCGTTGCGTCCCCAGGTGCTTGAGCAGCAATTCCAGCGGCGTCTGATAAAAGCCTGAGTGCTTCGGCTTCAGCACGAAATAGTCGTGCGGGCCGGGAACGAGCTGCTCCACAATCGGCCTGCCGCGCACGCCATCGCTAAGGCAGTGAGCCACAATCTGCTCAAATTTCGATTGCCAGCGGCCGAAATTGTCGTTCACATAAACGGCCGGGATGCCGGCTTCTGCTGCCCGTTTCTTCAACGCAGCAATCCGCGGCGCAATCGGCAACGCCTGCGCAAAGAGCTCGTCCCCGCGCGGAAATTCGAAATCGTTTATTAAGTCAATGAGCAAAAGCGCCGTGTGGTGATTATCGGGAGCGCTTCCATGCAGGTCGTGTTGCTTGCCTACCTGTGCCGGCACAATAACACTTTACTCATAGAACGGAAAACCAAACGCCCGCGTGCGCCGCAAAGGCGAACGGAACGCGCTGAGCCACGCGGCTGCGTAAAATAATCCGCCCGCAATAAGCGTCAGTTTCAGCCCGATGTAGATGGCCAGAAACATCGCCGCCGCCGATCCCATCACGCTCGACGCCGCATTAATCGCCCACGCCCAGCGCACCGAAGCCGGCATCACGTTTTCAAGCAGCGCCAGCCCGGTCGGAAAAGGCATGCCCATCACAAATCCGAGCGGCCCGATCAGCGCCACCGAGACAAGCACCTTAACCGGGAACGGCAGCGCAACGCCACTTTCGGCAATGGGCGTAATCACCGCAGCGAGCACCAGAATCGCCGCAACAATAACGCCCAGCACAATGCTCAGCCGCCCCATCTCACCGCGCACGATGCGCTTGCTTAAAAAGCTTCCCGCGCCGCTGAACAGCAGCATGGAAAAAATAATGACGGTGAGCGCATAAGTCGGATGTCCTAAAAACAGAACGAATTTTTGAATCAGCGCAACCTGGATCAAAATGTATCCGGCGCCAATGCAAACAAAAAACATCAGCGCGCGCAAGCTGCCCTTTTCGCGCGGCAGGCGCTGGCCCAACAGCAGCGGCGGCAGGGAAAGCATAATCACCGTCGCGATCAGGCTGATCGCGACCAGACCGAAAAGCACCGGAAGCGCTGAGTTCACTTTGTAATCGGCCGATTGCCGCGAGGCGCGCAGTACAAACTGCCACAAGTCCCGCGGCTGAACGGTGTAAAAGAAAAATGGCCGGTCGTCGCTGACCGGGCGCACATCGAATGGGTAGGATTCGTAAAAGCGCTTCGGATCGGGCGCCAGCAGCAGATCGCGAAACGCGCTCGCCGATTGCGTGCCTGGATAATAGACAAGCTCCATCTTCGCCGTACGGATCGCATTCTGCAACCGCTCAATGTCCTGCGGCGAAAACGGATTGCGCGAAACCAGAATCGTATCCTGCGCTCCCCACCCCTGTAGATGCTGCGCGTTCTCCCGCAGCACGGCAACGTTTCTGGCCGGATCGGATTGCCCCAACTCTCTGAGCGCCGCATCGGCAAGCGCCACCACCCGCAGCGATTCCCGCGGCGGCTTGAATCCCCACCGGGTAAAAGACATGATGCCGTCTGCTGTCAGGTGCGACAGGTAATCCCGAAAAGCATTTGTCGTGTAGAGACTATTTTCCGATAACGCAAACGCGCCCGCCGCCGTCGATGCCCAGGTGTCGACCAGCGTCGCCTGCAATACCTGATACCGCTCCGGCGATCTGCGCACAAACGACCGGCCGTCTTCCACCACAATCTTTACTTCCGGACGAAAGTACAGATAATTGCTATACGCCGGAAATTTTTCGCGCATGATCGTGTTCGCAATAATCGGGTTGATCTCTACGCCCGTGACATCCTTGCTGCCGGATGCGAGCGCGCGCGAAACGTCCCAACCCCCGCCCGGTCCAATAACCAGCGTCTTCGCGCCCGGCCTCAGCACATACGGTAAACCGGGTCCGTGATACGCCAGATCGAAGCGCTGTTGCGGCGTGAGGCGATCGAAGTGAAAATCGGCAACGCCCGTCGCCGCATCGGCATCGATCACAATGCTCTTGAGCCCGCTGCCCGGCTCCGGTTTCAGCGCAATCCGCGAAAAGCTGTTCCAGCGGACAAATTCCTCATTCGTGAGCGCCTGGCCCTTGGCATACTTCACGTCAATCACCAGAAATTTCGCGTTGTAGGTGATCAGCGAAACAATCAGCAGCCCCAGCACCACCGCGATAACCCGGCCCCGCGGCGCGCGCGCCAGATGAAACCAGATCGCTGCCGAAACAGAGAACAGAATGGCCGAAACCAGAATGGTTCCCGGACCGCCCACCCAATTCAGCAGCGGCACCAGCACCGCGCATCCCCCGGCAGCGCCAAGCAAGTCGAAAAAGTAAACGCGATTCACGCGCTCAATCGTCTCCGCGATCAACAGCGAGATAATCGCGCCCGAAAGCAGAAACGGAATAGCGGCCACGAAGTACGCAGTGCCCAGTTCCCACGTCGACATGTGCCCGGTGCGCTCCAGCAAAAACCACAAACAGAGAACCAGCGCTGTGGCATTCACCGTCGCCAGCACGCCCAGCTTTTCATACAGCGATCCGCGCCACCCCGCGATCACATACGAAAACACGCCTCCCGCCCCCAGCCCAAACAGCGCGATCGATATGGCCAGGAACGCGAAATGATAGTAGTAGATGACCGAAAACACGCGCGTCAGCGCTAATTCGAGCAGCAGCGTCGCCAGCGACGTCGCAGCCAGCCCGAAATAAATTTGCGGCCAGTGGTTTCGTCTGAGGGGCGCGGCTACATCCAGGCGTGGTGATTCGAGGGTTGACAAAGTTCTATGCTATTAAACCAGCGCGATTAAACCAGCGAAACTTCAGATGGAATTTCAGAAGGCTGTGCGTGGGACGTCAGCCGCAGCCCGCAAGGTTGCGATCGGACTCTTATTTGTGACGGTAAGTGATCCGGCCTTTAGTCAGATCGTACGGTGACATCTCGAGAGTCACGCGATCACCCGCCAGAACACGGATGCGATTACGCCTTAGCTTGCCCGCCAGGTGGGCAAGCACCGTTCTATCCTGGTCCAACTGAACGCTAAACAGGCCGCTCGGAAATTTTTCTACTACGGTTCCAGTAACTTCAATGCTGTCTTCTTTGCTCATTCGCCTCTTTTGTTGGAGATGCAGACCAAATCGAGTGGTCCGCTACCCCGGAGTATAGCGCAAAAAACGTACTTTTTTGGGCAAAACACGCCCTCCCCGCTTCCTTCAATGGACCTCCTCAAAAGGAGAACTCACCGGCTTGGGCCTCGCCGCGTAATGTTCCAGAGCCGGTGGACGATCATCCGGTCTCAGCACCCAGAACGCCCGATCCGGATAGTACGCTATCAGCTTCCCGTTTTCCGTTTCGCCCAGATCGCGAGCCCACACAATGCGTGATCCGTCTATATCCGCGCCATTCCATACCCATTCATTCTGAAAAACATGCTGCGGCGAATATCGCACCAGCACCACCAGCTTGCCGGGAATCCCGGCGAGTTGCTTATTCACAAGCACCCGCCCGTGCGGATCGCCATGCGGCAGCATGTCCCACGTCTCGTAAGGCTCCACAGCAGCGGCCGCCGCCGTTCCTTCGAACAAGTGCGCGCCATACCACAGCAGGAATTGCGCCGCGCAGAGCAGCAGGATAATCTTCACCGCCACCTCACCCGCCGCCATCTGATGAATTTGAATTCTGCCCAACTGCACAAGCCCCGCGACTGCAACCAGCACGAACAGGGACGTAACCCCTGCCAGATAGTGAACCAGCAGATACGGGAACAGATTCGTTCCCAGCGCAAAAATAGCTAGCGCGCATGCGGCATAAATCATCGGCCACTTCCGCAGGGTAAACAGAAACGCAACCAGCGCAACATAAAGCGCCGGTAGAAAAAAGAAGCGGTAATAGCGAACACGAAACTCCAGCCGCAATAAAAATCGCGAGAGCGAATCCGGCTCCAGGCCGTGCCCCAGCGTTTGCGCCTTGTAGTCCTGCTCCTGCTGCGGCGTCAGCGGAACATGCGGGACAGGCGCCGGCTGAAACGTAAGCGACGTCGGTACGCCGTATTGATACTGGCTTAGCTGTTCCGGCAGCTCGAACCAGTTCTGTGTAACGGCTTTATTCTGCAGCAGCGTCAGCAGCAAAAACGGAACTGCCGCGGCAATCGCGAACGGCGATACCTTCAGCAACTTGTTCAGTTCATCGCGTCTGCGCAACAATGGCGCGAAGAACAGCACAATACACAGCAGCAGCAGGGTCGATTCGAATTGACGCGTGATGCAGTGAATGCCGGAACCCAGACCCAGCAGCACCGCATTCCGCTTGCTCCACCGCGCAATCAATCGCGGCAGCGCCCCAAACACCAGGCATCCGGCCGCCGCCCCCAGCGCTCCTCCCCAATAGCAATTCGCCCAAAGATTCAGTGGCCCGAATTCCATCACCGCCAGCACGCCGCCCGCCAGCGCCCAGATCGGCTGAATCCAGGCGCGCAGCATCCAATAGCACAGCGAACAGAACAGGCCGGTCGAAATCAGAACACCGGCCCAGGCCGAACCTGCAATCAGCCGCCCCAGCGCCAGCATCGCGCCTTCGCCCGGCGAATAGATAGAGCTGTAGGTCGGCTGCTGCAATACAAAGAACGTCTCGAAGAACTGATGCAGCGGATGCGGCGGATTCGCCAGCCGCAGATGCAGTAGCGTATCCGCCACCAGCAGATGACTGAACTCGTCATAGATATCCGGCGCCGGGACCCCATGACCCGGCAATAGCAAAAGCCGCAGCGCAATCGGAAGCAAAAACAGCACCACCAGACACCATTTGGTCTCGGTTGCCAGACGCTGCACGCACTGCCGCACAGCCGGATGCCAAATCGCGAAGCCCGCTAGCAAAAGGCCCAGAAGAGCCAACTCGATCAGATCAACAGGCGCCAGGCCAAGCGCGTTCTCAGGCGGAGGCACGTTCTGCTCAACAACCCGCGCGCGAAGCGACCGCGATTAACGACGTCGCGGGCCACGGCAGAAATCGATCGATGCGCCGCCACAGCGGCACAAAAAAATCGAACACGCGCAACTGTGTTCCGCTCAGCGTAGTCCGTTTCAAAATCCGGCTGTTCAGGATCCACCCGGGATAGGCGGCGCGGTTGAACTCCATCATTCGCTCGGTGTGAAAACCTGCCAGCGCCAGCTTCTCCTGCAACTCCGCTTTTGTGTAGCGGCGGTAATGCCCTAACACGCGGTCCAGGTTGCCGTACGCTCTTCGACCATGAGGAACCAGAATAATCGCGCGCCCGCCGCACCGCAAACAGCTATATAGGTTGCGCAAAGCAGCAATGTCATCCTCTATATGTTCCAGCACGTTTAAGCAAACGATGGTATCCATCGCATTGTAGTAATCGCGCAGATCCCCCTCTTCCAGCACGTCGCACTTCACGATGCGCAGGCCGGGATGCGCGCCCAAACGCCCGGCGAGCAGCCGCAGGTTTTCCCGTTCGGGCTCCGCGGCGATGTACTCTCTCGATCCCTCGACAAGAAACTCCGTCAGGTTCCCGATTCCGGCGCCCGCCTCCAGCACCGAACCACTCACAAACGGAGCAACGGTCACAGCCATCCAGCCGTTAAAGCGCCGCGCGCTTGCCATCTGGACAAGCATTCGCGTTCCGGCATCCATTACGAAATCGAGTTTTTAGTGTATCTCTGCAGCCCAAACCTGAAATTTTTCCGCGTCAGCGCCCTTAAGCCTTCTGGACAGATTTGAGCGATTGCCAGCGCGTTCTTACCGGGCGCTATTTCTGCCGCCCTGGACGGAGACTCGGTCGAAGGCCCCCTTCTATGAGCCACTCAGTGATACCGTTCCTCCTGAGCAACGCACTCAGATCCGGAAGATTGGCCAGAGTGGCCAGTAAGACGTGCAGCACGCTTAGCGGTTCGGAACGTCTTCGACAAAGCTCGGTTGCCTTTTCTAAGATTTCTATCGTCTGCGCACTAAGCAGCCGGTCGCCTTGCAAGGCTGGCGCCTCGGTTGCGCGCCGCTCAAGGAGCGCATGCCGGAGCTGCTCGCCCACAGCTGCGTCGACCCCCAAAACACCCACTAAATCGCAAAACTCCATCTCCGGCAAAATTCGTATCTGGCTAAATGCTGCCAATACTAGATGCTTCGGCAGAATCTCACGCCCGTCCTCGTCCGCACAAGCCATTCTCGCCGCAATTAGTAGCCTTGCAATCCCCGGAGTAAATTCAAACGGCGCTTCCAACATCCCGCCTCAGAGCACTCTCAACGTTCGCCTAGTATTCCTGCCTTAAGAAAGAAACGCGCAACTTAGGAGATCACGCGACGAGCTAAGTGCACGCGGGGTTCGGCTTAGTGGAGGATCGGCCCGTCACGTAGGGGTATTTACCCAATCCCTCCGGCAGTTTGTAACGTCCGCCATGCCGCCCCCGGTCCCGTTGTATTCCGTGTTGCTTGGGTCCGTAGCGCTCACCTGTGTCTGGTAAAAGTAATGACTGCATGACCCGAGATTGCTGTTATCTTCGGTCGTGCTGACCGCGTAAAGGGTCGAAAAATCTTCGCTCCTCCAGCGCATGCTCTTTGTCTCTAAGTCTCGATAAGGCAGCGCTTCTGTCCCCAGGCGTTATCGAAGCGTCTGCAACAAGCTGCATTCTGCTTCGATCGATACCGTCGAGCTGCTCCCGAAGCATGGCGATGGACTGTATCAGCCTGCTGCGGTCGGCCTCCGTCAAGCCAACCGAGCCAAGTGTGCATTTCTACGTGCGAGCTCGATAGGAAGAGGTTGGAGATGCTCCGCGATAGCTCTTATGAAATGCCGATACGCTAGGTCAGCAGGGATCTTGTCTGGCGCTCTCGAACCATCAACGAGGATTGGGAGTTTATTTACGGTGACCGATTGTGCATCGGCGAAGCGAACACCCGTGACGAGCGCCACCGCAACCGCCACAGTCGCAGACGACCATACTCGAGCGGCAGTCCAGCCTTCCCACGTCATGCCGGCAGTTTAGCTATTTCTGCGTATCCAGGCTGAAAGGCCAAAAGTACTACGAGCTTTAGTACCACGGCCTCATCGGCCCCGTGCCTGTCAATTTATCTCTGCAGCCCAAATCTGAAATTTTTCGGCGTCAGCGCGCTTAAGCTTCAATCCCAGCCCCGGCGCCGAAAGATCCGGCTTCAGCAGACCTTTTTTCGCCGTAATGGCGCCGTCAAAAATCATGTGCTCGATTCGCACGTGATCATGAAAGTACTCCACGTTCATCGCCGCCGGCAACGCGCAGCACAACGTGGCATGTATCGACGGTGCCGTGTGCGCCGAATACGGGTAATGCGAAATTTCGCAAAGATGGCCGATCTTGATGAAGTTAGTCACCCCGCCGCAGCGCGTTACGTCCGTCTGCATCACGTCCACCGCCTGCGCCTCAATCAGCAGCCGCGCATCGTCCAGCGTGTAGTTGTATTCCCCCGCCGCGATCTTCATCACCGCCGGCGCGCGTTCCACCATAAAATGCAAACCGATGCGGTCATCTGAGGTCACCGGCTCTTCAAACCACGTGACGCCCAGCTCCCCAAACTGCTGCGCTTTGTGCAACGCCTGCTGGCGATCATAGGCGCCATTCGCATCAACATAAAGCTGCGCCTTGCCATCCAGTGCCTTTTGCACCGCTTTGACACGCGGCACGTCGTCGTCCGGATGCGTGCCGATTTTCATCTTCACGCACAAAAAGCCGTCATCCGCCCAGCCCGTCAATTGCTCGATCAGTTCCTTTTCGGTGTAAGAAGTGAAGCCGCCGCTGCCATACGCCTGTATCTGTTCGCGCACCTGGCCCAGCAAATTGAGCAGCGGTAAGTCCAGCAAGCGCGCCTTCAAATCCCAAAGCGCCGTATCGATCGCCGAAATAGCGCTCGCCACAACGCCCGGGCGCCCCCAGTTGCGCACCTGCCGCCCCATCGCCACATGCAGGCTTGGTATATCGAATGCGTGCCTGCCCAGAATTTTCCTGCGAATCAGTTCTTCGGCAACTTTCGCCGCCGATTCGTGTGCATACGAATAACCCAGCCCGGTGACATTCTCCGCTGTCAACTCGACAGTCACAATCGTAGTCGAGTTCCACTCGGCGGTTCCATCGCTCTCAGGCTTATCGGTTGGAATCGTGTACGCGGAAACTCGGCCCGACTTGATCTTCGAACCTGCAACACCGGAGTTCATTCCCGAACCCTACACGAGTTCCTTTATCTTGTCCTTCGCGATCACTTCCGCAATCTTCTGCCAGTCCTTCGTGCCTTTCGCCATCGATTCGGCAAAGTGCCAGGCCTGCTCCGGCTTGATCTTCGCGGGCAGCGGCGGCTCGTTCGGATCGATAAAGCACTCCACCATCACCGGACCCGAAGCAGCCAGCGCGCTCTCCACAACATTCGCGCATTCAGCCGGCGTTCGGATCTGATAACTGCTCCAGCCGAAGCCGCGCGCTACCGCTGCGAAGTCGATCGGTTGCAAACCCGTCACGTATTCGGGGTTGCCGAGTAAAACCATCTGCTCCCACTTGATCTGCGCCAGTTCATCATTTTTCATCAGAAAAACTTTCACCGGCAGCTTGTACTTCATGCATGTGGCCATCTCGCCCATCAACATGGTGAAGCCGCCATCTCCCACCCAGGCGATCACCGGCCTGTCCGGATAAGCCACTTTCGCCGCAATTGCATACGGAAAGCCATTGGCCATGGTGGCCAGATTCCCTGAGCAACTGTGCATCTGGCCTTCTTTGGCTAGAATCTGCCGCGCCCACCAGGTCGTGTTGGAACCCGAATCACCCGCCACAATCGCGTTATTCGGCAGGCGCTTGCCAAGCTCCCACGCCACCACCTGCGGCTTCATCGGAACGTCCTTGCGCGTGCCGCGCTCTTCCATCAGCTTCATCCATTCCTTCATGCCTTTCTGCGCGTCTTCCAGAAAACCGCGATGCTTGTTGCGCTTCAGCAGCGGGATCAGTGCGGTTAACGTCGTGCGCGCATCGCCCACAAGAGGCACGTCCACCGGGTAGCGCAGCGCGATCCGCTCCGGCTCCAGCTCAATCTGCACGCACTTCGCTTCCCCCGGCTTCGGATAGAACGCGATATAAGGGAAGCTCGAACCCACAATCAGCAGCGTGTCGCATTCTTTCATCGCGTCTTCCGACGGTTTCGTACCAAGCAGGCCGATGCCGCCGGTCGTGTACGGGCTCGTATCAGACACGCACGCCTTGCCCAGCAGCGGCTTCACAATCGGCGCCGCCAGCGTTTCCGCAATCTGCTCCAGTTCCTTGCCGCAGCCGAGCGCGCCGCGTCCCGCCAGAATCACAATCTTCTTACCTTGATTCAGAATTTGGGCTGCCGCCTGTAAGTAGTGCTCCGGCGGCTTCAATCCGCCCAATGAGAACGCCGCGCTATCGGCATGTCCTTTCACGTTCCGGTTCGAGCGCTCGTCATCGCTCACCGGCTGATCTTGAATATCAATCGGAATCGTTATATGCGACACGCCCTTGCGCGCCAGCGCTGTCCGGATCGCCATCTCCGTCACGTTCTGGGCGTGCGCCGCACCCATGATTCGCTCGCTGTAAAGGCAGCAGTTGTCGAATAACTTATCTAGCGCGACATCCTGCTGCGATAAGGTGCCGATAATATCGTGAAACTGCATCCCGGTAATCGCGAGCACCGGCTGGCCATCCATCTTCGCGTCATAAAGACCGTTCAGCAGGTGAATGCCGCCAGGTCCGGACGTCGCCACGCAAACGCCCAGCTTGCCCGTGAATTTTGCATACCCGCAGGCCATGAACGCGGCCGCCTCTTCATGCCGCACCTGGATGAACTTGATCTTGTCCATCTGCTTACGAAACGCCTCAATGACGCCGTCCACACCGTCACCCGGAAATCCAAATACCGTGTCCACGCCCCACTGCATGAGGGTTTCGACAATTACATCGCCTGCTGTTTTCGCCATTTTCATTGCTCCATCCGTAAGACACAGCCGCAGCGCAAAAGTGACGGAGCAACGGCGCGCCATAAACAATCAACAAAGCCCCGCACATCTGCCTGCCGCCGCAACGGTTCGGCTTTGGCAACGTCTAGGAATTGTGCCGCTACAGGGTTTGCTGACCGAAGCGCGAAGCAGCGCCGAAATGGTTTACCAGCATGTGCGCGACGGCCGCTTCCAGCGTTCGCTATCGCTCATCAGCGCGCTTTCCAGCTTTGTCAGCGGGCTGGAAGTCGCTTACGAACACTACAAGGGCAGTTACAGCAACCTGATTATGTACTCGCCGGTAATTCTCAGCGGCGTGGTCACCGGCGCCGCATGCTGTGCATTTTTCAGTCGAAGAGCGGCCGAAAATGTGCTGCGTGTCACATCCGCCATCACGCTAGCCGACGGCATCATCGGCTTTGGTTTTCACATCCGCGGAATCCAGCGCAAGCCCGGAGGCTGGCGGCTGCCCATCACTAACATCATCATGGGCCCGCCCATCTTCGCGCCGCTGTTATTCGGCACCGCAGCCTACCTCGGATTCATGGCTTCTTATCTGCGCCGCGAAGAAGATTCGAAATATGGGCACATTCGCTATAGCGGCTGGCGGCGCGAGTTGAACGAGGGAAGATTTCAAAAACATCTGGCCGCAGTCGCTGCATTGTGGACCTTATTTTCCGGCGCCGAAGCCTGGTATTCGCATTACAAAAGCCGCTTTCGCATCTGGGCGCAATGGACGCCGCTCGTAATATCGCCCATCCAGCTCGCCGCCTGCATCGGAGCAATTTTCAGTGAACGCATCGCCAGGAAAATGCTGCCCGCCACCTCCGTCATCACCATGGCCAACGGCGGCATGGGCTTCTTCTATCACGTGCGCGGAATTGTTCGCAGACCGGGCGGCGCCAAAACCTGGCTGTACAACATCCTCTACGGTCCACCCGTCTTTGCGCCGCTGCTGTTTGCCGCCTGTGGTTTTCTCGGCGTGCTGGCCAGCGCGCTGCGAAGGGAGAAGCGATGATCGAAACCCAAACCGGCGAGCAACTTCTACCCGTCGATCCCACCACTAAACGCCCGCGCAAACCCACGCGGCAGCCCGGCTATTATCCCGGCTATTCCACCATGAGCCAGAAAAATTTTTGGGATGCCGCCACGCGTCAAACCGTCGAAAAGCGCGTCTACGACGTCCCGGAAATTCGTTTCTTCAGCCCGGAAGAGTTGCCGCTGATGCAAGCCGTCTGCGATCGCGTGCTTCCGCAACACGACCGCCTGCCCCAATACCGCATCCCCATTGTGAATTACATCGATGAGCGCCTCTTCAAAAATGAGATCGATGGCTATCGATATGAAGATATGCCGCCCGATCGCGAAGCGCACCCGCTTGGACTCAAAGCCATCAACGAAACGGCTTCCGCCATGTACAACAAGCCCTTTCTCGATCTCGGCCCGCTCGAACAGGATTACGTACTCAAATCGATTCACGACGGGGAAAAAAAAGCCGCTCTCGATATCTGGAGCCGCATGTCCATCCAACGCTATTGGCATCTGCTGGTACAGGATTGCGTAGCTGCTTATTACGCTCATCCCTGGGCCTGGGACGAAATCGGCTACGGCGGCCCCGCCTATCCGCGCGCCTACACACGGCTCGAAAACGGCGATCCAGAACCTTGGGAAAAAGACGAGCAGCGCTACGAGTGGGAAGCGCCGGCCACATCCATTTCAGATAAGTACGAAGAGAGCGCCGCAGGCGCCGGAACCACGCATCACGGCCAGGGGGGAACGCATTGAAATCGCCGCTTCTCGGCAGGTTTGAGTCGCCGCACGAAAAAGACAAACGCATTCTAGGACCGCTGCAGCGCATCTCCAGACAGTACCGGCACTACCTCGATAGCGAAGAGGTCGATTACTGCGTTGTCGGCGTCGGCTCCGCCGGCGGCGTCTTGCTACAGCGTCTCGCCAAGGCCGGTTTCTCCGTCGTAGGTCTCGAAGCAGGTCCATTCTGGGACCCGGAACGCGACTGGGTCAGCGACGAAAAAGGCTCGCACAAACTCTACTGGAACAACCTCCGCATCACGGGAGGAGAAGATCCGCTCACCTTCGGAGAAAACAATAGCGGCAAAGGCGTCGGTGGCGGATCCGTGCATTGGGCCGCTTTTGCCCCGCGCTTTCATCCCTCCGATTTCCGCGTTTACTCGGAAGATGGCGTGGCGGTGGATTGGCCCATCTCCTACGACGATCTGAAGCCCTATTACGAATTGCTCGAACGCGAGATTCCGGTTGCCGGTCCGGCTTACTTTCCCTGGGGCGATCCGCACGGATATCCATACGGGCCCCATCCGCTAGGCGGCGTCGGCGACGTGCTGGTGAAGGGCTGCACCAAATTGGGCATTCGCGTCTGCGCCGGCGGCCCGGTCGCAATTCTCTCCGGTTCACACGGCAACCGGCCGCACTGCATCTATCGCGGCTTTTGCATTCAGGGCTGCAAAGTCGGCGCCAAAGCGAGTACGCTCATCACTCACGTTCCGGAAGCGCTCGACTACGGCGCCGAAGTGCGCGAGCTCTCCATGGCGTTCCGCATCGGAATGCGCGACAAAGACCACGTCAACGGAGTCTTCTATTACGACCGCGATGGCCACGAACATTTTCAGCGCGCCAAGGCGGTGATTGTCGCCGGATATGCCATCGAAACGCCGCGACTTCTGTTGAACTCCGCCTGTCCCGGCCATGAGCACGGCCTGGCAAATTCCAGCGGTGTTGTCGGCCGTTACCTCATGGCCCAAGCCGGCAACGTTGTCCTCGGCCGCTTCCCTAGTCTCATCCGTATGTATAAAGCGCCGCCTGCGCATGCCATGACGGAAGAGTTCTATGAAACAGACCCGGGCAGAGGCTTCGCGCGTGGCTTCGCAATCCAGAGCGTTGCGCCCTTGCCCATCGCGTTCGCAAAGCAGATGATGACAGCAATCGGCGCCTGGGGTTGGGGCATGCGGCGCGTCTTAATGGATTACAACCACTGGGCGACGCTCGGCGTGCTCGGTGAAATTCTGCCTTGGCCGGATAATCGCGTCGAAATTGCGGACGAAAAAGACGAGTACGGAATCCCCGTACCCAAGGTCACCTTCAATCTTCACGACAACGACAAGAAGATGATCGAGTTCGGCAAGAAAAAGGTGATGGAGGTCATGTGGGCCGCAGGTGCCGAGCAGGTCGTGCAGGAGTCGCGTTATGCCCATCTGGTGGGCGCCGCGCGCATGGGTTCCGATCCGGCCACTTCGGTCGTCGACAAATTCGGCCGCACTCATGACGTGCATAACCTGTTTATTTGTGACGGCAGCATTCTCCCGACACAGGGCTCCGCAAACCCCGGGCTCACCATTCAATCGCTCGCCGCGCGCACCGCCGATTACCTCATCTCGCAAGGCGAAAAAATCTGGACCTCAGATAAGCGCGACATGACCCCACCGCCCATCCGCCGCCATCTCGCCGTGCGCGACAGCTTCACCAAAGGTGTCCCGAGATTATTCCGGTGACCAAACTAGCCAGCGATATATTTCCTTTCACCCCAGCAACTTAACTTCTCCAGTCGCCCGAACCCGGCACACCCCGGCCCAATAATTCCATCGTGAGCCCGCAGCCTTCTTGTGGGGTCGGGCTTTCCAGCCCGCCGTCGCCTTTCCAGGCGGCGCACATCTGAGGACAGCTACTAGGTCGGATTGCTTGCGTATGCGGACAGCGGTTCGCGCAAAATGCAGGAGCTGCAGTGCCTCCCGCACGCAGAGCGACTTTGCGCTACTGCCGGAATAACAATGGTGTGAAGCGAATGCTGATATCGCTGCTGATGGGCTGCGCCAAAGCGAGCACGCTCGGAAACTCGGGGAGTGCGATATTCCGCCCCTGCAGGTGCGCCGCATCGCCCACAAAGGAGTCCGATCCGTCATGCACCGCGTAATCGGTAATGCGCCCGTTCCCATCCAGGCTGAACGTGACAATCACGGCAGAGCGCAGTTCTACCGGAACCAGGTTGGCGCCGGTCCGGTCCGCATAGAGCACCGGAACCTCATAAGAGGCCACGCGTCCTGTCTGCCCGATGGTGATCGCTAAGAGCGCAAACAAAACCAGGGCGGAAACGAGCCCTCCCGTTGCCGGAATGGTAAACGGCCTCATCAGCTCGTTCAGCCGGAACTTCCAGGCTTGCCACACCTGCTCCCAACGCGATCCGTGCGTTTCGATCACGGCCTGCCGCTCGCGCGAAGCGATCACACGAAGAGCCGTTCTCAAATACGCCGGAGGCCGCGCGGGGGGCAGCTTCCGCAGTTCGTTTTCGATCATATGCTCCCGGTTCAAATCCATAGTCTCTATGCCAGAGCCTCTGCGAAGCGCGCGCCTGTCTGACCCGTCAATTCGCGGCGCAACGCTTCGCGTCCGCGAAGAATCCTCGACTTTACAGTGCCTAATGAGACCTGCAAAATCTCTGCAATTTCCTCATAGCTGAGGTTTTGGATATCGCGCAGAACAACCGCTGTCCGGAAGACAGGATTGATCCTCATGAGCGCCTGCTCAATTAAACTTTTGGTTTCGCTATCCAGCGCCTGCTGGTAGGGAGAGCGGCCGGGATCCTGCAGATATTCGAAAGTGCCATCGTGATCCATCGCCTCCCTTTCCATGGGCACCTCGTGCCGCGAGTGCCGCGAAAACCAGCGCCGGTGGTTATGCGCTTCATTTACCGCAATGCGATAAATCCACGTGCGCAGGCTGCTCTGCTCCCGAAATGAATTCACACCCCGGAAGATTTTCAAAAAAACGTCCTGCACCACATCGCAGGCATCGCTCGGGCTTCCCAGCAAGCGGTAAACCACGTTGTAAACCGGTTGCTCATACCGCTCCAGCAGCTCTTCATACGCGCTTTCAATACCCGCTCGCAGGCCGCGCAAAATACGGGCATCTTCCTCGGAAACGCCCGCTTGTGCACTTGCCAGAATCGAGAGATTTTCCGAGTTCCCCATCGTCAGATGCGCCATCGCCTGAATCTTACAACAGTGTTGCCCGTGCGGGTCTCAGCGACCTATAGGATTAGACTCCGGCGCTTGGCTGGAAGTTCCGTTACCCGGCCAGTACCCGGCGATAATGCTGCTCGTACTGGGGAATAATTAAGTCGGTGCAAAACCGCTTCATCGCGGTTTCACGCGCGGCACGCGACATGGAGCTGTGGAGCGCAGGATCTGTAAGCAGACTCACAAGCCGTTTCGCCTGGCCGTCAATATCGCCGACCGGCTCCAGAAAGCCGTCCACGCCATCCTGAATCAGATCCGGTACCCCGCCGGCCCGCGTCGCCACGGGCGGAACGCCGCAGGCCATGGCTTCGAGCGCCGCCAGGCCGAATGCCTCCATTTCGCTCGGCAGATGTAGGGCGTGCATGCGTGGAAGCAGGCGATAGATGTGGTCCTGTTTACCCAGAAAGCGCACATGCTCCTCGACGCCTAATTGCTGCGCCAGCCACTCCGCCGGACCACGGTCCGGTCCGTCACCGGCCATGTGCAGTTCGGCGTCGACTTGTTCGCGCACCTTCGCAAAGACATGGATGCAGTCGAGCACGCGCTTGACCGGCCGGAAATTCGAAATGTGCACGATGCGCTTGCGCCCGCGGCTCTGTGCTTCCGGTTCCGGGCGGTACAACGAGCAGTTCACGAAATTGTGAATCACTTCGATCGGCTTGTCGATCCCGAAAAACTCCAGCGTGCGCTTCTGCATGTACTCGCTGATGGTGGTCACGCCATCTGATTGTTCGATCGAAAATTTCGTGATGGGGAAATAGGAGCGGTCCGCGCCCACCAGCGTGATATCGGTCCCATGCAGCGTGGTGACGAATGGCAGCCTCCGTCCCGTGGTCATTTGTTTGGCAAGCAGCGCCGCGATGGAATGCGGAATCGCGTAATGGACGTGCAGCAGATCCAGCCGGTGCCGCTCCGCCACTTCCGTCATACGCGAAGCGAGCGCCAGGCAATACGGCGGATATTGAAACAGCGGGTAGGTGGAAACTTCCACTTCGTGGTAATAGATGCCCGGCGTATCCGGATCCAGCCGGATAGGATTGGCGTAGCTGATGAAGTGAACTTCGTGGCCGCGGTGCGCCAGCTCCATCCCAAGCTCTGTCGCCACAATGCCGCTGCCGCCGTAGGTCGGATAGCAGGTAATCCCGATCCGCATGCTCCCAGTATGCGTGGCCGATACGGCGGGTAACCGCAATGCTCCGGGAATGCTACTTGCGCTTTTCCATCTCGGTCAAAGTTTTTTCAAGCTGTTTCACATCGGCCAGCGTCAGCTTGCCGGTCTCGATCAGGTGCGAGACCAGCGGCTCCGGCGAACCTCCAAACAGATTCAGCAGATCGCTGATGAGCCGGCGATGCACCGCCTTGCGAGTCACCGCCGCCTGAAAGATGTGCGCATTGCCGATTTTTTTCACCCGCACGACCACTCCTTTTTGCTCCAGGCGGTAAATCATGGTCTGCACGGTAGTGTAGGCGGGCCGGTCTCGCACAGGCAGGCTCTCCTGAATTTCGCGCACTGAAGACGGCCCTAGTTCCCACAGCTTTTCGAGCAATTGCAACTCGAAGCGGCTTAAGCGAGGCTGCGCCATGACTTACGATTGGGGCCGGTGGGAAGTATTGAACTCAATGGTGATACCGCTGCGATAGATCCAAGTCTCGCGATTCTGATTCGGATAGGACTCGATCTCATCCGGCGGCCCCAGCAGGATGTAGGTGCGGCCCCGGTCGGTCTGCCACCCGGGTGCATCCTGCGCCGCGAAGCGGTCATTCGCAAAGGCAATACGGCGGTAATGCTCATTCTTGAACGCATTCACGGTTGAGCCAGGCGCCGGATTCCGTTTCTCCCAGAATTGATTGACGAATTGCTCGCGCTCAGCGTCGGATTTCAGTGCGAGGACGGCCGCCCGCTCGTCGGGCGTAATCAGATACGCGACATCTTCATTCAGCCACTTGTCCCAGTGATTACTGCCTGTGGACGGAAAAATCGTTTCATTCGGATTCAGCAAAGCTTTGAGCGCGGCCAGAATCTTTCGGCTTTCCGGCGTGCCGGATGCGCTCGCGCTAATAAACTCGACGCCATGCGGCTTCTGCAGGGTTTGAGCTTGCAACATGCTTCTCTTCGCAAACCCGCCCGCGAACGGAATGACCAAAAGGGCTGCAACTGCCGCGATGATGAAGCTGCGGCTCCTGGCCCTCAATAATGTGTGATCCTGACTCATAATCCACTCCAACCTTTTCTTGAATTCGAATCCAGTCATACCTGAAACTCCCGCAACCGCGCCGAACAGAGCGGCTCGCGTTGCCTTCACAATGGCTGAAGCATAGGAGGCGCTCCAGCCGGTTTCGCCAACACCACCTCATCGCAGGCGTATTCGCAGTCGATTGAAAGCTGGCGTTTCATCCACACAACAGTGGATGAAACCAGAAAATCGAACACACCAGATGCGCCAGACTGCTGCTAAGATTGTCGCGGCGCTTCACGTGCGCCAGCTCGTGAAGCATCACCGTATACCGGCTGGATCGCCCAAACTGAAGCAAGCGATGTTCCCGCCGACCAAAGAAAGGCCGAAGGTACAACGAACTTCGCAAACGCGACCAGCCAGAGGCCGTGTCTCCCGGCGGCTGAAGCTTGTCCGCGCCGCCGCAGCCACACGGCCGCAATCGCCAGCAGCCCGGCGGCAACGGTCGATTCAGCCAGATGCTGTAGCAGAAAACTGAGTTGCACCATAAACCTACGCTTGTGGTCTACGCTACTACAGCGTTAGGAGGAATGCAAGAGCTGTTTTTATTAATCGGATGCCGCGTTGCCGGGGCGGCGTGCTTGCCGTATCCGGCGTTTACCGGCCCAAAATGCGTTTTCGCCGAAAAATTGCTGCTTCCGCCTTTGCCTGTCTCTACCCTGATAGCGAGGCCAAAGATGCACAAAAATCGCATAACTGCTCCCGATTTTCCCTGGGCAAGCACCGCCATTGCGATCGTCCTGATTGCTACCGGTACAATCCTTGTCGCAGGCGATTACGCGGGTGTACTCTCGCTAGATAATGTTCGGAACTTTTGGCCGCTGGCTTTGATCGCGATTGGCGTAATCGACCTCAAAAACGGCGACCCGCGTCAGGATTAACCAGGCAATGCCCTTTTTCGTAGACAGCCCCAGGAGATGCAGGCGCAACATTTCGCCGGTCCATCAGCTCACGCTTGCGGTGGTTCTGATTGCTTTTGGGACGGCGCTTTTTCTGGACAACATCGGCGTTTTGCATATCCAGCGGCTCTATGACTATTGGCCGGTAATCCTCATCGTGTTTGGCAGCATAAGATTCATCGGCAGGCCGACTGCGGTCGGCGCGCTTTGGGGTTTGTTTTTGATCGGCATCGGATCGCTGCTGCTGCTGGTGAATTTGAACATTCTGCAGATCCACCATAACGGCACCTGGCCGCTTTCATTAGTGTTCATTGCTGTCGGATTTCTGGCATTGACCAAAGTTTTTGATCGAAATTCGATGCCCTCGCGCGAGCCGCAGACTCCAAACATCACCGGGCCTCCGAACGCCGATATCTTGAACGAAAGTGTCACGGCCGGTTCCGTCGAGCGGCGTATCGAGTCGGTGAATTTTCAGGGAGGCGAGTTGCAGAACGTGCTTGGCAGCATGGAAATTGATCTACGGCGCGCGCAGCTTCCTGCGGGTTCGGCATCCGTCACATTGTTTCTGAATTGCGTTCTCTCCTCCACGGAGATTCGTATTCCGGATACCTGGCGAGTCAGCGTGCAAGCGCACAGCGTGCTGGCAAATCTGGAAAACAGGACTATTCCGCCGCGAGCAGAAAACGGCCGGGAACCTCCCGCGCTCATCATCACCGGCAACTGCGTCTTATCCAGCGTCGAGCTGGACAACTAGCGAATGCATCCGCTCTTCCGAACCCGCAGCGCTTTCATCGCGTACCTCGCGGCGTGGCTTCCTTTGGCGGCCATGTTCGGCTTCATGCTGAATCTTTCGGGCGGGCTGACAGCGGGTGAGAGCGTAACAATCACGGTGCCCTCGGTGATTGTCCTGATGGCGCTTGCTCTTTCGCCCTGGTACACCTGCCGCGCATTGCCGCTGGGCTCCACGGCGCCCGCAAAGCTGGTAGCCGCCCACGTCATCGCCGCCATGTGCGTGAGTACCGCGGTCGTGCTGGTGGCGAGGATTACCGTCGCAGTGTGCGACATGTGGCTGCCCGGCCTGGATGCTCGCTTTCGCGCCGCCGTACCGGTCACCGCGTTTATGGTGTTGCTGATCTATTTGCTTTCCGTCGCCTTGCACTACACACTCCTGGCGGTGCAATCCTCGAAGCAAGCCGAGATCCTCTCGCGCGAAGCGGAATTGAAAGCGCTCAAGGCTCAAGTCAACCCGCATTTTTTGTTCAACAGCCTCAATTCCATCAGCGCCTTGACCGCCACCAATCCTTCGGCCGCGCGCGAGATGTGTATCCGGCTCTCTGATTTTCTGCGCAGTTCGCTGCGTCTCGGCGAGCGCGCCAGCATTCCTTTTTCAGAAGAACTCGCGCTGGCTAGAACTTATCTCGAAGTGGAGCAGGTCCGTTTCGGCAACAGGCTGCGTGTACGGCAGGATCTTGATCCCGCTTGTGACGATTGCGAAGTCCCTCCATTGCTGGTGCAGCCGCTGATAGAAAACGCCATCAAACACGGTGTGGCTACTCTCGTCGATGGGGGCGAGATCGCCATCCGTGGCCGAAGGATACAGAACAAAGTCTGCGTCGTGATCGAAAACTCTTTTGATCCCGATGCGCCCGTCATGCGCAGAAACGGATTCGGCCTTGCCAGTGTGCGCAACCGCCTGCGCGCGCGCTATGGCAATTCCGGCAGACTCGAAACCGAAGTCGAAAATAATCAATACCGGGTTGTCCTGACCTTGCCTTGTCCCGCCCGCCCGGAAAAACTCCGGCCGCCGGCACAACCGATATGATTCGAGCCCTCATTGTCGATGACGAAGATCTGGCGCGCCAGATTCTGCGCGAGTATCTCGGCCACGAGCCCGACATCGAAATTGTGGCGGAATGCACCAACGGTTTCGATGCTGTCAAAGCGGCCATCGAGCTGAAGCCGGATCTGATTTTTCTCGACGTGCAGATGCCGAAGCTAGACGGCTTCGAAGTTCTCGATCTGATACCAAACGAAACTGCGGTTGTATTTGTCACGGCGTACGATCAGTACGCCATCAGGGCGTTCGATGCCGCTGCCGTCGATTATCTGTTGAAGCCATTCGAGCTCTCGCGTTTCCAGACCGCGCTCGATCGCGTTCGCCGCCGCCTGCAGGAAAAAGCGCCCAATCCGGCCACCGCCGAACTGCGCCAGGCTGCCACCCCGCCGGGTCAGTACATACAGCGCATCGTGATCCGCGACAACACACGCGTTCACATCATCGCGGCCGATCAACTGGATTATGCCGAAGCCGAAGACGATTACGTAGCGCTGCATAGCGGAGGCAAAAAGTATCTGAAACAGCAGACTCTTTCTAGCCTTGAAGCATCGCTCGACCCCTCGCGCTTTGTGCGCGTCCATCGCTCGTTCCTCATCAACCTCGACAAGCTCGGAAAAATCGAGCCATACACGAAAGAAACGCGGCTGGCCGTTTTGACCAGCGGCGCTCAGGTCCCTGTCAGCCGCGCCGGCTATCTTCGATTGCGCGAATTAGTCGATGCAAGGTAGATCTGCGCGGTTCGGCATTCTCATCGTCGCGAGCTTTCGGGTGTTAACGGGCCGCCAGTTGTTACCCTGAAGTTTTCCATGCAGCTCGAGAAAATCTACGAGCCACAGCGCTTCGAACCGCACTGGGCGCAATGGTGGATCGAATCCGGCATCTATACAGTGGACAGCGCCACGGCGCGGCGCGGCCAGACCTTTTCTATCGTTATTCCGCCTCCGAACGTCACCGGCTCGCTTCACCTCGGGCACATGCTGGAGCACACCATCATGGATGTCGCCGTCCGCTGGCATCGCATGCGGGGTGAAACCACGCTCTGGGTTCCGGGTACCGATCACGCCGGGATCGCGACGCAAATGGTGGTGGAGCGCCAACTCGCCTCGGAACACCTCACGCGTATACAGTTGGGCCGCGAAGAGTTTGAGCGGCGCGTCTGGCAATGGAAAGAAGAGTACGGCGGGCGTATCAACAATCAAATCCGCCGCGAAGGCGCGAGCGTCGATTGGTCACGCGAGCGCTTCACCATGGATGCCGGCCTTTCGCGCGCCGTGCGCGAAACGTTTGTGCGCCTCTGGGAACGAGGCCTGATCTATCGCGGCGAATACATGGTCAACTGGTGCCCGTATTGCGAGACCGCAATCTCCGATGTCGAAACCAAGCATGATGCCGTTCAAGGTCATCTGTGGCACATCCGCTATCAGATTAAGGATTCCGATGAAAGCCTGACCGTCGCAACCACGCGGCCCGAAACCATGCTCGGCGACACCGCCCTGGTCGTGCATCCTGAAGACAAGCGCTACCTGCATGTGCAGGGTAAGACGGCGATTCTACCCATCCTGCATCGGGAAATCCCAATCCTCGCCGATCCACTCGCCGATCCTGAATTCGGCACCGGTGTCGTGAAAGTCACGCCTGCGCATGATCCCCACGATTTTGAAGTGGGCAAACGGCGCGGGTTGCCGCTTGTGAAGGTCATCGGCGAAGACGCGCGCATGACGGAGGCCGCAGGCCCGTACGCCGGGCTCGACCGCTTCGAAGCGCGCAAGCGAATCGTCGCCGCGCTCGAGCAATCCGGCCAGTTAGTCAAGACGGAACCATACATCGTCAACATCGCCAAATGCGATCGCTCGGATACCATCATTGAGCCGCTGGTGTCCACGCAATGGTTCGTGCGCACCAAGCCATTAGCAGCCAAAGCGATGGAAGCCGTTCGCAGCGGCCGCATCCGCTTCGTTCCCAATGATCGCGAGGTCGTTTTCTTTCAGTGGATGGAAAACATTCGCGATTGGTGCATCTCGCGCCAGCTCTGGTGGGGCCATCGCATTCCCGCCTGGCACTGCCGGAACTGCCATCAGTTTACTGTGGCGCGCGAAACTCCCGCGCTCTGTCCACACTGCCATTCAACCGAAGTGGAGCAGGATCCGGACGTGCTCGATACCTGGTTCAGCTCCGGATTATGGCCGTTCTCCACGCTCGGCTGGCCCGATGATACGGAAGACCTGCGCGCCTTCTACCCGACATCCCTGCTCATCACCGGCTTCGACATTTTGTTCTTCTGGGTCTCGCGCATGATGATGTTGGGCATTGAGTGCACGGGCGAAGTTCCTTTTCGCGAGGTGCACTTGCACGGCCTGGTACGGGACGCCGAGCACCAGAAGATGTCCAAGACCAAGGGCAATGTCGTCGATCCGCTCGACCTGATGGAAGAATACGGCACCGATGCCTGCCGCATCTCGTTTTTGCTGGCAGTTGCTCCAGGCGCGGACATCGCCCTCAAGATGAACCGCTTTGAGGCGTCGCGCGGCTTTGCCAATAAGCTCTGGAATGCTTCGCGCCTCCTGTTCATGAATATGGAGCGCTCCGCCCTCACAAGCTGGAATCCTGAACAGCCCATCGGGGCGCGGAGCACCGAAGACATCTGGATCGAGCAGCGCCTCAACGCCTGCGCCGCCGCATTAGAGGAGAGCCTGGGCGCTCATCGTTATCACGAAGCGGCACAAACGCTCTGGGATTTCGTCTGGAAAGAATTCTGTGACTGGTATCTCGAAATCAAGAAGAATCGCTTCACCGCGAATTCCGGGCAGGACGATCACTGGTCCGTCGCGCTCTCTGTCTACGAGCGAATGCTGCGTCTGCTGCACCCGCTCATGCCGTTCGTGACCGAGGAACTCTGGCAGCGGCTCATGAGCATCTCTTCGGCTGCGCATGCGCGCTCCATTTCCTTGGCCCCCTATCCCACTTCAGAATCGCTGCCGGTCGAGGAAACGCAGTTCGATCGCCTTCAGCGCATTGTCACAACTGCGCGCGAATTGCGAGCCGATCACAAGCTCGATCCGAAATCGGTCCCTGAGGCAACGCTTTACTTGCGCGGCCCTCTCTTCTCCAAGGCCGACCTCGCCGCCATTTCCACGCTGGCGCGCCTCAAGCTGGAACAACGTTCCGGAACGGCAGACCAGCAATCGCCTGTGCTGCGCTCCACGCCCGATTACGATCTCATCATCCATGTCGCCGGTCAGAACGGAGCCGGTTCGGCGGAATCGCGCGCCCGAATCCTCAAGGAGATCTCACGGCTCAATAAAGCAATTGAAAGCTCGGAACGGCAGTTGTCAGATCCGGCGTTTCTGGAACGCGCGCCCGAAAACATCATTTCCTCTGTTCGCGCCAAGCTCACCGAATATCGCGAGCAGCTCAAGAAAAATCGTGAGCTGCTCGATAACTCCGAATAGCGAATGAAATTCGACATCTCGCATCCCGCCATACGCGACGTTGTCGAACGCGCGCTCGCCGAAGATATCGGTTCCGGCGATATCACCTCTGAGCTGACGGTTCCTGGAGAACTGCAAGCCAGTGGAACCTTCCTCGCCAAACAAGATCTGACCTTAGCCGGAGTGGAACTACTGACGTTGATTTATTCCTCGCGGGGCGGGGCAGAGGTTTCTCTATCTAAGGCGAGCGGGTCAAGTGTGGTTACGGGCGAGCAGATTGCAGCAGTCTCCGGCCGCGCGCGGGCTCTGCTCGAATGCGAACGAGTCGCGCTCAACTTCCTCCAGCGGCTCAGCGGAATCGCAACTCTGGCCCGGAAATATGTCGACGCGGTGACGGGGACGAATGTCCAAATTCTCGATACCCGCAAGACGACGCCGGGTCTGCGCGTCCTTGAAAAAATGGCGGCCGCTGCCGGTGGCGTTACCAATCATCGCCATGGTTTATTTGATGCCGTGCTCATCAAGAACAACCACATCACTGCCGCTGGCGGCGTTCGCAGCGCGCTCAACGCCGTTGCGTCGTTCGATGGTCCGGTTGAAATAGAAGTTCGCACCCGCCAGGAACTCGATGAAGCACTCGCGTGCGGGGCGAAGCACCTGCTGCTCGATAATTTGACGCCTGCCGACGCCGAGGTCTGGGTTCGATACATCGCCGGCCGGGCAACGGTGGAACTCTCGGGCGGGATCCAACTCGACACCGTCCCCGCCTATGCCGCAGCCAGACCGGATTTCATCTCCTGCGGAGCCATCACGCATTCGGCGCCCGCTGTCGACATCAGCTTCCGGCTGGAATTGGAGTCGCGCTAAATGCCTCTCGATATCGCATGCATTCAACGCGCCCGTCCTTCCAACCCGATCCTGTATTACCCCACCATCGGCTCGACAATGATCGAGGCTAGTTCACTGGCCAATGATGGCGCTTCTCATGGAACCGTTGTGCTGGCCGATGAGCAGACGGCGGGCATGGGCCGTTTCGGGCGGTCCTGGCTCTCTCAGCCCGAGGCCGGCATCTACTGCTCCATCCTGCTGCGCTTACAGCTCAAGCCCGGAAGCCTGCCGGTGGCCAGCCTCTTGTTGGGATTAGCCGCCGCCGAAGCCATTCAAAAGGCAACCGAGCTGATTTGCGATCTGCGCTGGCCGAACGATGTGCTCATTCGGGAGCGCAAAGTCGCCGGCATTCTGACCCACCTCACCGAAGGATGCATTGTGGCCGGAATCGGCATCAACGCCAACCAAACCAGCTTCCCGGATGGCCTGCGCACGCCCGCTACTTCGCTGCGCATCGAAAGCGGCGGCCGCGAGCAATCGCGTGAGGCCGTAGTCATCCATCTGCTCGAAGCCATTGACAGCTTTTGCTCCACCTTAAAAAGCGAAGGGCCGGAGAGCATTGTGCGCGCTTTCACACGCGCCTCGAGTTATGCGCTCCATCGGCGCATCATCATCGAAGAAACCGGTGAAAAAGGCACTACCGCCGGTCTCGACAGCAATGGATTCCTGCTGGTCCAGCTTGATCGCGGCAAACTGGAGCGCGTAGCCGCCGGAGGAGTGCGGCCCGATGTCTGAGCCGGAAGCTACCGATCCGGAGGCTGCCGATCCGGACTGGTCCGGCAATTACTTCAACTACTTCACCGAAATCGAGGAACACTTCCAACGCACCCGCGGCACCGGACTCTTTCTCCTTTCCCCGCTCGATTGGGCCCTCATCGAAAACTGGAAGAGCAGCGGCATTCCACTCGAGGCCGTGCTCAAAGGAATTGATGACGCGTTCGAAAAATGGCGCGCGCGTAAATCCAAGCGGCGGCTGGTCAATTCCCTGGCATACTGCGCCCAGGCAGTTGCGGAAGCGGCGCAGCGCGCTCCGCAGCCGCAGGCCAGTTCCGCAGCCGCTACCGAGGGCTTCGCTCCCGAAGAGATCCGCGCCTGGCTGCTCCAATCGGCGGCGCACACGCAGGCGTTTCCGGATATCGCCGCCGCGCTCGAAACTCTCGCCGCCGCGGCCGAAAGCTACACTCATAAGCTCGAGGAACTCGAGCAGCGCCTGACCGCGCTCGAAGAAAAACTCGTGGCAGCCGTCCGGGTGGCGCAAAGCGATGAAGACCTGTTCGCCATCCGCCAATCCTTAGAAAAGGAACTGAGGCCTTATCGCGGCAAGATGACGGCGGAACAGATCGCCATGCTCGAACGCCGCTATCTCGATTCCGCCCTACTCGCGCGCGCCAACCTGCCCCGCCTCAGCCTGTTCTACCTGCATTAAACGG
The DNA here is from genome assembly GCA_021324185.1 of Terriglobia bacterium. Classification (GTDB taxonomy): domain Bacteria; phylum Acidobacteriota; class Terriglobia; order Bryobacterales; family Bryobacteraceae; genus Bog-105. The sequence goes on along the minus strand of JAJPJN010000139.1, from coordinate 10,863 downwards.
CACGTTGCGTTGTCTTCTGTATTCTTACTTCTGACTCCTGCTTTCGTACTTCTATGCTTCCCAGCGCCGGCAAGCCTCGCCTCCTGCATTGGATCGCGCTTGGGTTACTGGTGATCTCGGTCTGTATCAACTACGCCGATCGCGGCAATCTCGGTGTGGCGGCCAGAAGCATACAAACCGAACTTCACTTCAGCCAGGAACAGCTAGGCATCCTGCTTGCCGCCTTCTCGTTCACTTACGCCTTGATGCAACTGCTGGCGGGCCCGGCCATCGATCGTTGGAACGTGAACTGGTTGTATGCTGCGGGATTTCTAATCTGGTCGGCCGCCACCGGGCTTACTGGCGTGGCCAATAGCTTTGCCGAGATACTGACCCTGCGCCTCATCCTCGGCTCCGGCGAGTCGGTCGCCTATCCTGCCTATTCGAAGATCATCGCCGCCGTCTTCCCGGAAAATCTGCGCGGCACAGCCAACGCGCTTATCGATGCAGGCTCAAAGATCGGCCCGGCGCTGGGCGTGCTTTTCGGTGTCAAACTGCTCAACGAATTTACCTGGCGCGGCATGTTCATCGTCATCGCGATTGCCAGCGGAATATGGCTCATACCCTGGTGCGCTGTCGCCCCGATGCTCAAGACGCGTCCCGCCAACCAGCGCGGGCCGACGTGGTCCCCGTCTTACCGGCAACTGATTCAGACGCGCGCTTTCTGGGGCACTGTACTGGGCCTGTTCGGCGCCAATTACGCCTGGTTCTTCCTACTCAACTGGATTCCCTACTATTTCGAGACCGATCGCCACATCAGCGGGGACCGGCTGGCGTTGTTTGCATCGCTTCCGTTTTGGGGCGTCGCCATCTCCTCGATGCTGCTGGGAATTTTGGCCGATGCGCTGATCCGCCGCACCCACGATGCCGGACGCGTCCGCCAGGCTTTCGTCTGTTGCGGCCTGCTCGGCTCCTGTGTCTTTATGATTCCCGCCGCGCTGGTTCGCCAGCCGTTCCTCTTTCAGTTCTGTCTGGTTCTGTCGCTCATTTCGATGGGCGGCTTCTCTTCGAACCACTGGGCTCTGACGCAGCGCTTATCCGGGGTCGAAGCTGCCGCCAAATGGACGGGCTTCCAGAACTGCATCGGAAATTTTGCCGGTGTGATCGCTAACTATTTGGGAGGGTTGACTTTAAGCTGGACTCATTCGTTTGTGCCCGCCTTCGGACTGGCGGTTCTGGCGATGCTGGCAGGAGTCCTCGGCTACTGGTTTATTATTAGCCGCCCGGACCCTGTCAACTGGGAAATGCACGATACGCCAAAAAAAAGTTGTGGAATACTTGGTACCAGAGTATTAAAACGGCGTAATATGTAGGTAGGCACTCGTACAGTGTGCTCAACTTAACGTTCGCGCACTGCAAAAGTTCGGTTTATGGCGAGGCAGCGCTACCGCCATCAACCCACGAGCTGGCGCACTTTGCACATGCTGCCGTGCGCCCCCGGTGGGTATCTTCCTCCGAGTACCCACCGGGATCTCTTCCATTTTTATTTAACCCGGTTTCCGCGCTACCAGCGACACTCGGAAGGCCGGCCTGTGGATGCTCACCTCGCAGTCGTTCAGTCCGGCCTGCCCGGCCAGATTTCTGAGTTCGGCCGCGGTGAAGGAAGCGCGCACGGAGACAGGACCATCGTGCAGCGTGATGCGCTGCCAGCCATACAAAAACTTCGTGGCTGGAAGAAACAGGTACGGCCAAATGTTGCGTTCCAGATCGCAAACCAGCAGGGCCTTGCGCGCGACTTCATGGAACGATTTCAGCAGCCGCACCACGCGCCCGTCCTCAAAATGGTGCAGAAATAAGGAGCAGAGCACGTAATCAAAGCTCCGCGCCGCAAACGGCAACTGGAACGCGTCGCCGATCAGCTTCGGTTGCGGCGCCGCGCTCAGATTGACCGCACTGCAATCGAAATTGAAGACCCGCGAATGCGGATAAGCGCTTCGGATCGCCACCGCCGTGTCTCCGGATGCAGCCCCCACATCCAGCAGCGAAAACGAATCCTCGGCGGACGCCACCTTGCCGAGCACCTTCAGAATGACCGCATGGCCGCCGAATTTCTGATTGATTCGAATCAGATCCGCCAGATTCGCCCGCGCCTCTTCCGCAGGAGCATGATCCAGCAGTTCCGGCTCTATCAGGCGTCGCGAGAACATCTGCGACCAGCTTAACCGCCCGCCTCCGCGCGAGCGGTTAAACTTATCTTGCTGGTAAATACCTATGACACTCTCACGACGTAACGTGCTCAAAACGGCCGGAGCCGCTGCCGCGTTATTGCCGGAAGCTGCTCGCGCTCAAACTGCATCTACCCCTGCTCCCGCTAATTTGGGCCCCACCACTTCTACCGTCGAAGACCGCAACCGCCGCATGCAATGGTGGCACGAAGCCCGCTTCGGCATGTTCATTCATTTCGGCCTGTATAGCGTCTTAGGGCGGCACGAGTGGGCGATGGAGCAGGAAGGCATTCCCGTTGCCGAATACCAGCAATTAGCCAAGCAATTCAACCCGCAGCCGCATGCCGCGCGCGCCTGGGCCAAGCTCGCCAAAAGCTCCGGCATGAAGTATATGGTGATGACCACAAAGCACCATGAAGGCTTCTGCCTGTTCGATACGAAACTGACAAACTACTGTGCTCCCAAGCAGGCAGCCGGCCGCGATCTGGTTGCCGAATACGTGGAAGCGGCACGAGCCGAAGGGATGCGCTTTGGTTTCTATTATTCGCTGATGGATTGGCACCATCCCGATGGCGCGCGCTGCAAAACCGACGAGGCTGCCCGCCGCCGCTTCGTCGCTTACATCCACGGCCAGGTGCGCGAGCTGTGCACCAATTACGGCAAAGTCGACATCCTTTGGTATGACGTGAGCTGGCCTCTGACGCCGGAAGGATGGGAATCCGTCCAGATGAACCAAATGGTTCGCAAGCTGCAGCCGGACATCATCATCAATAACCGTTCCGGCATCCCGGAAGATTTTCAAACTCCGGAGCAGCGCATTCAAGCCTACGACGTGCCCTGGGAATCCTGTATGACCATGAATGATAGCTGGGGATTTCAGCGCGCCGACGACAATTGGAAGTCTCCCAAAACCATCGTGCGAAATCTGCTGACCTGCACCCGCGATCAGGGCAATTATCTTCTCAACATCGGCCCCAAAGGAGACGGCTCTATCCCCGATCCTTCCATTCAAATTCTCACTACCGTGGGCCGCTGGATGGACGCGCACAACGCCTTGATTCATCGCGCCGATCGCTGCCAGGTCAAACGCTCCGAATTCGCGCTCTTCACGCGCCAGGGGAACACCTTGTTCATTCATGCTTACTTCTGGCCCGGCGAAACTTTGGCCGTGGGTGGCTTGCAGCAGAAAGTGCTTTCCGCAAAGCTGTACCCGAGCGGGCAGCCCGTCCAATTTGAGCAGGAACAGTTTCGCGTTCGCTTTACCGGCTTGCCGCGGTACGCGCCGGACCCGATCGCAACTGTTCTTCAAGTGGAATGCGACGGCGAACCCACGCAGGACCAACTTGCCATCCGCGTGAATCGAAAACGGGAGGGTGTCTAGACGTTGGAGATTGTCATCCCCAACGCGGGCTGGATTGAAGTCATCTGCGGCCCCATGTTTTCCGGTAAGACCGAGGAGATGATTCGCCGGCTGCGGCGCGCTATGATTGCCCGCAAGCGCGTGCAAGTCTTTAAACCGGCAATCGACACGCGCTATTCGGACGCCGAAATCGTCAGCCACGCAGATATCCGGATGGCTTCGCAACCGGTCAACGATGCCCGCGCGATTCTGAGTTCTATCGACTGGCGCACCCAGGTGTTGGGAATCGACGAGGCGAACTTTTTTGGCCCGGGCCTGATCGAGATCGTGAATCAGCTTGCAGATAGCGGCAAGCAAGTCATCGTCGCCGGCCTGGATACGGATTATCTTGGCCGGCCCTTCCCGCCGATTCCCGATCTGCTGGCGCTGGCCGAATCGATCACAAAAACGCTGGCCATCTGTATGTGTTGCGGCTCACCGGCCAAACATACGCAACGGCTGGTAGAATCGGAAGATCTGATCTTAATTGGGGCCGGCGGCGCCTACGAAGCGCGCTGCCGCAGATGCTTTGAACCCGGCATGCCGCGGCAGGAAAGGCTTGATTTTGCCACTGCCGCCAAGCAGCAATCTCGAACTTGAAACATAATAAAGAAAAGACACGTCTAGTCCGCCATCAACAAGGCGCCCGAAGCGTCTGGTGTGTCTTTAAATAAAAACGACGCTGAGAGGAAGTAAACATGAGTAGCTCACCGCAACAGCCGACATACATCATCCCGCCTCCATCCACTCCGAACTGGAAAACACCGGTACTGATCGGGGTGCTCGTGATTTTGGCCATTTCCAACATTTTCCTGTTCATTCAGTTGGACCACGTGCGAACCGAAAACCGCACCGAAATGGACAAGCTGACACGAGCGCTCAACAGCGAGGTGGAGCAGGTCCGCGTCGCTTCGAATGAAGAGGTCCGTCGCTCTACGGAGCATCTGGAAGCCGTCAAGGCGCAGCTTGCTCAAGCGCGCCGCGAAGCCAATGCTGCCGTCGGCCAGGCGAAAGTCGATGCACAACGGCGGCTCCAGGAATTGCAGGCAAAGGTTGCCGATGAACAGGCGGCTCAGCAGCAGGCCATCGCTGCCGTGAAGCAATCTGCAGATCAGGCCAATACCCAGATCGCGAGTGTTTCGACTGATGTGGGTAACGTCAAGACCGACGTTCAAAACACCAAGAGCCAGTTGGAGCAGACCATTGCGACACTGAAGCGCGCCACCGGCGAATTGGACAATCACGAAAGCCTGATAGCGACCAATGCCAAAGAATTAAAAGCGCTGCGCGAACTCGGCGAGCGGAATTACACCGAATTCACCATCAGTAAGTCCAAGAAGCCAACGCGCGTGGCAGACGTAATGGTGGAGTTGAAGAAGGCCGATCCGAAGCACAACAAATTCACGATTCAAATCACTGCCAACGACAAAACGGTTGAAAAGAAGGACCGCAACATCAACGAGCCCATTCAGTTCTATACCGGCAAAGCCGGACAACCGGATGAGATCGTTGTCAATGAAGTACGCAAGGACACGATTGTTGGCTACCTGTCGACGCCTAAGGTGCAGGCGCCGCGGCCCGGTTCTTCGAGCTAAGGAAATTATGCGTTATCCAGAACAGCTTATTGCCGCGATGCGGCGCGATTTGACGCAGTACGGAGTCGTTGAGACCCGCACGCCCGAAGAGGTCGACCGCACGCTCAGCCCGGACTCCGGGACCGTGTTGATGATCGTCAATTCCGTTTGCGGCTGTGCGGCCGGGAAGGCGCGTCCGGCAGTTGGGATGGCGCTGCAGCACTCCGCGCGGCCTGACAAAGTCGCCACCGTCTTTGCGGGCGCGGATCTCGAAGCGGTAGCGCGCGTGCGTGAATTACTTCCTGGCGTGCCGCCATCGTCTCCCTCGATGGCGCTCTTCCGGGACGGCAGGCCGGTGTTCATGCTTCACCGTCACGAAATCGAAACGCGCCAGGCGCCGGAGATTGCGCAGGTGCTGGCGCAGGCCTTCGACCGCTACTGCGTCCCGGTTAAGCAATAAAGCCCGCGCCGTGCGATGAACTCGCGCACGGCCGCCGGAATTTCCGGCGCCGCCTCGCCCGCTGCCAGCTTTGCTCGCAGCTCTCTGCTTGCAATGGGCAACTGAACATTGTCCAGGCGCAGAACTCTAGCACCAGCGGGAATGTGATACGTCGCGCCCGGTCGCGACACAACAATAAATTCAGTCAGACCAACCACCTCTTGCCAGCGATGCCACGTCTCGAGCTCATCGAAAGCATCCGCTCCAATAAGAAAGAACAGGTGGTCATCAGGCGCAAGCTGCTTCCGAAAGCGTTCGAGCGTATGGATCGTGTAACTACGTTCGCTTCCTCGTTCCATCTCCGAAACTTCGAATTTCAGATGGCCGGCGCAGGCCAGCTTCACCATTTCCAGACGATCTTCATATGGAGTCACCGCGCGCGCATCCTTATGCGGCGGATTTCCCGCCGGCACGAATACCACGCGGTCTAAATCGAATTGCCGGATGGCTTCTTCAGCCATCCGCAAGTGCGCGGCATGAATGGGGTCGAAGGTGCCGCCAAACAGGCAGATGCGCTGATCGGCCATCAGAACAGTTTGTCCGCGCCGGCTTCACTCGATATCTGCTCCCGGGCCGCGCGCGTCGCCAGTTCGTCGCATCGGTTGTTGTCTTCGTGCGAGGCGTGCCCCTTGGTCCACTTCCACTTGGTTTCGTGCTTGCTCGCCAGCGCGTCCAGCGCTCTCCACAGATCGTCGTTCTTTACCGGCTTCTTTTCGGCGGTCAGCCAATTCTTTTGTTTCCAGCCGTGAATCCAGCTCGTGATGCCCTTCTTCAGATATTCGGAGTCAGTGATGATCTCAACCGAGCAGCTCTCTTTGAGGTGCTTTAACCCCTCAATCGCGGCAGTAAGCTCCATGCGGTTATTTGTTGTGTGCGGCTCGCAGCCGAAGAACTCGCGCTTATGTTCGCCATAGCGCAGGATGCACGCCCAACCGCCTGGGCCCGGATTTCCGACGCAGGCACCGTCGGTGATGAGCTGGACTTGCTTCACGCGGCTCCGGCGTACGCGGGAACCGCTTCCGATCTCAACTGATCGTTGAAGAACGCATCGACGATGTCCAGAACCTGAATCGCCTGCTGCGCGCGATAAATCTCCGTCCGCAGCCTGGCGCCGTTGCGCACGCCATGCGTGAAGTAGGTCGCAAACTGTTTCATCTTGCCGATCGCATCGGCTTCCCCATGCTCATGCAGCATTTGGTAATACGTGCGCATGATGCGATAGCGCTCGCAATCGGGCGGGACGTCGTATGTTCCCGTGCGCCGGTAACTATCGATCTGAGCGAATATCCACGGATTATAAGAAGCCGCGCGGCCAATCATGACCGCATCGCATCCGGTCTCACGCTGCATTCTGACCGCATCTTCCGGCGTGACGATATCGCCGTTGCCAATTACCGGAATACGGACCGCCGCCTTAATGTCGGAAATGCGCGACCAGTCCGCCCGGCCGCTATAGCCCTGCTCGCGCGTGCGCGGATGCAGCGCAACGGCGGCTAATCCGCAGTTCTCGGCCAGCTTCGCCATCTCCACCGCTACCAGCTCGCGATCGTTCCACCCGGCACGGAACTTACAGGTCAATGGAATCGAGATAGCGGCTCGCACCTTCGTCAGAATCTCTTCCACCAGCGGAAGATTGCGCAGCAGGCCCGACCCGCCGTTGCACTTCACGACCTTGTTGACCGGGCAGCCGAAATTAATGTCGACGATGTCGAATCCGCGTTCCTCGCAGACCTTCGCAGCCTCTGCCATCACGTCCGGATCGGATCCAAAGAGCTGGCAGGCAATCGGGTGCTCGTCCGGCTCGAAGTACAGGTAGCGGAAATTCCGGTTCGGCTTTTTGGCCGTGCGCGTGCTTACTACCCCGTGAGAGCTGGTGAACTCCGTCATCAGCAGGCCGCAACCACCTTGCTTGCGGATCAAGCGGCGGAAAACCGTGTCGGTCACCCCCGCCATGGGCGCCAGAACGGTATTCGGGCGCACGACAATGGGTCCGATGGAAAATGTGGGGGCGGCGGTTTCGCCTGCCAGATGGGTGTCTTCTGTCATCCAATGGGAGTCCAGGGCGGGGAAGTGACCCGGAATGACACTATTTTAACTGGCGCGAGGCGAAACTCGAACCGCATGACCCACGTTCTTGTCTAATGAGGGGATTGCGCCTGTGGAATCGTCAAATCTTGTCAAAGTCACAGCAGCGTTTGTATCCGGCGTAGTTGTCGCGCTCGGAAGCGCTTTGATTGTCGCGCATGTCAGCGACGTACGGCGCCCGGTGCCGGTAACCCCGGCGGCCGACGTTTCAGCCCTTCCGGCGGAACTGCCCACCACGGGCGGGGATGCCGGGGCCCAGCAACGATTGCCCGCGCCCGCCGATACCGGTTCCGATCTCGAGCCGAGCGCGCCGACACAAGTGAAAATTCCGGTCCCTGCCAGGAGGGTCGTCGAACGGCGCCGGCCTGAACTCGTCGTCGCGCGCGTGAAATCCAGTGCGAAGCCGGTAATCCTCGCGCAAGCCGAGGTCCCGCCGCCCGTGCCGGTTTCCGCGCCCTTGCCAGCCCCCAGTGAAGCGCCGTCTGCTGCCCAATCCGCGCCTCCGGTTGTGCCCGAGTCTGTTGCTGATTCCAAGAACACCGTGGACGCGCCTTCGCCATCACAAGCGCCTCCACCAGCCGCGCCTCAGCCGCACACCGTAACGCTTCCGGTCGGCACCGTCGTTGCCATTCGTATAGGCGAAACGCTCTCAACCGATCACAACTACACCGGCGACACATTCCGCGCGACTCTGATGTCGCCGATCATCATGGATGGCTTCATCATTGCCGACCGCGGCTCGAAAGTTTTGGGCAAAATCGTCAATGCGCAATCCGCAGGGCATCTGTCCAACGCCGCCGGTTTGACCCTTGCCGTCACCGAGATCAACACGACCGACGGGCAGCGGGTTCGCATCGAGACCAATGTCTATGAGCTGCACGGGCCCAGCAGCACGGGGCAGGAGATGGCGAAGGTTGCCGGGGGAGCAGCTTTAGGCGCGATCATCGGCGGAGCAGCGGGCGGCGGCAAAGGCGCGGCCATCGGAGCTGGCCTGGGCGGCGCTGCCGGAACGGGCGCGGTCCTGCTCACGCGCGGTAAACCGGCTGTCATACAGAGCGAAACGCCCCTGACCTTCCGGCTTGCCAATCCGGTAACGATTACCGAAAAGCTGAATTAACGGCCTGTTCTTCCTGCGCACCGTTTTCGAGTGCCGCCTGCCGGGTTTGCCATTTCCCTGGGTCCAGCCGGCGCGGCGTGAGATCGATTTCAACGGCTTCCTTCACATCATCGGCGCTGGCCGGGCGCAGCTCGCGGAACTTGCGCGCCGAGGTCAAAACATGGCGCTCCATGGAGCCGACTGTCGAGTTGTACATCTCGACCGTCTTGCCGATGGCGTCTCCCAGCCTGACAAAGTGCTCATACATTTTCGATAGCCGCGCGTGCAGCTCGATACCGGCATCGCGTATCTTATCGATGTTTTCGGCCAGCGTCTTTTGCCGCCAGCCATGCGCGACCGTGAGCAGCAAGGTGATGAGCGTAGTAGGCGTGGCGATCAGCACGCGCCGCTCGGCGCTGAATTCGAGCAATGCCGGATCCTGCTCCAGCGCGACGCTGAAGAGCGGCTCGAGCGGCAGAAACGCCACCACGAATTCGGGCGAACAGGGCAGGCGCAGCCAGTACGATTTATCGCTGAGCGCCCGCACATGGTTCTTAACCTGCGCTGCATGTTCTTTCAGGTACTGCTGGCGGTCGCCTTCAGTGGTGGCTTCGATAGCCCGCAGATAAGCATCGAGCGAAACTTTCGCATCCACCACTACCTGGCACTCGTTGGGTAAGCGCACGATCAGATCGGGCCGCTGATTTGTCTCTCCGAACAGCGTCTTCTGCTCCGCGAAATCGCAATACTCCAACATGCCTGCCATCTCGACGACACGCCGCAAGTGCATCTCGCCCCAACGCCCGCGCTGGCTGGGAGATCGTAACGCGTTCTTGAGCTGATCGGTGGATTGGCGCACGCGCTCCTGAAGCTCCGTCAGAGCATGGACCTGCGCGGAAATGCCTTCATAGGCTCCGATCCGCGAACGCTCGATGGCTTGGACCTGCTCTTCGAAACGCTGCAGCGACTGGTTGACCGGCTCGACCAGGCGCTGGATCTGATCGCGGCTGCGATCCAGAAAGAGCTGGCTGTTCGTCTGCAGCGTATCGGCCGCAAGCGCTTTGAACCGGTCTTCGATCTGCTGCTGGGTTTGCGCGAGCAGCTTCATTTGAACCTGAGCGATTTCCAGGTTCTTCGTGCTTTCCGCCTCTTTTTCTATAGCGGTCCTTTGCGCCTGCTCGAGCTGCGCGCGCAACTCATTCTGCTGGTCCCGTGTTTCGCGATAATTCTGTTGCCAGCGGCGCGCTTCCGCCAGCTCATAAGCTGCAAAGCCGATCGCCGCGATAAGGCACACAAGCAAAACGATCGTCATTTGGTAAATCCAGTCTCGGCCTTGAATTGTTCGAGCGTGTTGTAAACGATGGGGCAGTAGACCGCGCGGTCGGGCATGTGCCACATGCGGCTCAGCAGCGATCCGTTTCCTTTGATCAGATGGGGAAACATCTCGCATGTACCAGGCCGCGCTTCGTACACAGAGCAGACATTGCCATCGAGGAAAACGCAACCGTCTCGGGTGCGTTTCAGAATGCGGCCTTCTGCGCTCTCTTCGGTGTACTGCTTCAGGAAGTCCGGTAGTTTCACGCCCAAATAGCGCGCCAGGCGTGCGGCATCACGGTCGTTGATCTGTGTCGTCGCAACCCGGCAGCAATTCGCGCACTGCGTGCAGTCCACCTGTTCTTCGATTTCTTGAGCGATGGCTTTAAACCGGCGCTCCACGAAATTGTGGCGCTTGAGCCAGGCTCGAAAGCGCATGTTTTCCTCGCGCTGCTTTTCGCCATAGCGCTTAATTTGCACGAGGTCGGTAACCACAACTCCAGTATCTCAACAAAAGAAGGAAGATAAAACATTCGGAGGCAAATGTGTTGTGAGGCGGCTCAGGCTTGAGGTCGGCACGTTTTTTAATCAAAGCGCACAGGGCGCATGGTGCCCGTTGTGCGCGGGTAATCAAAGCGCACAGGGCGCATGGTGCCCGTTGTGCGCGGGTAATCAAAGCGCACAGGGCGCAT
>JAJPJN010000097.1 GCA_021324185.1 Terriglobia bacterium | reverse complement strand
TCACGTTCTTGACGGAAGCCACCCCGGCTTGCGCGGCATGCGCCAGGCGCTGCTCGGTCTCCGCCATCTGGCGCAGTTCCTGCATCAGTTGCACGCGATTTTTCGCCAGTTCGAGAGCACGCCGGCGGGAATCCAATTCCTCCTGAAACGCGGCCACTTCCGAGCGCGCCAGGATGCCGCTCTCAAGCAGTTTCTGCCGTTCTTCCACTATCTTTTGCTGCCGGTCTACCCGGCGCTGCGCGGCCGCTAACATTGCCTGCCCCTGGGCATCCGTCATGTTCTCCACATGCGGTTCGCCATATAGCGTCTCAGCCAGAATCTCCTGGTCTTGGATGTCGGCCAGTTTCGCCTTTGCTTCGTCGAGAGTCGCCTTGGGCAAAGTCCCGTCAGCCACAAGCGCTTGAATCCGGATGACTTCGTCTTGCGCTCGCTGCACGAGAGTGGCTGTCAGGGCATTTACCGGGTGCGCAGAGGCGTCAGCGCCCCACGCCGCCACGGCGGCAAACAGCCCGGACAAAAAGCAAAAATATAGAGATTTCACGCCGGATTTGGTGATTTACGCACCTATCGTCAGTGTAGTACGCTAAGCGCAGGAGCTAGTTTCAACGACTCTTACAAGACGTTCCCACCAACTGCCCACCCAGGGCACAGCAGAAGAACCGCTCAACTGGTTAGCGGCCGCCAAAGCCGCAGAATCGAAAAAAGCATCCGATATCCGCGTGCTGGACCTGCGCGAAGTGACTTCTTTTACAGATTACTTCATAATCTGTTCTGCCTCAAATCCGCGCCAGGGCCATGCCATCTCCGACGAAATCCATAAACAACTGAAACAAACCGGCGAGCTTCCGGTCAGCGTGGAAGGCTACGAACAAGCGGATTGGATTCTCATGGATTACGGCGATTTTATTGTTCATGTTTTTTCGGAAACCGCGCGCTCTTACTACGATTTAGAGCGGCTCTGGCGGCATGCCAAGAGCCTGGATCTTGCCGCCCTGGTCGCATAAAACTGGTTGCCCGAACTGCTGTTGCGGTTACGCGATTTAGGGATATTGACAACCGCGCACTCAATTTTGCAATCTTTATAATTAAGTTACAGGGCCTGTAAACGTATGAATCGCTTGGGAATGCTAACATCCCGTCACTTCGACGTATTGCACGCCATCGTTCAGGAATACATCGAATCGGGCGAGCCGGTTGCGTCACGCACCATCGCGCGCAAGTACCCCATGAGCCCAGCTTCCATCCGCAACATGATGGCGGATCTGCTCGAACACGGGTATTTGTCACAGCCACATACCTCTGCCGGGCGAGTACCGACCGAGTTGGCCTATCAAAGCTACGGGAGAACGCTGGTAGGAAGCCGGATTGTTCAAGCGGAACTGGACCGGCTGCAAGCTGAACTGCGAAACGCCGGGAGCGTGGAGGCGAAAATTGAGCGCTCATCGCAGCTCCTGACAGAAATTACCCGCACGTTCGGCATTGCGGCAGCCATTCCGACCGAAAATCAGACTTTGGACCAGGTGGAACTCATCGGATTGCCGGACAGGCGGATTCTGATGGTTGTCATCACTCGGGACCGCATGGTGCGAAACCGTGTTGTGACAATCGACGACCCCATCTCGCAGGATGAGCTGATCTCGATCCGCAACTACATCAATTACAATTTCGGCGGCTGGATGCTCGCGCGCATCCAGCGCGAGCTGAAGCGGCGGCTGGAGCTGGAAAGCGCGGCTTACGATTCTATTCTGCGGCGCGTCAGCTTGTTTTATTCCAAGGGACTGCTGGACCTCGGTCTCGTGCCTGAAGTTCACTTCGAAGGCGCGGAACATCTGCTCGGGCTCGATCTGCACTTGACGCGCGAGCGCATGCGCGAACTGTTTCGCGCGCTGGAAGAAAAGAAACGAATTCTGCAGTTGCTCGATCGTTTCCTCGAACAGCGCGACGGCGAATTGACGATTCGCGTGGGGCTGGCCGACATGCATCCGAGCATGGATGGCCTTTCTCTCATCGGCGTACGCCTGGGCATGCCGAACGGGCTCGAAGCGCACGTCGCCGTCGTGGGACCGATGCGGATGAACTACAATCGCGCCGTTTCGGCTGTGCTGCACGTCAGCCAGGCATTCAAAACCGCCATTATGTAGCTGCCGGCGTTTCTCTTGCCGCGTGCTGATACGCTGGCATGAGATATGTCCAAACAAGACGAAGCAGGTCTCATTCTGAAGTTGTATGAATTACGCCGGGATCCGGTCATGCGGACCGCACGCGATTGGTTCTTTATGGAATTCAATCCGCAATCCGCCGACGATTACATTGCTGCTCTCTTCAGCGAACATAGCGGGCATCTGCGAATGGTGATCAGTTACTGGGATATGGCCGCGGCGCTGGTGAACACTGGCGCAATTTCGCTAGATATGTTCAATGAGACAAATGGCGAGCAGTTAGGTGTCTTCGCCAAACTGGAGCCTCTTCTGCCGGCGCTTCGGCAGCAATTCGGGCCGCAAGCACTGAAGAACCTGGAAAAACTGATCGATGATACGCCGGATGGACGCGAGCGCGCTGCCATGATGCGGGAGCGCATGAAACAGATACGCGCCAAGGCAGTCACGGCGCAGAGTCGATCTGCCGAAGCGGTAGGGCGCTAGTTCTCGCTCAGCGCAGCTCGTCCATAAAACGATGCAGCCGGTCCAGCCCGCGTTCCAGCTCGCCCATGGAAGTGGCGTACGAGATTCGGACGTGATCGCTGGTTCCGAACGCTTCGCCCGGTACAACAGCCACGTGAGCTTTTGAAAGCAACTCGCTCGAGAAATCGAGCGAGTTCTTCACGCGGCCACTGCGAAAAGCAATGCTGATGTTCGGATAGGCATAAAAGGCGCCTTCCGGCGTGGCAATCGTGACGCCCGGAATCTCCCGCAATCTCCTGACGACGAAATCGCGGCGGCGTCGATATTCGGCCAACATCACCGGCACAGAATCTTGCGGCCCGCGCATGGCCTCCACTGCCGCTTTTTGCGCGATAGAGGTCGGGTTTGAGGTGCTGTGGCTTTGCAGCTTCATCATGGCGCCGATAATCGGTGCGGGAGCCAAAGCGAATCCGATGCGCCAGCCCGTCATCGCATAGGTCTTCGAAAGCGAGCCAGCCACCACAACGGTGTCTTTCGCGCCCGGTTCCGCTGCAATCGAATAGGGCTCGCCATCATAAACGAACTTGCAATAGCACTCATCGGTCATCAAAAAGATGTCGCGCTTCGATGTGAGTGCAAAAATCTTACGGAACTCATCCCGCGGCAGAACGGAGCCGCTCGGATTATTAGGCGAGTTAATGATTAGAAGTTTCGTTTTGTTCGTGATGTGCCGGTCAATGGCGGCTGCCGTTACTTCGAAGCCTTTTGTTTCATCGGTCGGGACAAATACGCATCTGCCACCCGCATAGTTCACCACGTCCTTGTAGGTGACCCAATAGGGCACCGGAATGATGACTTCGTCGCCGGGATTGACCAGCGCTTGAATCAGATTGAAGATGGCATGCTTGCCGCCGACCGTCACCATGCACTCAGAGGGCGTGTAGCTGGTGCCAAAATCGGCTCGATGACGATAACAGATAGCTTCGCGCAGTTCCGGCGTTCCGCCGGCATTGGTGTACTTCGTGAAGTTGGCGGCAATCGCCTCGACAGCGGCTTGCTTGATGTTTTCCGGAGTCGGGAAGTCCGGCTCGCCTGCACCGAAATCGACTACGTCGACGCCTTCGCGCCGCAGCCGGTCGGCATCGGCGGAAACTTTCAGAGTGGATGAGACGCTGATTGTGGAGATACGCTCGGCGATCTCCGCGGTGGCTTGCATACCCATAGTTTACTTTTCACTGATCAATTTCGCTTGCAGGCGGCGTAGCACGGTTTCCGGAACAAAGTGCGCCACATCGCCGCCCAGGGTGATGATCTCTTTGATCATTCGCGAGCTGATAAAAGAAAATTCCTCTCGCGCCATGAGGAACACAGTTTCCGTTTCCGGGCGCATGCGCCGGTTGATCAGCGCCATTTGCAGCTCCGTTTCGTAATCTGAGATCGCGCGGATGCCGCGCAAAATCATATTCGCCCCGCGCTTCGCCGCGTAGTCAACCAGCAGGCCGTCGAAGGTGTCGGCTGTGACGTTGGCAATGCCGGAAGCCGCCTCGCGGATCATTTCCAGGCGCTCCTCGACGGCAAACAACGGGTGCTTACTCGCATTTTTTAATACCGCTACGATGAGTTCATCGGCCAGGCGCGAGCCGCGCTCAATCAGGTCAAGGTGGCCGTTCGTCAGCGGATCGAACGACCCGGGATAAACGGCAATGAGGCGGCGGCCGGGCATAGAGGTGATTTTATCTTCGACTTCAACAGCCTCCTGGATTCCGGCGACCAGACGATCTTCGAACCGCGCACGCACGCCCGCGGGCCGGAAGGTGCGCTGCCGATCACCCCGGAGATGCTCCTTGAAGAGCCTTCCGGAAATTTGTTTGGGCTATCCCAAAACGCAGGCATGGGGTGGGAAGCTGCCGCGCTTGGCGGGAAGCAGATCCTGATCCTGAGCACGCATGGCGGCGTGCGCGCGCCGGACGGCAAGCCGGTCGCGCTCGGTTATCACACCGGCCATTGGGAAGTCGGCTTGCTGGTGCAGGAAGCCGCGCGCGAACTCAAATCACACAATGCGATTCCTTTTGCCGGCGCCTGCACGGATCCGTGCGACGGCCGTACCCAGGGCACCACGGGCATGTTCGATTCCCTGCCCTACCGCAATGATGCTGCCATCGTTCTGCGGAGGCTGATCCGCTCCTTGCCGACGCGTTCCGCAGTCATCGGCGTGGCGACCTGCGATAAAGGGCTTCCGGCCATGATGATGGCGCTCGCCGGCTCGCACGATCTGCCCTGCGCATTGATTCCGGGCGGCGTGACGCTCATGCCCGAACACGGCGAGGATGCGGGAAAGGTGCAGAGCATCGGCGCCCGTTTTGCGCATCAGAAGATTTCGCTCGAAGAAGCGGCGCTGGCCGGATGCCGCGCCTGCGCTTCGCCCGGCGGCGGTTGCCAGTTCCTGGGGACAGCCGCGACATCGCAGGTGGTTGCTGAAGCGCTTGGGTTCACATTGCCGCATTCCGCGCTGGCGCCGTCTGGCGAAGCCGTGTGGTTCGATATGGCCCGCCGGACGGCGCGCGCCAGTCTGCGGATGATCGAGCTGCGGTTACGCACGCGCGACATTCTCACCGATGCTGCCATCGAAAACGCCATGATTCTGCACGCGGCATTTGGCGGCTCGACGAACCTGCTGCTGCACATTCCGGCGATTGCTCATGCAGCAAAATTGCGGCGGCCTACCGTTGCGGATTGGAATCGCATGAACCGCAGCATCCCGCGACTTGTGGATGCTTTGCCGAACGGCCCGCGTAATCATCCAACCGTGCAGGTTTTTCTCGCCGGTGGCGTGCCGGAAGTGATGCTCCATCTGCGCCGCGCTGGTGTCCTGAACACCTCTGTGAGATCGGTTTCGGGCGAAACGCTTGATTCATCGCTCGATTGGTGGGAACAATCGGAGCGCCGGCTCAAAATCCGCCAGCACCTGCAGAAACTCGACGGGATTGATCCCGGCGATGTGATCATGTCGCCCGATCAGGCACGTTCACGCGGGCTGACCTCAACCGTCTGCTTCCCTCATGGCAACATTGCGCCCGAAGGGTCGGTAGTCAAAAGCACGTCTATTGACCCGTCCGTTGTCGATGCCGATGGCGTCTATCGCATGCGCGGACCCGCGCGCGTTTTCGTGACGGAACACGCCGCCATAGCGGCCATAAAAGATGGAACCGTTCACGAAGGCGATGTCATGGTGCTCATCTGCCGCGGTCCCATGGGCGCCGGCATGGAAGAGACATATCAAATCACCTCCGCGCTGAAGCACCTGCCGTTCGGCAAACACATCGCCGTCATTACCGACGCCCGCTTCAGCGGGGTCTCCACAGGCGCATGCATCGGTCATGTGTCACCGGAAGCTCTGGCTGGAGGACCGGTCGGTAAAGTGCGCGACGGTGATCTGATCGAAATCATCGTCGATCGCAATAAGCTGGAGGGCTCGGTCAATCTCCTCTGTGATGAAGCCGAACTGCAGAAACGCCCCTTTCGTGAGGATTTGCAGCCAGACCCGGCGCTGCCCGAAGACACGCGCCTTTGGGCTGCTTTACAACAGGCGAGCGGCGGTATTTGGGGCGGATGCGTTTATGATGCGGGGCAGATTATTCAGAAGTTGAACAGCGCGCCTGTTCCGGAATGAGTTATTCCGGCGGCCACGGACTCCAGGTTCCATCCGTTGTCCGTTTGTTCTTTTCGTCTTCTTTCTTCTTCTGAATATTCTTGGCCGATTCGCCGCCTTTGAAGTACAGATGAACGATTACGCTGTGCGTGGAAGCCTCGGCCGTATAGTCGGAATGCGTATCGGCGAGGTGATCGAAAATACCCTGCTCTTCCACTTTCTTCAAGAAGAAGTCGGGATAATCCGGATTGAACGGCTTGCCGGGTTTTTCACCCCATAGCTTTTCGATCACCGGCTCGGTGGTCGCATCCAATCCCTTAACGTCCAGCTTGCCGAAGTTGTAGACTTCGCCTGGAACAAGGTTGTAACTCACCTCCACCACTCGCTTCGATTCGTCCGTCTGGGTTTCAGTCGTGACGGTCGCATCCAGCAGTCCCTTGCGCCGCATCTTATGCATCAAGTCGATGCGGAAATTGTCCACCTGATCCCCGTTGAACGGTTGACCGGGCTTGAATGGGATCGAAGCCCGAATATCGTCCGGGTCTATACCGTTTCCATGAAAATGGATAGCGCCGAATTTGAACATCGGGCCATCCTGAATCTGCACCTTCAGGATCACGCCCAGGTTCGCAGTTGCAGGCACGGTTTCCACCTTGGGAAACGAGACCGCCGCGTATCCTTTCGCCGCATAGAGGGGGCGAATGGCGCCATCCAGAATCATCTTGATTCGCGTGTCGGAAAGCGGCACCCCGATCGCAACCTGGTTCACCGCACGCAGGATTGTGCCCGTATCGACCGCCTGATTGCCGCTGACTTGCACCTGATAAATCGTGGGCGCCGGCGTCTCGGGCGTGAACAGAACTGCGAGCTGTTGCGGATCATCGTTCGAGACAATCGCCTTCACTTTCACCGATGGCTGGGTCTGCCGCACAAAATCCTGAACGGCGGAAATATAGCGCTGCAGCACGCCTGCTGTGCCGGGAATGCGCTCGGAATAGAACTCGACGTGATCTTTTAAATACTCGCGGACCGCGTCGGGAGCAACGTTCAGCCGTTCGAAGCGCATCGGAAACACCTGATCGTTTTCCTGCACGTCGTAGGTGACGTCATATTGTGGCGGAACCGTCGCGCTGTAACGGAAATTGAATGCGACGCCGTTGAACAACTCGGTGGCTTGCAGCTTTGCGCGCGCCTCCTCCAACACCGGCGCGTCGATGCGCTGCCCGAGCTGCAGGCCGGTGGCTTTGATGATCTCTTCGCTCGAATAGCGGTGATTGCCGGTCACGCGGATGGAGTGGAGAACACCCGCCGGAGGCGCCTTTTTCAGGCCTGCCTGCTGCCGATCTATTTCCTGCGCAGCTTGCGCCTGAAACGGCGCCACCGCCACAATCAGACCGGAACACAGAAGCGCGGCAGAAACCGCACTGCTCAAAACAACCGAGCGCATAAACTACTTTAATGATATTCCGCTGATTGTCTGTCGGCGCAGCCATTATGGTGCAAAATCCGTCTCGGCGAAACTTTATAGGAACCTCAGCGCTTGCCGGCTCGGCCCTCGTTCCGGGCAAAAAGCAGATATCAGGAGGACTTCCTGTTGCGCAATCAGATCGCGCCTATTGGCTTTCCGTCCTTAACCGTTTGGCCGATCCTGTCCTCGGCGCGCTGGCGAATCGAAAGTTGAGGGCCACCATGCCCGTCGAAGCGCCGAACGGTAATGCGGCGGAACGGCGCCAATATACTCACCTGGAAGCGTTTGGGCGCCTTCTGGCGGGAATAGCTCCCTGGCTTGAATCTGCCGGGCAGTCAGGACCTGAAGGTGAGGTCGGCCGGCGATATTCCGAGCTGGCGCGGGAATCGATGCGCTCTGCTGTTGACTCTTCGTCTCCCGATTACATGAATTTCGCTACAGGCCAGCAGCCGCTTGTAGATGCCGCTTTTCTGGCCTTAGCTGTTCTGCGCGCTCCAATGCAGCTTTGGGAGAAACTGGACGCGGGCACAAAAACGAAATTAGTGGAGGCTCTGCGTTCCAGCAGGATAATTCGTCCGGCCTTTAACAACTGGCTGCTTTTCAGCGCGATGCTCGAGGCTTTCTTCTGTTTTGCGGGCGAGCCGTGGGACCCCATGCGCGTCGACTATGCCATCCGGCAGCATGAGGAGTGGTACAAAGGCGACGGCACTTACGGAGATGGACCGCAGTTCCATTGGGATTACTACAACAGCTTCGTAATCCATCCTTTTTTACTCGAAGTATTGTCGGCAGTATCCAGGAAATCGAACGCGTGGCAATCGTTCGAGCCCGCTATTCTGGCGCGCGCGCAGCGTTACGCCGCTATACAGGAGCGAATGATTGCGCCGGATGGAACTTATCCTGCCATCGGCCGCTCGCTCACTTATCGCTTGGGCGCCTTTCACCTCCTGTCAGCGATGGCTCTTCGCAAACGACTGCCTGAAAGCCTTCAGCCGGAGCAGGTGCGGTGTGCATTAACAGCCGTGATGCGGCGAATGATTGAGGCGCCGGGCACATTCGATAGCCATGGCTGGCTGCAAGTAGGTTTTTGCGGTCATCAGCCGTCTTTGGCTGAAAATTACATCTCAACCGGAAGCCTGTATCTCTGTTCGTTAGGCTTGCTTCCGCTCGGTTTACCCGCAACAGATTCCTTCTGGAGCGCTCCGCCTCAGCCCTGGACTTCGCAGAAGATCTGGAGCGGGCAAAACGTACCCATAGATCACGCGCTTTGATCATCTCCGCTCCGGCGGAAAGCACCGGAAAGTAACCCCCGATTGCTACACTTGATTCGAAAATGTCCTACGACGTAGTGGTCATTGGCAGCGGTCCGGGTGGTTATTCTGCAGCGGTGCGGGCCGGCCAGTACGGTCTCAAAACAGCTCTCATCGAAAAACAGCCGAGGCTCGGCGGCACTTGTCTTCTTGTCGGCTGTATCCCCACCAAGTCGCTGTTACACACTGCCGACGTCTGGGATTACTTCAAGAATCCGGATGCACAGGGCATACAGTGCAAAGATCCGCAACTGAATTACGGGCGCGTGCTCGATCGCAAGAACAAGATCGTAACGAAGCACTCGAAAGGCATCGAGTTTCTGATGCGCAAGAACAAAGTCGACGTCATCAAGGGTTATGCGCGGCTGCAAGGCGGCGGCCGCATTCAGGTGGACGGCGACAAAGGGCGGCAGCTGGTCGAGGCGAAAAACATTATTCTTGCTACCGGTTCGGAAGCACGCATGCTGCCGGGTTTGCAGCCGGATCCGAATCTGATTCTCACCAATATCGAAATTCTGGACATGCCGGCCGTACCGAAGAGCATCGGCATCATCGGAGCCGGTGCTGTCGGTGTTGAGTTTGCATCGATATTCAATCGTTTCGGTTCGAAAGTCACCCTGCTCGAAATGCTGCCCCGGCTGGTTCCGGTGGAGGATGAAGAGATCTCAAAGGAGTTGGAGAAACACTTCAAGAAAACGGGAATCCGCTGCGAGACCGGCGCGAAAGCCGAGAACATTCGCAAGAATGCAAACAGCGTCAGCCTTACGGCAACGCTCGCCGGCGGCAAAACGGAGGAGATGGAATTCGACAAACTGCTGGTTGCCGTCGGCCGTAAACCGATCACTGAGAATATCGGGCTCGAAAGCACGAAAGCACAGCTCGACCGCGGGTTTGTCAAAGTGGACGCCCATCAGCGCACGGGCGAGCCGGGATTGTACGCGATTGGCGACATCGTGGCAGGCACTCCACAACTTGCGCATGTCGCGACAGCAGAAGGGATGGTCGCGGTGGGCCATATTGCGGGCAAGCCCGTGCGCCCCATCAACCGCAACCGCATCCCGGGCGCAACCTACACAGACCCGGGTATCGGAAGCGTGGGCCTTACCGAAGCGCAGGCGCGCGCGCAAGGGTTCAGCGTAAAGGTCGGCAAATTTCCCTTTGCCGGCAACAGCAAGGCCACCATTCTGGACAAGCATGAGGGTTTTGTAAAGGTCATCTCCGAGGAGAAGTTCGGCGAGATTTTGGGCGTCCACATTATTGGGCCGGAGGCGTTCGAACTGATTACGGAGGCCGTGACCGCCATGGAAGCGGAAGCAACCGTCGATAGTATGATGTCCACCATTCACGCTCACCCGACCATCTACGAGGCCATCGGCGAGGCATTCAACAACGTCTACGGCCTGGCGATTAATATTTGAGGTTCGAGCAGGCGCGCTGATGAGACCGCTGGAAATTGTTGACCTGGGCCGGATGCGGTATGCCGCTGCGCTCCGAATTCAGCAAGAGCTAGTGGAACAGCGCAAACGCGGCGACGGCATTGACACGCTTCTGTACGTAGAGCATCCACATGTCGTCACGGTTGGACGAAACGGCAAACAGCAGCATGTGCTGGCGAGTGAAGAGATTCTGGCGCGAAGCGGTATTGATTTTTATGAAACGGATCGCGGCGGCGACGTGACGTATCATGGCCCCGGTCAAGTTGTGGGCTATCCCATTCTCGATCTGAAGGCGTGGAAACGGGATGTACACGCGTACTTTAGCGAGATAGAGCAGGTGCTGATAGATGCTCTGGCGCAGTTCGGAATCCAGGCTGAACGAATCGCTGAGCGCGGTTACGAAGGTGTCTGGGTAAATGGAGCCAAAGTGGCCGCGATTGGCATACACATCAGCCGCTGGATCAGTTCGCATGGTTTCGCACTGAACGTCGACACGGACCTGAGTTACTTCAAGTACATTGTTCCGTGCGGTCTGACGAAGCCGGTCTGCTCGCTCCGAAGCCTCGGATGCGGAGCAACCCGCGCGGAAGTGATGAGTGCCGTCACCACTTCCTTTGCGCGCATCTTCGGCTATGAAGTAGTGACGGCTATACCTGAGTTGCAGGAGATTCCATGATCGATGTAGTGATGCCCCAAATGGGCGAAAGCATTACGGAAGGAACGCTGACGCGATGGCTGAAAAAGCCGGGCGAAAAGGTCGAGCGCGACGAACCCCTGTTTGAGATCTCGACCGACAAAGTAGATACCGAAATTCCGTCGCCGGCAGCGGGCGTATTGAGTGAGGTTTTGGTGCAGGAAGGCGCCACCGTCGCGATTAATTCTGTAGTGGCGCGAATCGGCGATAGCGCGGGCGCCGCGCCCGTTGCCGCACCGGCAGCCGCGCCGCCTCAGCAACAAGCGCAGCCGAGTGTTTCAACAGGACCCAGTGTGGGTGTTGGGGCTTCCGCCGCCGCGCCCGAAGCAAGAACGCTTCCAGCCGCACCTTCAGCCGCTGCTGCAGGAGCGTATCCCGCTCAGCCGGCTCCGCAGCCGCCACCGCCTCCGCCGGCCCCGTCGCCGCAGCCCGACGGCTCCGAAGAGCAGGGCCCGTTGTCCCCGCTCGTTCGCAAGATGGCGCGCGAATACAACATCGACCTGTCGCGCGTGAAGGGAACGGGCGCAGGCGGCCGCATCACCAAACAGGACGTCGAAGCGTACATGGCTTCGCAAGCCGCGCAGACTTATGCTGCGCCGCCACAGCCTGTTGCGACGAGTGCCGGTCCCTACCCGGTCGAACCGCCCCCAACGCAACCCACTCCCGGGCCGCAGCAGCCACCGCCGCCCATGCCGCTCGCCGAGGCCGCGCGTATTCGCACCGAGCCGATGAGCAATATGCGCCAGAAGATCGCCGAGCACATGGTCATGAGCAAGCGGACTTCAGCGCATGTAACAACAGTTCACCGCGTCGATATGACGAAGATCGCGAAGCTGCGTGAGAAATCAAAGGCAGAATTCCAGGCCCGCAACGGCTTCTCGCTGACCTTCCTGCCGTTCGTGACAGCCGCCGCTGCCGAGGCGTTGCGCAGCTTCGAAATCTTCAACGCGTCCATAGACGGAAAGAATATCGTTTACCACCGGGACATCAACATCGGCATCGCCGTTGCGCTGGATAACGGCCTGATCGTTCCTGTCATCCGTAATGCCGACGAAAAGAATGTCGCCGGGTTGCAGCGCGCCATTGTAGATCTCGCGACACGCGCGCGTTCGCGCCAGCTCAAGCCGGATGAGGTGCAAGGCGGCACATTTTCCATCACGAATTTCGGCAGCTTCGGCAGCATATTCGCTACCCCGATCATCAATCAGCCCCAGGTCGCAATTCTGGGCGTCGGGGCAGTCGAGAAGGTACCGGCAGTCGTGGACGGCGATGCTATTGCAATTCGGTCGCAGGCACACCTGGCGCTCACATTCGACCATCGGATTACCGACGGAGCCACAGCCGACCAATTCTGCCAGAAAGTGAAATCTATTCTCGAGAACTGGTCCGCCAATATACTGTAAAGGGCGCGGCGTGAATCCATTTGGGAATCACCCAGCGGCAGTGTACGTGTGCCCGACCGCCTGTAGTTTGAGCAATTTGCGGACCATTCCGTGTACACCACCTCTTCAGGTGTGTAGCTCCCTTTTTTCTCTTGACGAATTCTTAAGGCGGGTTTAATATTCCAGAGGGCTGAGATTTGCCCGACAGCATTTTTAACAGCGCTTTCATCTCAGAAAGAGGTCCGCGAAATGACCTTCCAGGTCGGCGAAAAGGTGGTTTATCCGAACCACGGTGTAGGCACGATCGAGAACATTAGCTCCCGCGCTTTCGGAGCCCAGCAAGAGCGCTTTTACCTGCTCCGTTTATCTCCGAACAGCATGACCGTGATGGTGCCTTTCTCCCATGTCAACGACGTGGGGCTCAGAAGAGTGACCAAGTGCAGCGAGATCAGCCGGGTTCTGAACTACCTGTCGGCCGGGCGGCCTTGCTGCGCGCAGGATTGGAAAGACCGTTTCAAAGAGAACTCCGATAAAATGCGCATCGGAAATCTGCTCGACGTGGCGGAAGTATTCAAGGCTTTGCTGATTATCCAGCTCAGCAAACCCCTCTCATTTCGCGAGAAAAGGATGCTCGAGCGCGCCCGCAGCATGCTGGTGCTTGAAACTTCAATTGCGAAATCGGTTTCCGAGACGGATGCCGTTTCGCTGATCGCCCGCGCGCTCGATAAATGCGGGCTGCCGATGCCCGCTGCACTCTAAGAAGCGCCAGCCCGTTGAACCGTTATACTGGTGGGGTCTAGCCTCATCCGGCGCTATCGTCTAACGGTTAGGACGGAGCCCTCTCAAGGCTCAAATAGGGGTTCGATTCCCCTTAGCGCTACCAAATATCACAACTCGCCGTCATTGCGATGCGGAAACGGCTTTCTACTCGCGTTCGGTCCTTCAACCCACGACATCACATAGCAAGGACTGCTCAGTGATCGGCAACACGCTAGGACACTACCGAATCGACGCCAAGATCGGAGAAGGCGGGATGGGCATTGTCTATCGCGCTTACGATGAGGTTCTGCGGCGCGATGTCGCCATAAAGGTTCTCAACAAGAATATCCGAGGCAATTTGACCTCGGCGCGGAATCTGCTGGAAGAGGCACGTGCTTCCTCTGCGCTTTCTCATCCGAATATCTGCACAATTTACGAAGTCGGGGACGATGGCGGCGAACTTTATATCGTCATGGAGCTGGTGCAGGGCAAAACTCTGGACGCAACGGCGGCGCCGGCAGGTCTGCCGCCGGACTTGGTGCTCCGGTATGGCGTCCAGATTGCCAGCGCGCTGGCGCGCGCTCACGATCACGGAATCGTACATGGCGATCTGAAAACGGCGAATATCGTTATCGGCAGTGGCGGGCTGGTGAAGGTCCTGGACTTCGGGCTGGCGAGACGCGTCGCCAGCGCGGCCGAACGCGCAACTTTGTCCTTAACAGCCGCACAGGAGGCATCAACCCTCAGCGGCACTCTTCAATATATGGCGCCGGAGCTGTTGCGCGGCGAGAATGGCGATTACCGCAGCGACTTGTGGGCGTTGGGAGTTGTCCTGTATGAGGCGGTTTCCGGTCGCCTGCCATTTCAGGGGCGCACCGCCTTCGAGCTCAGCTCGGCCATTATGCATGAGAGCCCAGACGCGCTCGGCCCTCCCGTGCCGCCGGGCACGTGGGCCATCATCCAGCGCTGCCTGGCCAAAGATCCAATACAGAGATATCAACGTGCAAGCGAGGTTCAAGCCGCCCTTGAAGCTGTTCAGTCAGGCGCGATTATTGCCGCCAGGCGCACGGCGAATCCGCAAGGGCCGAGAGTCACGGTTTTACACAGTGTCCAGCACGTTGCCGTCAGGAAAGGCGATTTCCTGTTGCTTGTCGGTACGACTAAAGGAGCATTCATCTTTCGCTCCAACGCGCAACGAAAACGTTTTGATGTGGGTGGTCCGTATTTCCACGGCCACAATGTGTACGCGCTTGCCTATGACGGGCGCGAAGGCAAGCATCGCATATGGGCCGCAACTCAGAGCTATTGGGGCACGCTGCTGCGAACCAGTGACGATTTCGGCAAGAGCTGGACGAACCCGGAAGAAGCGCCAATTCGATTTCCTATCGACACTGGCGTTTCACTTAAGAACATCTGGCAAATTACGCCAGGCCGGACCGAGGAGCCCAATGTTCTGTATTGCGGGGTTGAACCCGCGGCGCTGTTCAAGACCGAAGATGGCGGCGAAACCTGGTCTCTGACGCGGGGATTGTTCAATCATCCACATCGCCCCCGCTGGATGCCGGGTAATGGCGGGCTGGCGCTGCACACGATTGTGCTCGACCCCGCCGACCGGACGCGCATGTATGTCGGGATCTCAGCCGCCGGTGTTTACAGGACCGCCGATGCTGGCACAACCTGGACAGCGCAGAACCGCGGGCTGCGGGTTACGTATCAACCGGACCAGTATCCCGAGTTTGGGCAATGCGTGCACAAGATGGCGCTGCATCCGGCTCGACCCGAGCGGATCTTCCTGCAGAACCATTGGGGAGTTTATCGTTCGGACGATTATGCCGAATCCTGGACTGATGTAGGCAACGGATTACCTTCGGACTTCGGTTTCCCGGTAGTGATGCATCCAGCAAATCCTGACGGTGTGTACATCGTCCCGGTAGAATCGGATATTTTTCGCTGCTCGTGCGATGGCCGCCTGCGTGTTTATCGCACACGCAACGGTGGCAACTCCTGGGAGGCTTTGGGGCGCGGCCTGCCGCAAAAGCGTGCTTATGAAACGGTTCTGCGCGACGCCATGACGGCGGACTCGCTCGAGCCGGCGGGTATTTATTTCGGCACTAGAAGCGGCCAACTTTTCGGCTCCTCAGATGAAGGGCGCAACTGGGAAAGAATTCATGAGGGACTACCGGCCATTGTCTGCGTGCGCAGTGCAGTTGTCGACGACGCACCGGGCGGCCCGATTAAGCCGCATTCCGCAATCTCTAATCATGCCCGGCCGGTCAAGAACCAAACTCGGACACCGCGTGTGAGGAGTTAGCCGATGGCCATCGTTTTCTATATTCCAGGCCCGTTGCGCGAGTTTACGTCCGGGCAAAACCGAGTGGAGATCGCCAGTTCGCACGCGACCGTGGCTGAGGCGTTATCGGCGCTGTGGGCTGTATATCCGGGAGTGCGCGACCGTATTGCGAACGAGCAGGGGCAAATTCGCGAACACATTAACATCTTCGTCGGAAACGAACACATCCGATACACCGGTGGGCTGGCAACGCCCATTGCTCCCGACGCTGAGATTTCAATTGTACCTGCAGTGAGCGGCGGATGACGCTTTAAAGCTAATTCAGCGCCATCTTGCGCAGCAGCTTAAAATCTTCGAGCATTTTGCCGGTGCCGAGCACGACCGAGGCTAGCGGCTCATCAGCCATCAAAACCGGCATGCCGGTCTCGTGGCGGATGCGCTCGTCCAAATTGCGGAGCAGAGAGCCGCCGCCAGTCAAAATGATGCCTCGCTCGCTGATATCGGCACTCAACTCAGGCGGTGTGTGTTCGAGAGCTGTGCGCACGGCGCTAACAATCGCTGCAACCGCATCGGCTACCGCTTCCCGAATCTCGACATCCGTCACCGTGATCGCCTTGGGCAGGCCATGCACGAGGTCGCGGCCTTTGACCTCCATCTTGATTCCTTGTGCCAGCGGATGGGCGGAGCCGATGGCGATTTTCACATTTTCGGCGGTACGCTCGCCGATCAGCAGGTTGTACCGGCGTTTAATGTATTCCATGATGGCGTCGTCCATCTCATTGCCGGCGATACGCAACGAGCGCGAGTACACAATACCGGACAACGAAATGACGGCGATATCCGTGGTGCCGCCGCCAATATCGACCACCATGTTGCCGCTTGGCTCGGCGATAGGCAGACCAGCGCCGAGGGCGGCCACCATGGCCTGCTCGACCAAGTGGACTTCGCTCGCTTTGGCGCGATAAGTGGAATCCAAGACCGCCCGCTTCTCCACTTCCGTAGTCTCACTGGGCACTCCGATTACGATGCGTGGATGGACCCAGCTTTTACGCTTATGAGCCTTTTGGATGAAGTAGTTGAGCATACGCTCGGCCATCTTGAAATCGGCGATAACGCCATCCCGCAAAGGGCGTATAGCCACGACACTCGACGGTGTCCGGCCCAACATCTCTTTGGCCTCGGTGCCACATCCGATTACTTCGCCGCTGTGCCGATTGACAGCCACAATGGATGGTTCATTCAGGACAATACCCTTGCCGGCAACATAGACGAGCGTATTTGCCGTTCCCAGATCTATAGCCAGATCCGATGAGAAGACACGTAGGAGTGAGCGGTACGTCATACGGTTTTATCCAGATAGTGAACTCATCGGAATAGGTATCTCAAAACTTCAGAGGATTCAGACACTTTTTCATTCAAAATGCCGCACTGGAGCGGGCGGAGGCCTCGTTACGGCGACCCAAAGCGTTGGTATACAACTATAGACATGACCCGATTGCTCGCTTTGCTCACGGTAGTCACTCTTCCGATCTGCGCTCAGGACTGGGCGCGGCAACGTTTAAATGAATCGCCCCGGCACCATGAATGGGCGACTGTCAAGCACGACGGCCGCTCTGTGGAGACGTTTGTTGTCTACCCGGAGTCCAAGGACAAAACGCCTGTCGTCCTAATCATCCACGAGATATTCGGTGAATCCGACTGGATTCAGGAACTGGCTGACGAAGTAGCCGCTGCGGGGTATATTGCGGTGGCGCCGGATCTTTTGTCCGGCATGGGACCGAATGGCGGCGGGACTTCCAGCTTTACCGATCCCACGCAAGGCATTCATCTGCTGAAGCCGGATCAAATTACCGCAGACCTGAACGCGGTAGCCGACTACGGGCTCAAATTACCGGCGGCAAACGGGAAGTTATTCGTCGCCGGATTCTGCTGGGGCGGCGGGCAGAGCTTCCGTTATGCGACGAATCGGGGAGACTTATCGGCTGCTTTCGTTTTCTACGGTCCTCCACCCACGACCAGTGACGGCAAGACGATCGATAAAGACGCTGTTGCCCGCATCAAAGCGCCCGTGTACGGTTTCTATGCCGGAAACGATGCCCGCATTGACGCCACTATTCCGGCAACGGTTGACGCGATGAAGGCTGCCGGCAAGACCTACGATCCGGTGACGTATGAAGGCGCCGGGCATGGGTTCATGCGGTCGGGCGAGCAGCCGGATGCGAGCGAAGCCAATAAGAAGGCGCGCGATGAGGCGTGGACGCGCTGGAAAAAACTCCTGAAGCAACATTCGTAAAATGATGTAGTGTTGTTGCGCGGCGCAGCCTTTGTTTTCGCCTGGTTGCTGTTCGGCGCAACGGCCAATCCGCAACAGACAGCCGGCGCGAAGTTCGGCGTACGAACAACGCTGGTGGTAGTTCCGGTGTCGGTAACCGATCGCTCAAATCGCTTTGTCCTCGGACTCGAGAAGAAAAATTTCAAGGTCTTTGAAGACGGCATTGAGCAGAAGATCTCGCAGTTCTCAGGCGAAGATGTTCCGCTCTCCATCGGGATCCTCGTAGATACAAGCGCCAGTATCGGCTCAAAGATCTCCACCTCGCGCCAAGCTGTCAGCGAGTTTCTGAAGACCATGAATGCGCAAGATGAGGCATTCCTGATTGAGTTCAATGATCACGCGAATTTAGCTGTGCCGTTCACACATTCCGCCGTGGAGATCACCGATAAGCTGGCGTCGGCAACTCCAGACGGCACGACGGCTCTGCTCGATGCCGTGAACCTGGGAGTGGAGACGATGAAGCAGGCGCATAACCCGCGCAAGGCGCTGCTGCTGATATCCGATGGAGGCGAAAACAGCAGCCGCTACACGATGAGCGAGGTGAAGGAGACCATACGCAAAGCCGACGTTCAGGTCTATTCGATGGGCGTTTTTGATCCACTTGCGAAGTTGGGGCTGGGTTTGGGGCCGGTATCCGGACCGGCATTTCTCGCCAACTTATGTGAACAGACGGGAGGGCGGGTGTTCCCGGCAAACAGCTACAGCGCCCTGCCGAATATCGCGCGGCGTATCGGCATCGAGTTGCGGAATCAATATGTTCTTGCCTATTCGCCGTTGAAGCAGGAAAGTAAGGGCGAGTACCGCAAGCTGGAAGTCAAAGTGGAAGCTCTTCCCGGAATGCCGGAACTGAAGGCGCGCTGGCGGTTGGGCTATTACGCTCCGATCGAGTAGATTATCTCCGGCCCACGTGTACCGCAGGAGAGGCCACGTGCGGCGTGGCCATCGGGTGCGCATAGGCCGGGTGACTGTAGATCGGATGCGGCGTAAGCGGAGTCATCGGGCGCGCGTAGTTGATGTGGGGAGTCACCGGAATCGGGTGCGAGGGAAGGATGCTCGCCGCGGCAGATGGCCGTGAGTTCCACGTTCCGGAACGCGGCCAGTGGGGAGAAATATTGTGACGCGGCCAGCGGCCAATGATCAATGCCGGCGCCGGAAGCGGCGGGAGGGGCCAGAACGAAGACGGCGCGTAGGTATTGAAATAGAAAGAACCGTAGGGATAACCATACGGGTAGATGCCGCCGGTACTGGATAAACCGGGTGTTATGCCGATTGGGCCGGAAGGAACGTTGTAGTTGAACAACGGCGCAGCGCCAAGATCGGCATCCGCGTTATCGTCATCCTCGGCTTGAACGGCCTGATTTTCTTCCGCTATCACCTGGCTTCGGTTGTGCGCCCAAGCCAGAAAGTCATCATCCGTGCCGGTGCTGAATTTTTTGGTATCGGTCGCGAGTTCAAAAAAGTAAAGACGGCTGGGATCTACCTGCGTCTGTTTTTCATCCTGCTTCACCAGTGCTTCGCCGCTGTATGCCTGAAGCACCTGCGTATCGGAATCGATACGATACAGCCCAGGTTTAGCGAAAGTGACTGTTGCCTGCTTGTAGCGTAATGTGACGGGAATGTCGCCTTCGGCTGCAACGGCGTCCAAAATGGCGGAGCCACTGAGGAACTCGATAGAGGTAGCGGTCAAGGCAGTCGAAAGCATTTTGACCGACGAGTTCTCATCGAGCCGCAAAAATGTTCCCGGGGTTAAGAGCAGTTCCACCCGGCCCTTTTTCGTCTGCAGAACGGAGTTCTCTTTTAATAGAGGAAACGTAGCCGGTTTGCGATCGAGCGGAACGCCGTCCACAAGTACCGTTCCCTCGGAAAAATGAATGGCCCCCGACTGGGCTGAAATTACCTCCTGCGCAAGGCCTGCACTGCAAAATCCCACAAGCGAGCCAACTACCGAGAGCCACGCTTTCAAAGCCACAAACCACCTCTTGGAATGAGTCTACCCCCATTTTGCTCGCACGGGAACGAGTAGAGTAGAAGTTTACTCAAATTCAAAGGTTTGCGTATGAACGTGACAGACGAAAGCACTGAGACACCCTCGTATAACTCGCAGCCTGCTTCGACCATCCGCATCGCGCCGCAATTTGCGAACCGGTTGTGCTCGCGGCTGGAGACGGCAGAGGCGATGCCGGACGGGATCTCAGGGCTGCTGTTCGGGACGTCGCAGGAAGATGTAGTGACCGTCCACGCGTTCCGGTCACTGGCTGATTCCGAAATCACAGCAATCGATGCCGGCAAGCTCACGCTGGAGAATGCGGTTCGGGAGCTTGCCGTGAACGCGCAAAGAGATCCGGGCCTGGTGGGGCTCGACCGCACCGGGTGGTTCGCGTTCCGCACGGTTGGCGGGCTGAATGATTCAGACATAGCTTTTCATAATTCGCAATTCAGCTCGCCGGCAGATATCGCGTTGATCGTGCGCCGAGCCGAGGGGCAACTGCTGTTTGAGTTTTACGCTCGCACCGAAAGAGGCCCGCTCACGGAAAAGCAGCACCGCTGGGGCGCATCCAGATTTTCTGCGACTCAAGCACTGCTAGGTCCCGTTGAGATTGCCATGCGGGCGCGTGCAAAGAAGGCGGCGCGAGCGGAGGGAAAGGCGCTGGCGGTGCGCGAAGAAGCGCCTGCGCCGCGGCGGACGAATCCGTATTCGATTTTCGGACCCGCCGAAGAACCGGCCAGCGCGCCGAGCCCGCGCTCAAAACCCAAAGGGCGGCTCGTCACGGCGGGTGAGCTGCCATCCCTACCGGCTGTCATTGCACAGCCGAAGCGTTCGGGCGTCCCCTGGCTTTCTTCAGCGATTCTGTTTTTGATCTTCGCCGGCGGAACGTTTGCGTTTTTATTGGCGCGCGGTATTCCCTCTGCCAATTCGAATTCATTCTGGAGAGCTCTTCTGCCCGACACCGGCCTGAATCTGCGCGTCGAAGGGCAAGGAGATCGTGTACTGCTGAGCTGGAACCGGCGCAATTCCGTGGTGCGCTCGGCGGCCGGCGCAACGCTTCATATAGATGATGGCGCGCAGCACCGGGACGTGAGGCTGGATGCTGCTCAAGTGGAAAACGGCGCGGTACTGTACCGGCCGAATTCGGATGACGTCAGTTTCCGGCTGGATGTTCGCGGGCAGGACGGCAGCAGCATTGCCGAAAACCTGCGGGTTTTGGACAGCACCCATGCGAATGCGCAACCGGTTGATCTAGCGGCGGCGGACGCACCTAGTTCACAAACCACAGTGAACGCGCCCGTGACAACGCAGCGTGTGCATGTATGGGAGCCGGCTCCCGCGACCTCTCAGGTGGCGGTTTCACAACCCGTGCAACCAACGCCCTCTCTCGATGAACCACGGCCCTCGCCCCAGAGATTCGATCTGAGCCGTTTGAGCGCGCCTGCCATTCCGAACGCCAACTCACCGGCAGCCGCCGTTCCGCCTGCATCCTCACCAAACAGCACCTCGTCTGCCCCGCCCCAGCCGATGGCAGGCGAACCCGGCGCGCAACCTCGCGACTCCAATGCCAGCCAACCCCAGGCAAGCGCCGGTCAATCCGCTGCAGCGCCGGAACAATCCTCGCCGCAGAATGCGGAGATTCGCCAAACTGGCGTTTCATCTCAAAGCCCGCCCGCAACTCCAGCGGCAATCAAACCCACTACCGGAACCACAACCGCGGAACCGGGCGCGACAAAACCCGCGCCGGCTCAATCCGGTCCCGCAGGACAGGCTGCATTCGCGTCACGCTACGTACCGCCACGGCCGATACGGCAGGTGCTGCCCGAGATCTCGGCGCTACCGCCCTCGGTGATTGCGTCGCCGGGACAGGTAAACGTGATCGTTACCGTGGACAAGACCGGGCACGTGGTAAAAGCGGCCATACAGCAGCAGGCCCGGGGCAAGCCGAATCGCTCGCTGGCTATTGCCGCCGAGTATGCTGCGCGTCAATGGATTTTTGAACCGGCACGGCTTGATGGCCGTCCTGTGCCCAGCGAGCACAGCATCATTTTCCAATTTGGCGGCCGCTAACTGGCTGAGCTATTCCGCCATTTGATATTGCAACCAATGCTGGGCTTTTGCTGTTCGGAAACCGGCCGCCCCTGAAGCACCGCGTCGAGAGCGTTGCGTAGATCTTTGCCGGTGACCGGGATGTTATTCCCTGGGCGGCTGTCGTCCAATTGACCACGATAAACGAGGCGGCGGTCTCTATCGAACAGATAAAAATCAGGCGTGCAGGCGGCGTTGTATGCGCGCGCAACGTCCTGGGTCTCATCGAAACAATAAGGAAACGTGAAACCCAGCTCGATTGCCATCTCGCGCAAGCTGTCAGGCGCGTCCTGCGGAAAGGCCTGCGCGTCATTGGAGGAAATAGCAACGATCCCGGCGGATTGCTGAGCATAGTCTTTGCCGATGCGCGCCAGTTCATTTTGCACGTGCTTGACGAACGGGCAGTGCCGGCAGATGAACATGACGAGCAAAGCGTCTTTACCCTGGAAATCAGCAAGACTGATTGTACGGCCTGAAACAACATCCGGCAGATGAAAATCCGGCGCGGCCGTTCCAAGCGGCAACATGGTGGATTCTGTACGAGCCATAGGTTTGGTCTCAAGATAGCAAGCAGCTATCAGCTATCAGCGGTCAGCTTTCAGCGGCCAGCTTTCGGGCGCAGCACGGGTGTGTGTGTCACAACGAGACTTGATTTCGGCGCGATTTTAGGCGGCGATGGGGACGTTTTGCGGTGTTTCCAAGCGCTCCGGTTGTGATGCGGGCTTCGTTGCCGGGGTGGGTGTGTGCGATTGCGCACGCTCGGCACGCGTTTTCGCGCTGGTCAGCTTGTACGGCTGAAGTTCGGCGCGGCGTGTCTCTTCCGCTGCAGCGCGTTTTTGCGATTCAAACCCAATTTGCTCTTTGAGCCTTTCGGCTCTTAGCTTTAGCAGGTCCTGCAGGGCGCCTTTGAAGAGCCGCTCATGCAGCGCCTGGTAGCGCGCGAAGTTGGCGATGCGCTTCTGGCTATGCTGACCGTAATCCTCTTCGAGCATCTCCATGGTTTGCAGTTGCGAAGCGCGCTGGCCCAGCCAATGATGCTGAACCATCTTCTCGACCAGCAGGAGTTCGGTGATGGATCTGGGCTGGTACTCCTTTTTGAATGTCTCCAGCAGGACATCGAAAATTTCCGGATTTTCCCATTCCAGGAAAAAGAATGCATGCGCGGTGAGGCCGTGACGGAAATTGTTCATGCTGGAAGCTTCTTTGCCGGCCTCGCTGCTGGGTCCGGATGACTTCCTTGCGTTCTCGCGGTTTGCTTTGACTTGTGCGGCTGTCGCCATTTTTGAAAAATTCCTTTCTTTCTGGTGTTGGAAAAAGAAAAACGCCGGAGAGGGTAAGCGGCCTCTACCGGCGTGTTCCGGGAAATCTATTGCTACTATCAGTCTCTCATGGGGTTGCAAGGGTTCGGAGGTAAGTACGTCATAAGAAAGGAGAAAGAGGCTGTGACCGGGATATCGCTGAGGACGGATATTATCAATTGCCACTATAATGGCGAGGTCTCAGATGAATATTTCACAGCAAGCGTCGTTACTGCCTGAAAGTCGAGCGCTGATTGAGGTGCTCAGCAGACTCGCGCCCATAAAGGCCGTGGTTGACAACTCAGTGCCGGGCGAGTTGCCGCTAAGCATCTGCTTTGAGGACGGCGAGGCATTTAGGCCTTTTATCGGTCTTTTGAAGAGCTTCAAGGGAAACCTTCGATGGTTGCCTGTTTCGAGGCTGGCCTACACTTGCATTATTCCCACCCTAGCCATCGACTCTTTGCGTGCAGTTCCGCGTGAGCAGGCAAGAGTGATGGCAATCGATGACATTCGTGCGCTGACCGCCGTTGTTGAGCGTGAGCTGAATTTAGCCGGAGTTGCGTCGAAAGGCGTATCGATAGCGCAGGCACCCAGCTGCGCCGGGCACCCTGGTCCGGGCGGCCCTGATGTTGACGACGATGCGATTGTGACCGTGCGAACACTGAACCTGACACTTCCATCGGAGGAGATCCTCCGCCAGTGGGCGGGCCCCCTTGCGCACCGTTCGCGATATGGTCACGTGGGTGAACTGGATAGCGCAGCAGCCTTCTTCAACCGCTTCCAGCCAAGGCCGGTAAGCCGAAGATGTGGTGATCGCGCGGAAACATCCATTTTGATCGCATGCGACTAATTGGCGTATCGCACAGCTTTGCCGGGGAACAGGCCGGGCTGAATCTCACTGTTCTTTACGATCCAGGTGCCGCCGACCATCACGTAGGGAATACCTTCGGAATATTGTGCGGGGTTTTCGAAGGTGGCGCGATCGATGACTTTTTCGGGATCGAATATCGTGATGTCGGCATCTGCGCCGGGCTGCAAACGTCCTTTGTTGGAAAAGCCGAGCAGATTCGCAGGCAGGAGACTCATTTTGGCCAGCGCATCCATTAGCGAAAGCAGATGCTGCTGACGAACGTAGCGGCCAAGAACGCGCGCATAAGTGCCTGCGGCTCGGGGGTGGCCTTTGCCGTTCTCCAGAATGCCGTCGCTCGCGATCATAACGTCCGGGGCGGTAACCGCAGCCCTCACGACATCTTCCGGAATGCTGTGGATCGCGACCATGCCGCCCTGCTGGCGATAGCGGGCGAATGATTCTTCGGTCAGACGCTCGCCGGTTTGCGCCCATTGCAGGTCTTTAAACGTGATACCGCCGTTGCGCTGCTGCCAGCCTTCGGAAAAAATCGCCGAGCTGATATCCGTCATGCCGGCCGTATACGGATAGGCTTCGGTGCTTACCTTTACGTTCTGGCGGGCGGCGGAATGAATCATTTCGAGGGCCAGAGGTGTTTCGCGCAATTCGCTGCTGGTGATATGGACAACATGCAGGCGCGCGCCCGTTGCAGCCGCGTCCGACAAGACTTCCTGCAGCGCATCCAGGCCGCCGGGTTCTACGGGCCCGGAACTGCGTAGATGGACAAAGACAGTTCGACGGCGCGCGGCGGCGAGTTGGAAGATGCGGAAGATCTCTTCGCGCGTGGCGCCTGGGGTATAGGCAATTCCCATGCCCACGCCGAGCGCTCCTTCATTCAGGCCGCGGCTGAGGATGGCGAGGATGCCAGAAAGCTGTTGCGATGTGGCTTGGGGCAGAATTGCGCGGTCCTTTGGAAGCAAGCCGCCGGAATCGTTGAAGACGGCCATGCGGGCCGGAATGTGACCGGCGCTGGCGCCGAAATTAATGAGCGCTTTGCCGGCGCGTTCCGCGTACCAGGCAGCGACAGATCGAACGCCGACCTCCAGTTCCAGAGCCGTCGTGACGCCATCGCGGGCTTTGAAGGCGTAGTTCTCCGGAGTCTGGCCGTGTTGATGCAGGTCGATGAAACCGGCAGTCACGACAAGGCCGCGGGCGTCGATTGTTTCGCGGCCGTGCAGGGGCGACTCGGAAACAGCGGCGATCCTGCCGTCGCGGATACCGACGTCGCGCACGGCCTGGAGTTTTGTCTCGGGATCAACGACAAACCCGCGCGAGATGACGGTGTCGAGTTCTTGCGCAAGCGCGCTCATAGAAAGGAAGCAGGCCGCCGCGAATAGCCTGGAAAGCACTTACTTACCTTCGCCGATCTCATAGAGCCGATCTACGTCGCGCTTGAGCTTCTCCATGGACTTTTCGTCGATGTAGACCATGTGACCGGCATTGAACTGATCGCGCGCGATATTCTTGTGCGCGGCGGATGTCAGGCCCATGTGGTCGAGCGTGTAATCGACGGCGAAGTAGGGCGTGGCTGCATCGTATAAACCTTCGGCGACGAACACGTGCATGAAGGGGTTCTTGGCGAAGGCGTGGCGCAGGGCCTGGCTGGTGTCGGCGAATCCGGACCATCCGCTGGTCTCGAAATCCCAGCGCCCGATTCCGCCGCCGAGGACAAAATAGGTCAGATCCGTTGTGTAGCCGAGCTCCTGTTTGACGTAATCGCCAAAGACGGAAGTATAGGGCGGGCGGATGGCGGCTTCACTGGGATCGAAATCGGGAGCCTGCTCGGTGAGCGAAGCAGCCGGGCCGGTGAAGCGGCCGTCGAGTCGGCCCACCATTTTGCCTTCGTCGCGCAGAAGTTCGGTATCGAAGCGGGACAGATCGACACGCAGGTTGCATTTATCGATATAGGGTTTGGGCAGGCCTGTATAGCGCGCCAAATGGTCAATGACCGATTGCCGCTCTTGCGCGGAGATGGAATCGCCTTTTTGCAAAGCGAGCGTGTATTCGTTGGAGGCCCACTGCTCCACTTCCTTGCGCAGGGCTTCAAGATCTTTTTCTATGTCCGGCGCGAGTTTGTGATGATATGCCGCGGTCAGCGCATAGGTGGGGAGATAGAGGATGTAGGGCAGATCGTTACCGGTTACGAAGCTAGCGGTTTCAAACTGGAGAATTGTCGAGATCAGAGTGATGCCGTTGAGGGCGATGCCGTGATCGACCAGATAGCCGGAGAGTCCGGCTGCTCGCGTGGTTCCATAGCTTTCACCGGCGAGATAGATGGGCGAAGTCCAACGCGAGTTTTTCTGCAGGTAGAGGCGGATGAACTCGCCAAACGCTGCGATATCGCCGCTGAGGCTCCAAAATTTGCGTCCGAGCTCGGACGTGAGAGCGCGGCTATATCCGGTTCCGATGGCGTCGACAAAAACGAGGTCGCTGCGGTCCAGGAGCGTATTGGGATTGTCTTCGAGAGCAAAGGGCGGTGAGGGCATGAAACCGTTGGGCAGCATCTTTACTCGCTTGGGGCCAAAACATCCCATGTGCAGCCAAATCGTGGCCGAGCCCGGGCCGCCGTTGAAAGCAAACGTTAGCGGGCGCTTGCTGCCGCCGGCGTTATCCAGCGTGTAGGCGACATAAAACATTTCGGCTTCCGTATGTTGTTGCTCGTTTTTAATGGGCATGCGGCCGGTGGTTGCGGTATAGGCGAGCGTTCTGCCGTTTACGGTGATTTTGTGGTGGGTGATCACCGGCTTCTCTTCGGGCGGCTCATGCTGGGCGGCGTTTTTCGCTTCGCTGCCGGTGTTCTGGGGTGGCTCGACGCCAGCAGGCGTGTTTTGTTGCTGAGCGGGATTTTGGCCTGGCGACTCGCCGAGTTGGCGCGGGCGCTGTTGCTCCTGCGCTTGTGCGAGGAGGGCGGCCGCTGCGAGGAGCGCGATGGGAAGTCTGGCGATGTTCACTATGAATACCTTATGGCTATCGTATGACGGGTGAACACCGGCTCGTGCGGGACGAGGTCGGCGCGCGCACGGAAGAATGCCCGCCGTGGCGCCTGGATGGATGCTTTTTCGATAGCATCTTATTGATCCGAGCACGAATATGAAATGGACTTTGCTTTTCCTTCTGGCAACTGGCGTTCCGGCATTTGCAGAGCCGGTGGCTCATTATCTGCTGCAACGACCGGCAATGAATGCAAATGAGGTTGTGTTCAGCTTTGCGGGTGACCTGTGGTCGGTAAGCCGCTCCGGCGGCAATGCGACCCGGCTCACGACTGGTATTGGAATCGAAACCCATCCGGTCTTTTCGCCTGATGGCACGCAGATCGCCTTTACGGGTGAGTATGACGGGAACACGGACGTTTTCGTCATGCCGGCAAGCGGCGGCGTGCCCAAGCGGCTGACATATCATCCGGGGGCAGATACCGCGGTGGGCTGGACGCCGGATGGAAAGAATGTGATTTTCCGGTCCGGGCGCGAAGCCAATTCGCCCCGCTACACGCAGCTTTTTACGGTTTCGGTAGAAGGCGGGTTGCCCAAAGCGCTACCGCTGCCGATGGCTTACTCGGGCAACTGGTCGCCCGACGGGAAGCGGTTTGCGTACACGCCAACCGGCGGCGCGTTCTCGTTTCAGGGCGCGAGCTTTGTTTCGTGGCGGCGGTATCGCGGGGGCCTGGCGACGGCGATCTGGATCAGCGAATTTCCCGGCCTGAATACAACTAAGATTCCGCGCAACGGCTCAAGCGATTTCGATCCTGTTTGGGTGGGCGACAAAATCTATTTCCTTTCCGATCGCAGCGGCCCGGTCACTCTGTTCCGGTATGATCCAGCATCGAATGCGGTGACGGAAGTTTTGAAGAATAACGGCTACGATCTGCGGTCAATTAGCTCGGGGCCGGGCGGGATTGTCTACGATCAGTTCGGCGAATTGTACATCTTCGATACGAAGACGAACAAGAGCAAGAAGATTCCGATTGAGATTGCGGGCGATTTTGCCGAGGTCAGGCCACATTTGGAAGATGTGAGCCGCGAAATCCGCTACTCGCGCATTTCTCCCACCGGCATGCGGGCCGTCTTTGAGGCACATGGCGAGGTTCTGACAGTTCCGGCAGCGAAAGGCGATTATCGCAATATCAGCAATTCGCCTGCCGTGATGGACCGGCAGCCGGCCTGGGCTCCCGACGGCGAACACATCGCGTACTTTTCGGACGAATCAGGCCTATACGCGCTGCACATCGCGCAACAGAACGCGGAGGGAGCGGTGAAAAAGATCCCGCTTCTCGACTCACCGACTTATTACTTTAATCCGCGCTGGTCGCCCGATAGCAAGCGGCTGTCGTTTACGGATAACAAGCTCGACATTTTGTACCTGGATATCGAATCGGGCAAGCTGACGAAAGTGGACGCCGATTACAACTGGGAGTCGTCATCCGATACGACCTAGTCACCGGATTCCAAGTGGCTTGCTTATACGCGTTCGCTTCCGAATCGCCTGCATGCGTTGTTCCTGTATTCCATTGACACGGCGCAAACGACGCAGGTGACGGACGGGATGAGCGATGTACGCTATCCGGCGTTCGATAAAGACGGCCAGTTTCTCTATTTCACTGCGAGCACGAATTACGGTCCGACAACATCGCACCTGGACATGAGCAGCGATGAGCACGAAGTGACGCGCACGGTGTATGCAATGGTTCTGAGCAGCGAGGGATCCTCGCCGCTGGCGCCTGAAAGCGATGAAGAAAAACCGGCCAATGCGGCGCCCGCTGAAAAGCCCGCCCGCGCAGGCGAGGCGAAAGCGCCGCCGAAGCCGGTTCGCATCGACTTAGACAACCTGCAGAACCGTGTGGCGCCTCTGCCGCTGCCCGCGCGTAACTATGAAGATCTCCGGACGGGCAAAGCTGGTGTGATTTACGTGCTGGAAGGCGGCGCGCCGCAGGAACAGATGCGCGGCCGCACTCTGACTAAGTTCGACACGAAGAGCCGGAAAGCTGAAAAGCTGGCGGATAATATCGCGTCCTTCGATATTTCAGAAGACGGCGAGAAGATGTTGATCGAAATGGCGGCGGCTCCGTCGGTTCCGGGGGCGGCAGCGCCTGCACAGCGACCTGCGCCGCAGATGGCCATTGTTCCGGCGAATGCGCCGGTGAAGCCAGGCGAGGGCCTGCTGCATTTGGCGGGCATGGAGGTGCGCGTGGATCCGAAGGCCGAGTGGAAGCAGATGTATCACGAAGTGTGGCGCATTGAGCGCAGTTATTTCTATGATCCGCATTTCCACGGCCTGGATACAGTTGCGGCGGAGAAGCAATTTGAGCCTTACTTGGATACGCTCGAATCGCGCACGGGCCTGAATTACATTTTTCAGGAGATGCTTGGCGCCTTTACGGTGGGGCATTTGCGGGGCGGGGGTGGTACGTTGCCGTCGCCGACACGCGTCCCGGGCGGATTGCTTGGCGCTGATTACGAAATCAGCAACGATCGCTACCGGATTAAGCGCATCTACCCAGGCGGCGCATGGGATCCGCAACTTCGCGCGCCTTTAGCCCAGCCGGGTTTGAAGATTGCCTCGGGCGATTACATTCTGGCGGTGGATGGTCATGATCTTAAGGGAACCGACGATATTCAGGAGTTCCTGGAAGGTACTGCGGGCCACACTGTCGTTTTAAGAGTCGCCTCAGATGCTTCAGGCGCTAATTCACACGATGTGACTGTTACACCGATTGCGAATGAGGCGGCGTTGCGCACGCTGGCATGGATTCAAAGCAACCAGAAGAAAGTGGATGAACTTAGCGGCGGCAAGCTGGCGTATGTGTATCTTCCAGATACAGGCACGGGCGGACTAACCAACTTTACGCGCTACTATTTCGCGCAAACTAACAAAGATGGCGCGGTGATTGACGAACGCTTTAATAGCGGCGGGCAGGCGGCTGATTACATCATCGAAGCGATGGGCCGCGAACTACTGAGCTACTGGGCGCCGCGGTACGGCGCTATTTACCGCACGCCGCAAGC
This sequence comes from Terriglobia bacterium, assembly GCA_021324185.1. Taxonomy (GTDB): domain Bacteria; phylum Acidobacteriota; class Terriglobia; order Bryobacterales; family Bryobacteraceae; genus Bog-105. The sequence continues at coordinate 87,343 of JAJPJN010000097.1, read as the reverse complement.
TTCTATTTTGGGTCCGAAGGTGATGATGATCAACGAATTTTCGGGCTCCGGCGGAGACGCTATGCCGTGGTATTTCCGTTATGCGAAGCTTGGACCGCTGGTGGGTAAACGCACCTGGGGCGGCCTGGTCGGCATCTCACAATATCCGGTTCTGATGGATGGTGGAACGGTCACGGCGCCGAGCTTTGGATTCTTCAGCCCTTCGGGACAGTGGGAGGTTGAGAACCACGGGGTTCCGCCGGATTTCGAGGTCGATATGGATCCGAAACTTTGTGCGGAGGGTCATGACCCGCAGCTCGAGCGCGCCGTGGCGATTGCTCTAGACGAGTTGAAAAAGAACCCGCCACCAAAACCGCACAGGCCTCCTTACCCGAATTACAACCATGAAGTGAGCGCCGGGAATCGGGTCAGTGTAACGGGAAACGGGCAGCGATAGTTCAGTGATGATGGTGCGCATGGCCATGGTCGTGCGCGCCGTCATGGCTATGATCGTGGGTCATTTTGCAGCCGTCTTCTGAGAGTACGCAAGGCATGTGCTCGAACTGAATTGTGGTGTGGTGGATACCGAAGCCGCAGAGCACCTGGTTGATTTTTTTCAGGATGGCGGCGCTCGCAGACGGCGGCATATCTTCGATGAGCACGTGTGAACTGAGGGCATGGGTGCTCGAGCCCAAGCTCCAGATATGCAGATCGTGGACGTCGAGTACGCCTTCGACGGCCGACATGGCTTTCGTGACCTGGCTAAGCTGAATGCCGCGGGGTAGCCCTTCGAGCAGGATGTTGAGCGATTCGCGGATGATATCCCAACCCGTGTAGATGATGAACAGGCCCAGGACGATGGAGAGGATCGGGTCAATGTAGGTGAACCCGGTGTAATGAATCGCGATTGCGCCGCCAATGATCGCGAGCGCGCCCACGGCATCGCCCAGCATATGGATCACGGCGGCACGAATGTTGATATCGCCTTCTCCGCCACTGTTCAGCAGCACGACGATGGCGGTGTTCATCACCAGCGCGGCGGCTGCGACCCAGAGCATTAGACGATCGTCGATGCTTGCGGGATGAATGATGCGGCCCGCGGCCTCCCAAAAAATGACTAACGCGATGACAACTAACGTGGTGGCGTTGAGAAAAGCGGCAATGACGCCGGCACGCTGGTAGCCGTAGGTCTTTACATCATTGGCCGGTTTGTTTTGCAGGTACAGGCCGATTGCGGCGAGCAGCAGCGCAAGTGCATCGGTGAAGTTGTGGCCGGCGTCGGAAAGAAGGGCGAGGCTGTGAGCGCGCACTCCGGCAAAGACCTCGAAGGCGGTGAACAAAAGAGTGGCCGCGAGGGAAAGCTGAAGCATCCATCCTGTCCTGGTGGGATGGTGGTGATGGTGGTGGCCCAAGGGAGCGCGGTCTCTGATTTCAATTTACGCTATGAACGCAGTGGACGGAAAGCGCCTTACTGGGGCGGCTGGGTGTCCTTCTTTTCGCCGGGCCGGTACAAGGAAGGAATCTTCTTCTGCTGGGAGTCGGTGCTTTGAGCTTCGGCGTCTTTTTTGCGGGAAGCCACTTCTTTGGAAGGCATCATCGCCTCGCGAGTCTTCTTTTCCTTGGCGTCGGAAGCGGCGAGCTCAGCACTGCGCTTTTGCGAATCCTGCACGGCAAGCTCGCGGCTATCGCCGGTGGTGTCGATGGCCGTTTGCAGGACGAACTGGTAGCGATCCAGATCTTTGGGCTGCGAGTCCTGAATTTTGTTTAGCTGAGCTAGAAAATCTTTTTCGGCATCGAGAACAGCCTGGGTGCCCTTGTCGATCGGGCGGTTGTGCCGCAATGCATCGTCGGAGACGGAATCGATGGCTTCGATGATGTGCGAGTAATCCTCCAGGGCGTTGTGAATGAAGATGCTGCGGCCGGGCTTTTCCTTGGCCAGATATTGCTGGAGCAGGTCCATGCGCTGTTTTGCGAAATGGACATAGAGGACAAGGCGGTCATTGGGATCCTGAGCCTGACGGACCTGTTCCACTTCATTCGCGGTGAGGAAATCCCGGTCCTGGCGGGCGGTGAGGAGGGAGGCTGCGGCGATGGCCGCAATTAAAACAGAAGCAGCTTTCATTACGCATGACTCCGGTATTTATTTACGCATGACTCCGGCTAGCAATTTGTCGTGGGCTTCGTCGAGCTTGCGCTGCGTGTACTCGGCCCAACCGCGCTGCTGCAGCGCAATGTCGTCGAGCAATCCCTGCATGCGGCGCTGGAGCGAGGCGACATTCATTTCCGCTTTCTTGTAGTATTTCGCCTTGCGGGCAACATCCAACGACGACACGCACTCTTCGAGGGCGGCCATCATGTTTTCGAGTTCTGCATCGCCCTTGTGGATCTGGCCTTTGCTATAGAAATCGTGCGCGTTGTTGAAGGCGGCATCAGCGAACTCTAGCGCTTTTTCGGCGCGCCGGGCGGGATCGTGTTCGGCTTTGATTTCCGAAATGAGCGATTGCGCGCCGGAGGCCCCGGCAGCAAGCAAAAAGAAGATGGCGGCAGCCAACAGGCAGCGGAAATTGAGACGCGCGCTCATCGCGACAACTCCCGTTCGAGAAGCTTACTACGCTCGCGAGCCTGAAATTCCTGATTGGGAAACTTGCCGCCGCTCAAGGCGAGGAACTTGCGATAGATTTCCAAAGCGGGCTTGGGCTGGCGCAGCTTATCGTAAACGATGGCGCGATAGAAGTAATCGCCCGCGGTATCGGCGTTCAACGAGTGAATTTTATCCAGTGCAGCGAGAGCTTCCGGATATTGCTCGCCGAGGACGAACGCGGTGGCGGCTTCCTTCCAGGCCTCGGCTGAATCGGGCTTCAATCCGGCGGCGGCGACAAACTGCCGGCCGGCCTCGGCGAAATTGCGGCGATCCCGGTAGATGCGGCCGACGGCCATATGCAGATCGTAATCGCTGGGATGTGCGGCGAGCTCCTGTTCCAGGATCGGCGCAGCGAGATCAGGCTGGTTATTCCTGAGATAAGCAGTGGCCAAAGCGAGCCGGTTCGCCGAAGTGGGCGAGGCGGCAACGGCTGTCTGAAAAGCTCTCACGGCGTCGGCGGGTTGATTGGCAGTGAGATAGATGCGTCCCAGTTCCTCGCAAGCACCAGGATCATTGGGGAACTGCGTTAACAGCGAGATGGCATCCTGCGGGCGATTGGCCTTGGAAAAATAGCCGGCGATTTCAAGCAGGTACGACTTGAGGTTCGGGTCGAGCGCAACTGCTTTCTGGTAGTGGGCCAGAGCTTCATCGAGTTTGCCGTCATGCGCGAGGCTTTGCCCCAGTCCTAATTCGGCAACGGCCTGTTTGGGATCAGCCGCGAGGGCGGCGCGAAAGGCATCGGCCGCAGCCGTGTTGTTGCCGGTTGCGAGAAGAGCCTCGCCAAGGTATCGCTGCGGGCGTGCCTGCGCGGGCTTCTGCTTTGCGGCGTCCTGCAGAAGAGGAATCGCTTCGGCGGGATGATGGCCGCGGACCTCGAGAATGCCCAGGTTGAGTTCCGCTTCGTACAGCCCCGGCTTGAGAGTGAGGACTTGTTGGTAGTGCCGGGCGGCCTGATCGTCTTGCTTGAGCGCAGATTCGGCCAGCGCGAGATTGAACAATGCCGAGTAATCTTTTGGATCGGCCGCGGCCAGCTTCGAAAAGATCTCCTCGGCCTGGCGGTAATCCTGGCGATCTAAAGCCTGGAGACCCGCCGCCGACAGACCGCCCGCCTGCGGATTTGCTTGCCCGCCATTTGCAAAAAGCGACGCCAAACACAACAGCGCAAACAAAGATGGCGTTCCTCTACGAGCACTATTTTATCTCCGGGTGGTGCTGGTCAGATGTGGAGGCCCATGGCGTGCTTGGTTTTCTGCACAGTATCTTCGGCGATGGGCAGCACATGCTCCCGGCCGCGTTTGAGGACGGCCTCCAGATAGCCAGGATCGGCAGTTATCTCGCGATAGCGGCGCTGAAGCGGCTCTAGACGGGCAATCACGGCGGCGGCAACGAGTTTTTTGAAATCGCCGTAGCGCATCCCCGCAACAGTTTCTTTTGTGATGGAAGGATCGCAGGCCTGCGCGATGGCCAGCAGATTGGCAATGCCGGCGCCCATTTTGGCCGGATCGACAGCGGGTTCGGAATCGGTGGTGGCACGCATGATTTTCTTCTGAATGACTTTGGGATCATCGAGCAGCGCGATCGCATGCCCTGCGCCTTTGGCAGACTTGCTCATTTTTTGAGTGGGATCGTCGAGCCCCATGATGCGCGCACCCACCGAAGGCAGATGAGTAGCGGGCATCACGAAGGTCTCGCCGTATAGGGAGTTGAAGCGCTGCGCGATATCACGGGTGAGTTCGAGATGCTGCGACTGATCTTCACCCACCGGGACGATGCTCGCCTGGTAAATGAGGATATCGGCGGCCATCAGGACCGGGTATTGCAGTATGCCGTCGCCTACGGTCTCCTGCTGAGCTGCTTTGACTTTGAATTGCGTCATGCGATAGAGCCAGCCGAGGGGAGTTACGCAGGTGAGCAGCCAGGCAAGTTCGGCGTGTCCGGGAACGGTGGATTGGACCATAATCCACGACTGCTCGGGGTCGATTCCGGCTGCGATAAACAGAGCGGCGGTTTCTTTGATCTTGGCCGAAAGCTCCGCCGGGTTCTGATAGGTGGTGATGGCATGCAGGTCGACGATGCAAAAAATGCTTTCGTAGCGGCTCTGAATCTCGGCCCAATTTTTGAGGGCTCCGAGATAATTACCGATGTGCAGTTGACCGCTGGGCTGAACGCCCGAGAGAACTCGTGCTTTCATTGAGTGGAAATCTTCTGGTGTTGGAAATCTTCATGGTAAGGGATGGCGCAAACTGAACGATAAAAAAATATCCGCAGAGTTGAGCAAAGTGCGGATCGAAAAGCTGGTGTATGGAGGCGAAGGACTGGCTCGCATTGAGGGGCAAGTACTGCTTGCGCCGTTCGTCTTGCCGGGCGAACTGGTAGCGCTGCGCACGCAAGAGGTGAAAGCAGGGCTGCTGCGCGGGCGCGACATAGAAATTCTGGAGCACGCGCCGGAACGAGTTACCCCGCGCTGCGAATATTTTGGAAACTGCGGCGGCTGCGACTATCAGCACGCCGAATACGCATTTCAGCTTGCTCAAAAGCAGGCGATACTGCGGGAGACACTGGCGCGACTGGGCAGAATCCAGTATGACGGCGAGATACAGGTTATTGCGGGTCCGCCGTGGGAGTACCGAAATCGCATCCAATTGCACTTTACCGACGGGCAGATGGGATTTCACCGGGCCGGATCGCGCGATCTCTGCGCCATTGATCACTGCCCGATCTCGTCGCCCAAGCTGAATCAGGTGATCGGTCAACTGGCATGGGCGGTAACGCGGCCGGAATGGCCGGATTTTCTGCGTTCGCTCGAAGTTTTTACGAATGAGAACGACATTCAGTTGAACATTTTGGATTCGCTGCGACCAGTGGCGGCACGTTTTTTTGAATGGTGCGGCACGTTTTTAGATGGCCTCGCTCACGGGCCGATCGAGTATCACGCTGCGGGGCAGGCGTTTCGCATCAGCCGCGGTTCCTTTTTTCAAGTGAACCGGTTTTTGATCGAGCAGCTTGTGGCGGAAGTGCTCGGTGAGGTGCGAGGGCGCAGCGCGATTGATCTGTACGCGGGCGCCGGGCTGTTTTCACTCGGGCTTGCACAACGATTTGAGGAGGTTCATGCGGTAGAGCGGGGCGGGCCTGCTTATCGGGATCTGGAGGCGAATGCGGGCGCGGCCGGACTTCGTTTACAGACGACACGAGGTTCAGCGGAAGACTTCTTGGCGGGCCTGGAGCGAGCGCCCGAGCTGATTATCGCCGACCCGCCCAGAGCGGGTTTAGGGAATGCAGCCACGGAGCAATTGTTGCGGCTCCGGCCTGCGTTGTTGAAGCTCATTAGCTGCGATCCATCGACGCTGGCGCGCGATGCCGGGAAACTGCTCGGTGCGTATAGGATTACACGGCTGGCGCTGGTGGACCTTTTTCCGCAGACGTATCACTTCGAAGCTGTCGTGCACCTGGAGCGGATATGAGGTCAGGTACGGCGGAACCTTCCACGAATGCCGCTCCACTTTCGTACGATGAGCTCGGCGATATTGAGCGCGATGGCTAAAGCCAGAAATGCCGGCCAAAGCTGCCATTTGGTGTAAGTAGTGCGACCGCCGGAATCGAAGATTGCATCGGGCGAGGGCCGAAAACGGCCGCCAGTGAGGGCCGAGATGCGGGCCAATAGGGCTTCATTTGCGCCGTATTCCTGCAGCTCTTCCTGCTGCCGGTACAATCCGACTTCCGGGAAAGCGCTGCTTTCTTCAACCGGACGAATGCGGAAGAGGCCCCGCGCGATGCCGGCGTGAAGGCGGCCGGAATACAGGCGGGGCGCGATGCGCTGCACCTCAATCGGCTTTTGAAAACCGTTCGGGCCCAGGACGTAGATGGCCGGTACGGTGGCGGGCTCGGTCACACCGGCGCCGAGGCGATAAGTCACCAGGATGTCGTCGTTGGCAGCATCGAATTGCGCGCTCGCTTCGCTGCGGCCGGCTTCGGTTAACAGATCTCGAGAAACATTGATCCAGAATTTGTCGAATCCGGGCCAGCCGATCCAGTTCTCTGCCCAGCGGCTCTTGGCATCAGAGGCAAAAATTGCTGCGCGGCCGAGGCCATACTGCCAGCGGACGTAGAGCGGGTCTTTCTTTTCGGCATCGATGCTCAGAATGGTTTCGGCTTCGGGCTTGGCGACGTAACGGGCATATCCTTTCAAGGGCGGCGCGGCGTCCATGTGCACGTCGCGCAGAACTTCCGCATCGTTTTCGACGATCGGGCTGAGCGGCTTTTCGACGGCCGTCGAGCCGCTATATTCCTGAACATCTTTCAGCAAAATCTGCTCCAAGCCTTGCGGCTCATTCAGGAAATAACTTTTTCCTCCGGCGGTAGCAGCCACCTTCTCGAGATAAGAGCGGTTTACATCCTGGCCCAAGCCGACGGTGGAAATGGTGATCTGGTGCTGGAGAGCTTCCTTGGCTAGATCCATGCTGTCGCCTTCTTCGGAGATGCCGTCGGTGAGCAGCACGATGTGCTTATAAATCGCTTTCGAGTTCAGGACGCGCTTATAAGCTTCGGCCAAGGCGGGAGCGATCTGTGTTCCGCCGTCCGGAGTGATGCCCGAAATCAGTCGCTTGATTAGCGATTTGTCTTCCGCGCGGCGCATGGGAACCGCCCATTGAAAGGAGTTATCGAAGATCAGCACGCCGATGCTATCGATGGGCCGCAAATGATCGACGACGCCAATGGCGGAAAGGCGCGCGAGTTCAATCTTTCTGCCCTCCATAGAGGACGATTTATCTATGATGAGCGCAACGCATGTGCCTTCAGGCGCTTTGGGCGGCGCCAGCTTAGCGGGCAGGACGTTATCCAGCGCATCCATCTGCTTGTCCTCCTTGTAGACCTGCCGCTCGCCACCGATGAGGAGCAAGCCGCCACCATCTTTGACGTACTGATCGAGGCGGCTCTTCTGCGCGGGCGTGAGGATGTTCAGATCCAGATTGTTCAGGATGACGAGCTGAATGCCGCTTAGATCTTTGTCGATCAGCGCGGTCTCGCGCGTGATATCGAAATCGGCTTCAGCAAATGCCTGCAGCAGATTTGCCTCGGTTCCGGGCGGGTCCTGCGAAAGATACATAATTTTGGCGCGGCGAAGCTCGATCGCCTGTTCAAAGGGAATGTCGCCCAATTGCGGGGCGGCGATTGTGCCGGAAATAGAGGTGGCTCCGCTCGAATTAACCCGTGCATGAATGCGGACCAGATTAGCGCCCGATTTCAGATCGACGGGATTGCTGCCCAGGTCTTTGCCTTCGGCAGAGATCGTTACCGTGGCCTGCACGTCTTGCGGCGAATCGATGGTGAGGTCGATGGGAATCTGCTCGCCAGCGTATGCCTGATGCGGCATTGAAACGGATTCGAGGCGGAAGCCGTTGTTCTGCCGGCCGGCCAAGGGAATGGTATCTACCGGGACGTGGAGGCGCTGCAGCTCAGCAATCGCGCGAGCAGTGCTGCCTTCGTTCTCGTTGCCGTCGCTGAGCAGCACCAGCCGCGGAATGTAACCGCTGGGGATGGCGGACATGCTGCCTGTGAGGGCGGCTTCGATATTGGTGCTGTTGCCGGACTCGTTGGCCGTGTTGAGGAGCCGGAGATCGCCCGTGGTTTCGCGACGCGAAAGCGGCCGGGGCTGGCCGGCGAAGGGCACCACCTTTATCCAGTTGCCATGCCGGTGACGCTGCATTTCAACGATGAGGGAAGCTGCGCGATCCAGGTCTCCACGCGTGATGCTGGCCGAGGTATCCACCAGCACGACAGCCCCAACACGCGTTCGCGGCACTGTGGTGGTGGGTTCCGACAGAGCGATGACGATCGCGGCCAGGGCTAGTCCTTTGAGAAGCAGTCCTGCACGGTGGATGGAAGTTCGCCACAGCCACACCAGCCAGGCAAGCGGAGCAACCAGCAGGAAGAGAATGAACGGATGAGTGAAGCTCATCGGGATACCAGCTCCCTTTCTTCACGCGCGTGAGGCGGTGCGGTGGTGCGGCGTGAAGCGGCGGCAGCGCTGCTTTTCCTGCTGCGCCGGCGGCCGAAGAGCAGCCATTCAACAACCAGCGTGAAAGCTCCCAAAACAGCCAGCCATTGCCAGAGAGTTACTGAATTCGATACCCAGTTTGCAGGCACCGGCACACCGGCGGCTGAATTGCGCGGAGGCTGGAATTCGTGCTCGGCCACATCCGGTAGAGTTAGCGAGAGCACGCGCTCGCGATCGTACGAGGTGATGTAAACGATGGCCGGGCGGCCAGTGAATAGCTGGAGGGCGTGATCGTGTATGGTGAACGGAACCGCTTCGCCGTTATCCGTGGTGATGTGGATCTGATCGGCATGCTCACTGGCATCGAGCGCAATGGTTGCGGAGCCGACGCGAGCAGCGGAGAGATCCAAAGCCCGCAGGGATTCCGGCGAGAGCCAGTGGAGCAGGTTGGCAAACAGCAGCGGAGTGGTGACCTGAAATTTCATTTCGCCTGCCAGCGGATCAAAGCCAATGAGAGCGATTCTGGGGCGGCCGGAAGCAGCCGGCCGTGCTACAACCACGGCTGCGGCGCCGGCGCTCGCAACCGTGATGTCGCCTTCAAACGTCTGAAAGACTTCGGTGCTGCTGAGGCGCGCCTCAGTAGTATGCAGGCCGCTGCCCAGCGCGGTACCGGCATTCCAGTTCGTAATGGGCGCGTTTTCGAGGACATCGATGACGGGTAACGGCGAGGCGTCGCGGGCTGGTTGAATCCAAAGGCTGGCAATGGCCGGCGGCTTGGGCGGCGAGATTTGATCGAGCAGCATGACGTCCGCGCCGGGCTTGGGTTGGTATTGAGCCGGATTGTAGAACTGCGCCGATATGCGCGGATTTGCCTCCAGAAGCGGCCGCAGAATCCCAGGGCGAGCGGTATAGACGGCGACACGCAACAGCCCGTTGCGCGGCAGCGCGATTGAGGCCTTGTTGTCACTGGCCAGCACATCCGGGGGATCGAGTTCGGCAGATAACTCACCGCCTGTGTTGGTGACGAAAACATATTCAGCAGCGGTCTCCTGCTGCGGCGCAAGATTCAGAAGCCGGGGCGCGAACACGGTATTCCCGAAGCGAGTTTTGATGCGAACAGTGCGGCGCTGAGCCCCGTAATTTTTAACTGTCACGGTGGCCTGCCACTCATCGCCCGCCTCTTCGCTGCGCTTCACGGCCAAGCCTAAGATGCCGGCATTGTTGCGGCTCAATGGAACAGTGAGCACTCTGAAGTTCGGGATATCGCGCAGAGCAAGATCGCCAGATTCAGCCAGTTTGGGACCAATGTAGGCAATCTCGCCTGGCTGCCCGCCCGACCACGTCTGCGCCTGTTGAGCATAGGAGATTGCTTGCTGAATGTTGAGCGCGGAAAAACCTGGTGTAGCTTCGGCCAGGGCGGCGCGAAACTGTGCCCGGTCGGTGGTAAACGGCGTCACCGGGGTGGTCAATGCATCGGCGAGCACGAGCATGACGCGGTCACGGCGCGGAATAGCAGCCAGGTAGGCGAGGGCCAAATCCTTCTCGCGATCGATGATGCGGCCGCCGTTTTCTCCAGCCGGGCCTTGGGTGGCAGCCGACCAGGCAGAAGTATCGAGCAGAAGTACGTGATCGTGTTGCTTACTTTCGCGCGTGCCCCATTGCAGTTGAGCGATTGCCAGCAGCAATAGCGCCAGCCCAACTAGCTGAAGAACAAGCGACCAGGGATCATGCATCCGCCGGCGCGTGTGTTTTTCCTCGGCTGTGATGGCCGAAGTCCAAAAGCGCAATGTGGAAACTACTCTCTTGCGCTTGGCGCGGTCGAGCAGATAAAGCGCGGTGATCAAGCCGCCAAGTGCAGCGAACAGCGCCAAGAATTCACCGGCCGTGAGATTGAGGAAAAACATACAGCTCTCAGTTCACTTGAGCAACGGTCATGGGACCAAACATGGCATCTTCAATGGCGAGATGAGTTGAGAAGCCGGCGTAGCGGCCGCCGTTGCGCAGAGCCAGTTTCTTCAACTCGGTCGCGTGCGCGTCGAAGGCGGCGGTGTAGTCGAGACGCGCGCGATCATCGAGGGCGATTCTGAGTTGAGCGCCCGTTTCCGCGTCGGAAAGCTCCAGCTCCCCATTGCCTAGAGGGATGCGATCCTCTTCACCCCAGAGTTGAATCAACAGCAGTTCATGTCCGAAGTCGCTGATGTATTGCAGCGGATGAAAGCAATCGGCATCGTCGAGGAAATCGGAGACGATCATCACCAGCCCGCGCTGCGGGTAAGTGGTTAGGAACTGGCGGGCGGTCTCGAAGTAATCCGTTTTTCCTTCAGGGGTGAGCGCGCGCAAAAAATTTTCTGCCGGCTGGAAACGGTGGCGGCCACCACTGCATAAGAACGGATCGCGCAGCCGGGAAGAGAATGGCTGGATGAGAATGCTGTCCAGATGCACGAGGCCGACGTAGACGAGCGCGGCGGCGAGCTTGCGGGCGTAGTCGAATTTGTTCAAGTCGCCAGGGCCGGCTCCGGCCGTCATAGAAGTACTGACGTCCAGCAGCAGACGCACAGGTACGCGCGGCTCAATCTGGAACATTTTGAGAAAGAGCTTTTCAAAGCGCATGTAGGCGCGCCAGTTGACGGCGCGCAGGTCGTCGCCCTGATGGAAGCTGCGATGGTCGAGGAATTCCTGGCCCGGGCCCGGAAAGTGGGACAGATTGTGACCGCCGACCAGGCCGTGAAAGGACTTCTGCCATTGCAGGGTAAGCCGTTCCAGCTTTTCCAGGAAGTGGCGGTCAACCAGCGGTTCAGGCATTGCTTTGGTTGGGATGGAAACTAGTCAGGCACGGGCTGCCACGCCTTGAAAAATTTTCTGCAGGATGGTGTCGGTGGATTCGCCATCCGCATGGGCATCGAAATTGAGAATGATGCGGTGGCGTAGGACGGCGGGCGCGACGGCAAGCACGTCGTCGACGCTTAAATGCAGGCGGCCTTTGAGCAACGCGAAGACGCGGCCGCACTCGATCAGGGCCTGAGCGCCGCGAGGAGAGCTTCCGTACCGGATATAGCGGTTGGTGATCTCGGGAGCGTGACGCGTACCGGGTTGTGTCGCCATCACCAGCTCGATGGCATAGTCTTGCACATGAGGCGCCACGATGATCTGCTTGCAGAGCACCTTGAGGTCCGCGATCTGGTGCCGGTCCATGACCTTCCTGACTTCCAATTCGTCGCCACGGGTGGTCACGTCCACGATGCGGCTGAGGTCGTCGCGCGAGGGATAGGTGACCAGAATCTTCATGAGGAAGCGGTCAAGCTGTGCCTCGGGCAGCGGGTAGGTGCCTTCCATTTCGATGGGGTTCTGCGTGGCCATTACGAGGAACGGCGGCTCGAGCGAATAGGTGGCGGTACCGCTGGTGACGGTACGCTCCTGCATCGCTTCGAGCAGCGCGGACTGCGTTTTCGGCGTGGCGCGATTGATCTCGTCGGCTAGAACGAGGTTCGCAAAAACGGGCCCAGGCTGAAAGCGGAGGCTTTTGTGACCGTGCTCATCACTTTCCATTACCATGCTGCCGACGATGTCGCCGGGCATCAGGTCAGGTGTGAACTGAATGCGCGAGTAACGGAGGTCGAGAACGCGCGCCAAGGTTCGCAGCAGCGTCGTTTTGCCGAGCCCCGGAACGCCTTCGAGCAGCACGTGCCCACCGGCGATCAGGCAGATGAGAACGCCGTCAATGACGTCGGTTTGGCCAACAATAACTTTGCCGATTTCCTGGCGCACGCGCGCCAGGTCGCCCATGGCGCGCTCGACGGTGACGCCTTCGGCAATAAATGTCTCAGCCATGTATTCGGCTCATTAGTGGTGCGGGTTCTGCGATACAGCGGCTTGCTCAGCTAGCCGGAGTGGACGCGAAAACCATGTGCGTGGGACGTACTCCGCGGCGTTCGCAATCCGCTATATAGAGTTTCCCATAGCTGTCCAGGATGTAGTCGCCGGGCGAAAAGCCAAGCAGCGCAGCGGTTTGGTCGATCCATGCCGCAGGGCCTTCCAGTTCCAGAAAGTCGCCGATGGGAGTTTCATCTACAGTAATGGCGCCGGGCTCGGAATTGCGCTTGAATTCGGTGCGGTACTTCTCGTATCGAAAAGCGGGTTCGAAGCCGAGATGGCGAAAAATTTGTGAGATGGCTTCGGACGAGCCGACGACTGTTTCGATTTCGGGGCGATTTTTGTGCGGGCCGGGAACGCCTGGACCTTTCCAGGTGACGAGAGACTTTTTGCCGGCCTGCCGCACGCGCAATAGCATTTGCTGGTCGCGAAGCCGGTGATCGGGCGTGTCATAGAGTGTATTGGCTTCGAATTGGCGCGGTTCGGCTTCGTGGAATCCGGCAGCGTGAATGCGGCGAAGCGCGGCGGCCCTATCCTGAAGGCGAATTTTGACTTCGTTTTCCGTGGGAGCAGTCATGGTGTGAGTTCGCGCAGGCGTCCCGATTCAATGTTCGCACCCGTATAATGAACGTACACGCGCGCCCGTAGCTCAGTTGGATAGAGCGATTGACTTCGAATCAATAGGTCGGGAGTTCGAGCCTCTCCGGGCGCGCCAGAGCTAACTTACAACGGCCATGAACAACATTCCACGAAGGGTTCTGATCGGTTCGGCGTTTGCTTTCCTGCTATTCGGCGCGACATCCTACAAGCTCGTCAAGAGCATTTCCATTGGCGGGGAGGGGGGTTGGGATTATCTCTACGCTGACTCGCCCAATCGCCGGCTTTATGTGTCACACGGTACTGAAGTCGATGTGATCGATCTCAATACTGAAACAGTTGTAGGCAAAATTCCGGGAACTAATGGTGTGCACGGCATCGCCATTGCCGATGATCTGCAGCGCGGCTTCATCAGCGATGGGCGCGACAACCAGGTGACCGTGTTCGATATCAAAACGCTCGCCGTCACCACTACGGTGAAAGCCGGACAGAACCCTGACGGCATTCTTTACGATCCCTACAGCAAGCGCGTGTTTGCATTCAATGGTCGAAGCAAAGACATGACGGCGATCGATGCCGCAGATGGCAATGTTGCGGGTACTATCCCGCTCGGCGGCAAGCCCGAGTTTCCGGCAACCGACGGCAACGGCAACGTATATGTAAACATCGAGGATCGAAGCGAGATCGTTCAGTTCGATTCCAAGACACTCGAAGTCAAGCATCATTGGCCCATCGGACCACAGTGCGATTCACCCTCGGGCCTGTCCATTGACGCCAAGAACCGGCGCCTTTTCCCCGTCTGTGAGAACAAGGTGATGGCAGTGGTCGACGCGGATTCCGGCAAAGTGATCACAACGGTGCCCACCGGCGCGGGAACGGACGCCGCCGCATTCGATCCGGGCACGAAGCTGGCCTTCGCCTCGAATGGCCAGGACGCCACGCTCAGCGTGATCAAAGAGGAATCACCCGACAAGTTCACGTTAGTTGAAAACGCCAAGACCGAGCGGGGCGCGCGCACTATGGCGCTCGATACGCAAACGCACAAGATATATCTTTCGGATGCGGAAATGGGCCCAGCGCCCGCACCCACAACAGAGAATCCGCGCCCACGGCCGAAGATGGTTCCAGGCAGCTTCAAAGTGCTGGTGATGGCTCCTTAGGGCAGCCCGGACGCTCCAGGGGATTATGGATGAAAGGCCGCGCCGAAGCGCTTGAGAAAGATCGCGCCACCATTGCCGAATTGCAGCAGAAGTACGGCCTGAAGTTAACGGGACCCAACGGAGAGAACTTCTACCAGCAGGCCGTCGACCTCAAGTTACTTCGCAAGATTCTGGTGCCGCCAAAGATTGTGATTCCATGCGCCCTGGAACTGAAAGATATCGGGCCGGCGGACCCGTGCCTGATAATTCCCACAACCCTGCCCGTTGAACTGGCGCCGGTGCACAAAGCCGTGGCGGTGGGCGGGCAGGTTACCGCCCTGAGGCGCTCGATGTTCGCGTTATCGAACTATCTCACAGACGAGGCGTATCGGGCGCAAGGGACCTGGAACGGGCAGCCACGGCCGATTCTGGTCTCGATCGGACACGATTACAAGTACCTGGTGCGGCAGAAATCGTTTTTCTTTAAGCTAGACGATTACCGCGGCTCCGACATCGATCATGAATCGCCGAGAGACCCGGACGAGCGAGATCTGAAACTCGGCCGGTATTACTGGGGCAGCGATATGACCGATGAGTTGACGCTGGTTATAGCTGAATATTGAGGCCGAACGCGAACTACTGCACCGCTCGGCTCAAGCATTTCATATCGGCAAAGTAGCCGCGGCTGAAAATCTGCGAGCCTTGCGCATCGAGTGAAAACGGGATGACCAAGACATGGCCGTTCACTTTCGTGGGACCGGCTGCCGTTTCCTGTGTCCACTGCACGATGTACTGACTACCCGAGGCGGAGATCTGCTGCGCGGTGTCGAGCACGTGCCAGATGGCCCACAGGCCTGGCCTGTCGAATATCGTGAAATCCGCAGATGAGTTCCCGTAGCGGGCCAGCAGAATGGCATTCTGCACCGTACCCGGCCAGGAGAATGTTTTCGATACGCCCTGTTTGGGATCCGCCGAAAGGGTGGTTCCGTCGATCGTGAGCGTGACGTGATCGAGGTCCTGGGCTGCGACCGGCTGCATGGAAAACGTCAGGTTCGGAGTAGCGCCGCCTTTGTAAACAGCATCGGTCAAGCGCTTGGCCTTGTTCAGAAAACGCAGGTAAGCCGGCGTGATGGCGGGTTTCTGTTGCGCGGGATTGGCGATGTAGTCACTACCGGCGAGCGTCACAAACGGTTTCAGCGGGCCGTTCACATATTGCCAAAGCTGGCCGCTTTGCGGGCTTAGGATCTGGTTGAGCTCATCGAGGGTTGCATCCACCTTGGCGGCAGGATTGAAAGGATACTTCGCCAGCATCGGGTTCATTAAGGCGCAAACGCCCTGAGCGCCGGCATTGGCGGGAGCGCCCGCTTCCCCTTCGAGCAGCGCATTGACACGGGTGATGGGATCTTTTAGGAGCTGGACGGTTTTGCCGAATACCGGCGAATCGGGCTTAAAGGTAGCAGACAGCTTGGTGACTTCTCCTTCGGCCTGAATGGCGTTTTGTTTGGCGGTGTTCACCGCGTTGGAGTCCGGCGGTTGCGCAGATGCAACCTGCTTCAACACGCCCTGCAACGCAATGAGACTGCCGAGGTAACTGGTTGCATTCGCGCTCATGGGCTGGTCCAGACAGCCGGGAGGAGTCACTACTTCGAGCGGCTGGAAGGCATTTCTGGCGCTGCTAATTTTCGACGTGTTATCGGAAGCAACGCAGAGCACGCGCATCAGGGGCGACTGGCCGCCGCCCATCTTCTCGAGCTTATTGACGGCGTCCGGCAAGCTCACGTAAGGCGCCACGCTCGTGGCATTCAGATAGTTTTGCCACTTCTGAATCATGTCCTTGCTGTACATATCCGCGAATTCCTGCTTCAGGTCCTTAGCGGATTTGGGCGGTGCGGCAGAGGGTCCCAGCACCCATTCTTCACCGCTGAAATAGCGCTTTGGATCGCCCAGTTCTTTCGTGAAATTATCAGAGCCGTTCTTCGTGAAGGCCGGGTCAACCGGATACCCGTTGATCACAATGCCGCGCGAATCCGGATAGTCCTGATTAAAGTTGATGGGTTTTAAACCGTGGCCTGCGTCGACGAGCATCATCTGATAGATGTGAGCTTCCTGGTTGTAGTTCTTCAGATACTCACGCGCAGTGGACACGGCATTTTCGTCGGGCCGGGAAGCGGCCGGATACGGATTGCCCTGCGCCAGATCCTGGGTGAAGAATTGAAAATTTTCGAGCGCCAGATCCTGCTGCGTTTTCGTCGCCGCCTGCCCGCGTTGCCACCGCTCCAGCAGCACGGATGCCAGCGTTGGCATTGTGCTCACCTTGTTTGCATATTGCGTCGTAATGAGATACGACTTCAGGCTGTCATAGACATAATCGGAGTTCCCGACTGAATCGGGCTTGTCGCAAATCTGAACGAGATTGTTTTGCGTGGGAGCAAGCAGCAGCTTGCGAAACAGGCTGTAGTACAGGGTTCGCAGCGGTTCGCGAATCGAATTACCGCTGTACAGAAATACCCGGTAGCTCCAGGGCGCGCCGTTCTGCTGGTAGTTATTTAGCTGTGCCAGCGTGCGTTTGATATTCGTGAGATGCTCCAAGGAATTGGCTGAGGCGAGCTGGCCTGCAATCAGGTTATCGGCCTGCGCCGTTTGGGCATCGTTGATAGCGCCGTGCACGAGGGCATTGTTGTTGGTAAACGACACGATCCACCAGACCGCCAGCGCACAGATCAAGGCGGATGCTGCGGCGAGCAGAATGCGGCGCGCGACGTTCACCTTCACATTGCGCTGCGTGACCGTGGTGGCAGGCCGATCAGCCAGAATCACGTCAGAGAACAAGTGGCTTAAGAAGACCCACTGCGGCACTTTGCGCTGGCCGACCTGAAGTCCGGGCTGGACATCGGCAAGCGGGGCGCCCTTCATGCCGGGATTAAAGATACGTGTGGCGCCAGCGTCGATCGGCTGCTCCTGATGAGTAGCCACCTGGGCCGCCGCAGGAGCGAGATCGGCCACCGTGACCGGCCGCACGCCGGTGAAATAGAAACCGCGCAGAAAAGGACTGGTGCCCAGTTGGCTGGGCCGGCACAGATCAACCAGAAACTGCACGAGAAGCGTGCGCAGCTTGCCGAACTCGCGCGGGAATTCATAGACGTTGGGCAGCTTGGCGGGATCGTGTTCGCGCGCTAAGTACGCCGGGCGTTTATCGCACAGCGATCGATAGAGTTCCTGGAAAGCATCTGTCAGGCGCCGGTTCTGCTGGTCTACGTAGACGCCCTGCTGCTGGTTCTGCAAAGGCAGAGTCGCGCCGAAGATCTCGGTCGCTTCCGCTTCCGTGAGATTTTCGACGTAATCGCGGAAATAGCCGATCTTGTCGGCCTTGGTAAACAGTACGTAAACCGGGAAGCTGGATCCGAGTATCTGCGCAAGCTCCGTCAGCACGGCCTGGAACTGGCGCGCCTTGGCAGCCAGCGCTTCTGCCGCTCCCGGCTGTAGAAAGATATCGCAATCGAGCGTGACAACTACCGAGCGCGCGGGCGGTAAGCCTCCGGCCATCACGGCGTTTAATCGTACGGGAAAAAATTTTCGAAACAGCTTGCGCCGGCTGGGGGCATCGGCCACAACATGGCCCGCCGGGTCGATCAGCAGCGTATTGTTTGCGAACCACAGGTTCAGCGCCCGCGTAGGCGCAACAACGTAGTTATCGTAGGCATGCCCGGCGAGCAGTTCCGGCTCCAATCCGGATTTGGCAATTACGCTGGTTTTAGCAGAGCCGGCATCGCCGATGACGAAGATGGCCGGCATCGCCCCGAGCTGCCTGATGGCGCGCGCGGCGCGCATCCGCTTTGAGGCTTCATTGAAGGCGAAATCGATTTCCGTATTTGCCGCCCCTGTCTCGTGGGCGCCTTCTGCCTCTTTGGGCCGCAGCAGCAGATAACCGATGAAGCCCGCGAGCCCGATGGCCCATAAGCCGATGCGTAGAACCCAGATTGCCGGCGAATTCAGATGCAGCCATGTGCCCAGAAGCCAAGCCACCACCAACCAGACAACCAGAATGACAACCGCAATCACAGTCCGAGCCGTGCGTGAGAGTCTCATCCGTATCCTCTAGCGGCTCGCTCCGGCAGCGATTGTGCTTAACTGGCCGGTCGAGGAAGACAACGAAAACTTGAATGCCCCGAACAGAATCAAGGCAACCACAATGCAGCCGACGAGGACCCAGCGCAATATGGGGATCCAGCGGTCACGCGGAGACACGACGATCTCCGGCTGGAGTTTCCATTGGGGCTGCGCAACGCCGCGAATCCGGCGAATCTTTTCCTCTATTTGAGCCAGGATGCTGCGGATTTCCCCGCCACCGGTGGCGCCGTATTTTCCCCGGAAGCCGAGCAGAAGGCATAGCTGGTGCACTTCGAGCAGGTCGGCAAGGGGCTCCGAGTCCTGGCGCGCAAGCAGGCGTTCGACATTGCGGAAGAAAATTTCGCCGGCGATTTGAACTCCGAACAGCTCCAATTGCAGTGGTTTCCGCGGCCAGTCGGCAAACATCGGATTTTGCGCGTTCAGGATGGATTCGTCCAAAAAGGCAACGACCGCGAAAACTGCGACGCGCACGTCTTCCTGTGTGTAGCCGCGCCGTAGCGCATCCTGTTCGGCCAGCTTTAACGCGTTCTGGACCTGTGCGCGGAACGTATCCGGGTTGGTTACACGCTGCCGGTTGGCGCGCAAGCGGACGATGACCGTTAAGACTTCCTGAAAGAGAAGCGCCAGATTATCTGCGCGCTTCAACATCATTTCCGGATTCGGCGAGGGTGTTATGGACATTGAAAAAATTATTGAGTATCGAGCAGAACCAGCAATTCGAGCCTCGGATTGGGGATATCGCCGGGGACGTAGATGCCCACGCGCCTGGTCTCGAGCAGATGGTCCCAGCACGGGCCGGAACGCGTGATGCTGAAATACTGGCTGCTGATCTGCGGCGATATTGCCGAAGGCGGGTTGGGCACATGCATCAGGCGCATGCCGGGAAGCGCACGCTTTACCAATTCAGGCACGAAACGGGCGGAGCAGACCTTGACGAGCGCCGGAGTGCCGTTAATGAGGTCCGCTTCTCCGATTTCGGAGGCGATGGAGAAGAACCATTTCGACGGACCCAGCAGCCGGGTGTCCTTGAGATCGGCCTCCCAGAAGTAACGCTCGGCGGGCTCCAACTTGATTGATATGCAGTTGGTGGGAACTACCAGCTCCAGGTGTTCGCGAATGTGATTGTCGAGTGCTTCAAAACAGGTTTGCAGGTTAACGTGATCGTATAGAGGCAGATCGGCAGGCGAAGAGCCGAGCCCAAAAGTACACAGCGCGCCGCCAAGGCGCAGCATCTCAGTAAACAGTTCGTCGGGATGGCCCTGCTTGGAGAGATAAAGGTGGCGCAGCGCGGCGAGCGCGCTATTCACTGCGTGCAGGAACCAGAAGCTTGCCACCTGCTGGGCGGACATTCCGGTCTGCTGCCGCTCATACCCGCTGGCAATGCCGGTGAATGCCTGGTTCTTCTGAGTGAGGATTTCAATCAGGCGCCGCACCATGGTGAGCAGAGATTCGGCTGCACTGATGCGAATGACGGGGGGAATATATTTTTCGTCGAAAACGAAATGCCCTGCGCCGCCGCGCCGGATGCGCGCAATCGGAAGCAGTTGCCACCCATCCTTCTTTTCGCCTTCAAACAAGAACTTGATGTTTTTGCGGCCGAAGCGCACCGGCTTCTCCTCGCCGCCGGTGATCTCATCGAAAACAGGCCGCTCTTCGGCCATAAAGCGCGTGCTGTCGAGCAGGCCGTTCGGCTCGAGCGTGCAGTTGCCGCCCAACAACTTGCGGTTCGGCACCGCCAGATAGGCGAGCAGATTATCCGATATCGGCGAAAAAGCGTCCTCCACCTGGCGCGGGTCGGGCAATGGGTCGGACGCAGGCATGTCGAACGCCAAGCCGTCTGCAAAAATGCCGCGCGCATGGGTAAGGAGCAAGGTTCCGTTGCGCAGCGCTTCGGCATTCAACTCGTAGCCGAGGAGGCCGAACGGGCAGAACCAGAGCGAGTCGGTGGCGAAGTGTATGGTGTCTTCGAAATACCGGCTTTGGGCCTGGAAATGATGCGGCCCCAGGTACATGCCTTCAGCCCAAACGATTCTCGAAAGATGTCTCACAACTTATTAAAGAGTTTTCCCGAATTCTTTATCATAGTGGCAAGCTGGCGAACTGAATGTCAGAATTAGGAAGAAACTTTTATGGAACCGGTGGAGTTCTTGGGGGGCAAATTCAAGCAGGCGACGCAAATCCTGCCTGGCGCCTGGCAGACATTTCGCGCGATACACTCAGCCAGCGGCCGCGAGGTGTTTCTGCATCGCATACCCGCCGGTGACCCCGCCGCCGGGGAACTCGCGTTTCTGCTTGCTTCCGCGTTGACGCAATCGGAGAAGGCTCGCAGCCTGGTAGTGGAGGTGGTGGAAGCCACCGACGGATTTGTCTATATCGCGACGGCTACGCAACGGGAGTGCCTGCTCCTGCGAAGATGGCTGCAATCGGAACTCGATGAAGCAGGTGGGCATCCAGCCGGAGCGCCTGCTGGGAGTTCCGCCCCCGCTACACCCGCGGGCGCCGGCGGTTCTTCGGCGCTCGAAGATACGGACCCGCAGATTCCTACGCCGCCCGAAGCGAAACCGCAACCGGCAGCGAATCCTGCGGCTGCCAAGCAGGAGCCCGGTGAGTTCACGCGGATCTTCATGGCGGGCACGGCGGCGGCTCAGAGAGAAGCGCCGCCTGCGCTCGATAAGTCTTCCCTCGATAAACCTGCTACGCCTCCAGCACCGAAACCCAAGGCTGAGCCTGGCGAATTCACACGGTTCTTTCAAGCGGCGCCCCCACCCGAGCGAAAACCTGCGGCTGAACCGGGGCGAACTGGCGAGCGGCCGTCGAATCCCGACCTGGCGCGAACGAGTTTTGTGCAGCGCCCGAACACGCCGTTATCGCCACCGCCCGCGCCCCCCCCCAAATCAACTGAGCCCGGCGAGTTCACGCGCCTGTTCATGCAAGCTGGATCCGCTCCCGGTCCGAGCGCGCCGTTGCCCTCGCCATCCGCTGCAGCGGGCACGCCGCGCGATCCGTTTGCTCCGGCTGCGGGCGGCATGTTTTCCGAATCGAAGCCGGTGGCTCCGGAACCTGCGGCCAAACCGATGGGTGAATACACGCGCATCTTTGGTTCGGGGGGCGAAGCGCCACCCGTTCAAAAACCCTCGAGTGTGGCCGCAGCGCCACCGCCCATTACGGACGACCCGCTGCTGGGCAGTCCCGGGCCCGTGCAGCCGGTGCCGCCGGGCGCGCCGCCTCCGTCTTCGCCTGCCCGAGGGCCCAGCGAATACACGCTGGTGATGTCAGGCTTTTCGCAAGCGGCCACGAATGCGCCGCCTCCGCATGCAGCCAGTGGCGGAACTCCCCCGGGCGCAGGCGGACCGGGCAGTATTCCGTTGCCGAAGGCGCAGGTGAACGTGACGCCTCCGAACCTGATGCAGGGGTTGCATGTTCCTCCACCGCCATCGGCGCACGCCGGCGCGGGCGGATTATCCGCTTCGAGTCCCCTGGGATCGGCCTCGGCGAACGTCGGCGGTCCGCACATTCCGGCAGCCGCGCCCCCACCCATGCACTTCCAATCGCCCGCTGCGATAAAAATACCTCCGCCGCCTTCGCCTTCCGCCGCGCCAGCGCCGCAAAAAAAGAATAATCTGGTTATCTTCTTTATTGTTATGGGTGTTCTGGCGGTTGCTTTGGTTATATTGATTGTTCTTCTTTCGAGGAAATGATTAGACGCATTTTTCTTACGCTGGTGCTATCCTGCGCGGCGGCCTTTGCGCAGGACACTACCACTCCCACGCACCCCAATTTCTCCGGCCGCTGGCGCATGGTGAAAGATAAGAGCGATTTCGCTCATGCTGCGATGCCGGATATGATTGTGCGCGTTATTGATCAGCACAAGGACACAATCAACATCCACACGGTTCAGACCACTGGAACCACTACAAAGAGCGCCGACGTGAGCTATTTTCTCGATGGTTCGCCTTCAACCAACATCATCAATAACCACGAGGCCACCAGCAAAACATTTTGGGATGGCCCGGCTCTGAATGTCCGGACCGTACTTAAGCTGTCGAACGGCGAGGAGGAAGTGATTGAAGACCGTTATGAACTCTCCGATGACGGCAAAACACTGATCACCACCAGTCACATCAGCACGCCGAAGGGCGGAACGAATATGAAGCTGGTTTGCGAGAAGGAAGAGGGGTCGTAGCGAGGTTCCGACCGGCGGAGTAATGCCGCCAAGAATCGGCCTCCGTTTATTTACTGATCGAGCAAGCCCCGGCGGACAAGCATTGCGGTGAACTCATCGGCTGAAAGCGGCACTAACTGAAGTTGCTTTTGCTCGCTCTCCTTAAGCGTTATTTCGGTTCCCTTGCTTTCGAGCTCTTTGAAGATATTGGGGTTCTCGAGCAGTTCCGCTTTGAATCGTTCGAATGCGTAAGCAAAATAACGACCCGGTGCGAGGCGTTTCATGGTAAAAACTCCGTTGAGATCAGCGACGGAGAAAACGACTCCTGAACCATCCGCATTCCGAACAGCCGGAATAAGAGCAACCGATACGCCGGATACCCCAGGCTCGGGAGCGGTACCCGGGGTACGCGAGGCTGTAGGACGCATTTGCACCGTTCCATCGATCTCCCCCGCGCCGTCACTAAAAGTTACTTCCAGCTCGCCGGATGAGTCGTGTAGCAAGTCGAGTTCGCTTCCCAAGACCTCTCTGCCATCCAGGCGAACCGAACTAAGGTATGCCGACTCCGGTCCGCCCCTAATGTTTAGATAATATTTGCCCGGGAGAATGTCCTTTAGAATAAACCGGCCGTTTGGCTCCACTTCAGAGATCGGAATGGCGCCGAAGTTTGAGTCCTCCGCGCTCGTCAAGTAGATTTGCGTAGGGCCGAAATCGATGGGCTCCTTTTCCCTGGTCGACTTCCGCTGGACCTGAAGCCGTCCATTAAGCGTAGCCCGTGGGGGCACATCAATTGCTAAGTTGTTCAGATCGCGCTTGCTTACCTCGACGTCAAGATGGGCAATTGCCCGGCCTACTCCGTTCTCCATGCCCAGCAGATTAATTGAATAGGCCCCAGCATCAACACCAGCAATATCGAAAACCTGATCTTGATTAACATTTGCCTGTCCTCCGAAGATCATCACGTCCAGATCTCTGGGCATGATATTTAAACTAAGTGCCGTGTAAGGCGAGAGATCACCCGTGATCTTTCCCCGAACATGATAAGTAGCCGCGATTCGGAGTCGTATGTCGGTGCCGGTTGCATCCTGGCCAGCCTGTACCTTCAGTGGAAGTGCAGTCCCGAAATCGGCGGCACGAGGGAAGAAAGTGCGAACGATCCTGGCCTCCTGCCCGCCATGAGCAGCCGTCCCCTCAGAGTACGTTACTGCCGGTATTAAAGAGTCACGTGGTGTTGCGGAAATGTAATACTGCCCGGGCGGTAAACCGGACAATCGATATTCACCCAAGTCATTTGTCGAGGCCGATGCGCGGACCGCATAACGCATCTTCCCACGTGCCCAGGTCTGTGCAACAGCGTGCACCATGACAGCGGAAGCTGGCGTGCCATCCGCGTCCGTCACCTTTCCGTCGATACTTGCTTGAGGAACGAGTTCGACGGCCACTTCTGCGCTGTGGCTTTCGGGTCCGAGCACTAATATGCGACCAAGTTCCCAACTTGTTTTCGCTCCGTACTCCGTCGCAACATATCCGGATCGTTCGCCGCTGAGGCGGTATTCACCAAGCTGTAGATGCTCAAATCGAAACTTCCCATCCTGATCCGAGATCGTGGTTAAGCGGACTGCGACCAGTCCGGGCGATTTTGGGCTTGAAGAAGTCAGGGCCACAGAGCTGAGCCGGATCGTCGCTTTTCTGACAGGAGCGCCGGTTACTGAATCCGTCGCGCGACCCGACACGGCATATTCCTCGGGCTTCGGAGCAGAACCCGCAGAGGGAAACTGGGCCGGCATGGCCGCGTTTACAGATACAAACAGAAGTGGACCCGATAGGCACTTTGCGAGTCTTGCGTTAGGCATCGCTTCCTTAAGTCCTGCGGATCTCAGTTACAGGCGAACAAACGTAGAACGGCGCGGATCACGAGCCGTTTTTTACCCGTGTCGAAAAATATGCAAAAAATAGCTTGCCACACAAAAAAAAAAAACATGCAAGAATATCTTACTAAGTTTTTTTGGGACCTATTCGAAAGGAGAAGGAGCACGTGATCCGTAAAGGTAATATTCAACTGATCGTAAGGCTGGCTGCCATGCTTTCCCTGGGGTGGCTAGCAGCGGCGGTGTATCCGGCTACTGCCGCGAAGGCGGACGCTTGCTGGGGTTGCGCAGCGCCGGGCTTCTGTACAGACGGCTTCAACTCGGGAGCCTACAATTGCTCCGATGCCGCCCCATTCATCTGGGGATGTATCTTAACCGGTAACGATTGTATGTCGTTCGCCGAATAGCTTTGTCACATGATCGGTCATTTAATTATCTGGCCACTTGGTTGGTCTATTGTCCCGCTCATTACGCTATCCGCCTGTAATAGAACTGCGACAAAACACGAGATCAGTATGATTGGCGCGCTTGGGGCAGAGTCCTTCGCTATTTCGGCACCACTACCTGTGTACCCGGCCGAAGCTATCAAGCAGAAGAAGGAGGGGCTGGCCGTAGCGAGTGTTGTCGTGGATTCCGACGGCCATATCACACGGTCAGCATTAGAGCAGATTCCAGACCCGCTACTTGCACGCAGCGTCGAGGACGCCGTTCGCGGAACAGTGTTCCGAAAATTGATCATTGATGGCTCGCCCGCCACGGGTAGAGGAAAGCTATTCTACTACTTCAGAATTGAAAATGGACACGGACTGGTAGAAACGCCAAGACAAATTTTTAGTCGCCGACAAGCTTGGGAGCCTTAGCACAATTGAAGTACCAAGTGCGCTTAATTAGTTGGATACGAGAAACTGCAATAGTTGCGGCCGGCGCTTTCCTCGTTTTCCTGGCTGTTCACTATGTCCCGTCGCTCGCAGGCTCCTCGCTTTCGAAACGGAACATACATCTCGATGATCGGGTTTCAGTCGGATTGCTGCCGTCCTGCAGCGGGAGCTGCTTGGTTGCTGCCCTCGATCTTCGAGACAACTACCCCAGGGATTACCTGTATTTCCTACAAAAGCTGAGAGCCGAATGCCGTCGAGCGGAAGTCAACTTTGTCGTTATTGTTCCCGAGCAGCGCCAGATTGACCAAATCGCTTCCGGTATGTCGCTGCCAGTCCAAAACGTGCTCCACCGATCATTTCGGAATTTGAATCTGGTTGGTACTCCGACACTAATCTTGCTCGATTCGGGTGGCCGCGTCACGGGGCTCTGGCAAGGGATGCTCCCTCGCCTTGAACGCGTAGTGGTACTGACCCGGTTCAACTCACGGTCACACACGATAGCAACCCTGAAAGACCCCTTACCGTCCGTTAAGCCGGGCGTTCAATTTGCTCCTACAACTGCCCTAATTCACGAAATTACAATCGAACAATTGCAGGAATTGATGCTGTCCCGGCGCGTAGTTGATGTTCGCGACCGTCAGAAGTTCGCCGCCGCCCACCAGCCTCTTGCGATCAACGTTCCTGCTGACGAACTAAGTGTTAGAGCGAGAATCGAGATTCCAGCGAAAGCGAAGTTGCTTGTCGACTGTTCCCGCATCCCAGTAAGTCAGTGTAGATTGTCATATGCAACGCTAGAACGAGCTGGCTTCAATGACATTATCGTGCTAGACATTGGAGCACAAGGTGATGCCTGCGGGGTTAGACGCTTGAGGCGCTAACTGAACGAGTCCATGCTGCTTCACAGTAATGGCCGCCGCTGCAAACGGCGCAGCGCCACATTAGCAGCGTTATAGCCGCACATGCCGTGAACTCCGCCGCCCGGTGGAGTGGCCGCCGAACAAAGATAAACACCGCGCAGCGGGGTTGCGTATTCTCTCCAAGTGGGACGAAAGATGAACTGGCCCAGCGTGGGCGAGCCGCAGTTCACGTCGCCACCCACGAGGTTTTCATCTTGTGCCTCCAGATCCAGCGGGCCGAGACAAGAGCGCGCCAGAATGCATTCCCGGAATCCCGGCGCAAATCGCTCAATCTGTCCCTCGATTACATCCTGCGCCGAATGCGGCCAGCCATTAGGCACATGGCAATAAGCCCACGCCGTGTGCCGGCCGGCGGGCGCGCGCGATGGATCGAACAAACTCGGCTGGGCCAAAAGAACAAAGGGGCGGGCGGGCGCCTTGCCGGTGTAAGCCGTGCGTTCCGATGCCGCAATCTCTTCGAGCGTTCCTCCCACGTGTACGGTGCCCGCGCGAAGGCAATCTTTGGCGCGCCACGGGATCGGTTCACGCAGCGCCCAGTCCATCTTAAAGGCTCCAGGGCCGTATTTAAATCGCCGCAGCAGATCGGCATAGGGCCTTCCGGCAAGCTGTTTGGCCGCGATCCGCAGCAATCCTTTCGGGCTGATACCGCAGAGCGTCAGTTGCGGCGAATCCAATTCGTCGAGTGTGTTTACGCGCGCGCCGGTCGCAATGCGGCCCCCTGATCCGGTCAATATGGAAATCAAAGCATGTGTGATGCTCTGCGCGCCTCCACCGGCAAACGGCCATCCCACGGCATGAGCGGCGCCACCCAACATCAGCGCGAAGGCGGAGCTAAGCGGCTGTTCCAGCTTCAAAATGGAATGTGCGGCCAATCCGGCAAAGAGCGCCCGTGCGCGCAGGCCTTTGAATGCCGATTTCGCAAGCATTGCCGCCGGCTGTAGCGCTCGAAAGCCAAAGCGCGCGAGCAGCACCGGACGCCGTGGCACATGGAAGACGGGCCGCAGAAGATCGGGAATCAAAACATCCCAGTTCTCAACGATGGGGGAGAACAGGTCGCTATACGCCCGGACATCGGCTGCATCGAGATTGGCGCCGGTAGCCCCAATGTTCCGCTCCAGAACAACAGCCGTTCCATCGTCCAAAGGATGCGCTAAGGGAGCGGAAGGGTGGACCCATTCGAGACCATACAAATCCAGACGCAGTTTTGAAAAAAATGGAGATGCAAGTGCGAATGGGTAAACAGCCGATCCGATGTCGTGAACAAAACCCGGGAGCGTCAGTTCAGCCGAGCGGGCGCTGCCTCCCGGCACTGTTTCGGCCTCTCGTACCTCGACGTCGAGTCCCTCTCGAGCCAGCGTGATGGCGGCTGAAAGGCCGTTCGGTCCACTCCCGATAACAACAGCCCGGCGCATTAGGCCATTGTCGCGCGCGCTGGCGCGGGCATGGCTGCAGAAAATACAGGATCCGTCTGCCCGCCGGTCCATGTTAGATTCGGTTCGTGCGAGACCCGCAGATTATAGAAGAGGAACTGGTCGAGATCAGCGCGATCCAGGATGACATCACAAAATTCGAGCGGATCATCGCCTGGTCGGCGAGCCATCCCGATGAAATCCCGTTTGCAGTCAAATTTCTGAGCGGGCGAACGTCCGGGCTAGACGCGTGGATCGAGAAGCACCGGCCGCAAAAGACAGAAACGGCCCAGTCCTGATCAAAACTTCCCGCACAAGATCGCGTGGCGCTGCTCGCGTGGGAAGCGCTCGATGGCATAGCGTAGCGTAGTGCGGGGAATTTGCGCGTAATGCCTGGAAAGAAAACGCAACAGCGCCGGGGTATCGACTTTCCCAGCTTCGCGCAGCGCCCAACCGGTGGCTTTATGGATCAGGTCGTGGGAGTCACGAAGCAAGCGTTCGGAGATACGGAACGTGTAGGCTACTTGTCCCTTTTTTAGAAAAGCGAGAGTTGCGACGATCGCAATCCGGCGCTCCCAGATGTTGACAGAGGACGCAAGCTCATCTAAAATTTGACGGGGCCGCGTCAAAAGATACTCACCCAGTATGTATGGGGCTGAAGTGTCCACTAAGTCCCAGTTATTGATGCTCCCCGTTTGTTGCAAATAAAACTCTACGAATCGCGTCCTCTCCGGTTCACGCGCCCTTTCGAATTGAGCTACCAGGATCTCTAAAGCCGCCATTCGATATTCGTGTATCGGTGAGAGCAGAAGTGCCGCCAAATCGTTTAGCGTAAGATCGCGATACCGCAGAGCGATTCGCCGCGTTGTGGGTACTGTCAGGCCGATGAAGCGATCGCCCTCGCCGTACTCGCCTTTACCGGTTTTGAAGAACCAAGTGAGATTTTTTGCGCGTTTCGGGTCCGCAGCTTTAGCGAGCTCCCGCTCCAGTTCGTTGCGCCGGCTGCGGGGCATCAGAACAGAACTTCGAAATCGAAGCGATAGCGCCGGTGATAATTACCGAAAAAGACGCCGTACTGCGGATCTGCGGTATTGTCATGAACCAGCAACGGATTGAAGTGATTCGTGAGATTGAAGCCGGTTACAGAGAGTCGCACAGAGTACTTGTCCGTCACTTTGAAAATTCGGGATAGGCGGGCGTCGGCGGAAAAGAAATCGCGGAAGCGAGTGAGATAAGGCGTGCCCACGTAGCTCTGATATACATCGTAGATCGCATACGGGAAACCGGTTCTATATTCGACGATGGGAGCCACGGTCAGATTCCAGATGTGGGGCTCAAAGCTACCCCACATCAGAAATCGATTCGGTACGTCTCCGGGCAATACGGAGTAAATGTTAGGTCGAAGAAGTACGGCTCGCGGAAAGTTACCTACGAAGTTGTCGTAACCATTCAAGTTTCCCTCGGCGCGGCTGCGCGTATAGGAGAAGATAAGCTGCTGTCCTTCTTTGATCCGGTAACGGCCGGTCAGTTCTAACTGCCGGTACGTCGAACTGCCGTCTCCATTCAAAACAAGCTCATGAGTTTTGCCAAGCAGATCCGGATCGAGCACGATCAGACCCACAGAACGATTATTTAAGTAAACGGCGCGAGCATCTACCGAATGCGAAAACGCATGTTCCACTTGTAAGTTAAGAGTGCTTCCGCGTGGTGAGAACGCTCCTGCTATTCGCTCTCCCCGCACCAAAAAGGACGTTGGGCCCGTGATACTTCCGATCACATCTGTGTACGTAACGGGAGGACCCAAAGGAATGCCCGTGGCCGGATCGTAATCTGTAATGGTTCGGATCGGATACCGGCCAAATGTATAGACATCTAACGGGATGTGATCGTAAAACTGGCCGTAGCCGGCGCGAAATACGGTACGCGCATCGGAAAACGGAGTGATTGCAACTCCGACGCGCGGGGCGATCCGAAAACTATCCGCCAGTTTCTGATGTTCAAATCGAATGCCGTAATCAAACGCGATACGAGGTGTTGCCGACCAGTGATCCTGAGCATATGCAGTAACCTCGGTATCGAAGCGCCCGAACGGCGGCGGCATGGTGAAAGATATATTTTCGAGTAACTGCCCGGCGGAATTGACAATGTTCACCGGTCGGAATGAATACTGGCCGCGATCACTCGAATAAGTAAGAGAACTGCCGATCTTGAATTGGTGTACACCGACGAACGTCCATGGCGCCGGGGACCAGATTTCTAGCCATTCTGTGCGTTTGGCCGACCGGGTCTGAGTTGCAAAGTAATCTCCCTGGTTGCCTTCAGGCGTCAATACCATGTCGGCCCGACCTTGCGCGCTGATGTAGGCATCAAATCGCTGAAGGGAAACGGAGCTGTTGAGTGTTCCGCCCCAGAGTCCATAGTTGTCCGAAACGGTGCCGATGTAATTATGTTGCGCGTAAGTGGGCGTAACCGGCTGCGGATTGAAATAATCCGGATTTACAAAATTAATGTGTTGCGGGCTGAAATGAAAGGTGGCGGTAATAATCTGCTTGCTGGATGCAATGTAATCAAGCTGGGAAAAGGAATTGATCGATTCGTGTTTCGATTCATTGCGCGGAAACCCGAGCGTCCGGCTGGGGACCTTGTCGATGATGTACACAATGGCGGAATTAAAATAGAGCCGGTTTCGCTCGATCGGGCCACCGAAGGCGAATCGCGGCGTCTCATTGCGAATTCCCACCAGATGCCAACTGCGGACCCGGAAATCCGGGAACGGATCGTTCAGGTCAGCATGCCACTTTTCACCGCCGCGCTTGGTCTCAATCGCTACGACACTCTGGGTGAAACGGCCGTACTGCGCTAAAAACGGCGTGTTCAGCACGTTGACCGTATCGATGCTGTCAATCGGAACTGTTTGCCCGAACTGGCCGGTCGCAGGATCGGTTTGATCACTCTGGTTAACTACCAGGCTGCTGCGCTGTTCACCCGATCCGTCGATGATCAATTCGCCTTGCGCATTACGAACCACACCGGGAACCAGGGGAAGCGTTTCGCCCACCGTGGCCGGATTAGTGGGAAGAGTTCTTACTTCAGAAGGGTGGACTTCGGTTTGTACCGAAGAATTCTGGGCAACAGGCGGCGCTTTTTCTTCGACGTTCACGCTTGACCGAACAATCTGCGGATTCATTACGAGGGTGATCTCGCGAGAAATTGCGGACTCGATCTGGGCCGTTCCCGTGGCATCTTCGAAGCCTGATTTGGTAGCGCTAACGGTCCAGGTTCCGCAAGGCACATTGGCGAAGTCCGCCACGCCTTCGGCATGAGTAACTTCCGGCCCCAGTTTTTTGTCTGCCGAGGAGATCTGGACTTGCACATCGAAGATAGGCGCCTCCTGCGAGTCCTTGACAACGACGCGCAGCGTTCCCGGAAGGCAGCCTTGTGCTTCCAGGACGGGCGCCGCCCCCAGCAGCGCAAGCGCGAATAAAAGAGAGAGAAACACGACGCCCCGCAGCATTAAATCACTCAATCTTATCTGTTTGACTTCGTGAAAAGACAGCGTACCCTAAACTGGCCTTGTGCCTGCCGTACCATGACCGGCGAAACCGTTGTAACTGGACAGCCTGCAGATTCGGCCTGGAG
Organism: Terriglobia bacterium; assembly: GCA_021324185.1. GTDB lineage: Bacteria > Acidobacteriota > Terriglobia > Bryobacterales > Bryobacteraceae > Bog-105. The sequence continues at coordinate 56,121 of JAJPJN010000097.1, read as the reverse complement.
TCCGTTGCGCCAGCCCCTATTCCGGAACCGGCTAATTGCCTCCGTTCTGTCGAATATTGGCGGTTGGATGCAGGACACCGGAGCAACATGGCTGATGACGTCTCTGACACGCTCGCCGTTGCTAATCGCGCTAATGCAAACCGCGGCCAGCCTGCCAGTGTTGTTAGTGGGTCTTCCGGCCGGCGCCACGGCCGACATTCTGGATCGCAGAAAGCTTTTGATTTTTTGGCAGAGCTGGATGCTGGTGATTGCCGCCGTTCTCAGCGTGCTCGCGTTTTTAGGCGTGATCGGGCCTTGGATGCTGCTGTTTTTGACTCTGATGTTGAACATTGGCGCGGCCATGAACAATCCCGCCTGGCAGGCAATCGTTCCAGAACTCGTACCACGATCGGAACTACCTCAGGCCATATCGCTCAACAGCGCGGGATATAACCTCGCGCGGGCAGTGGGACCGGCGCTGGGTGGCCTGACCATGGCATTTTTTGCCAGCCCCATGCTGGGCGGCGGCGCGGTGTTCGCGGTCAATGCCGCTTCTTTCATCTGCGTCATATTTGTCCTGTACGTCTGGCGCCGCAAACCTCTGCACACCAGCGATCTGCCGGCAGAACGCATGTTGGGTTCTATCCGCGCCGGGATCCGTTATGTTTCGTATGCGCCGGAGATCCAGCGCATTCTGGTGCGCGCGTTTCTTCTGACAAGCTGTGTGGCTGCGATGTGGGCGCTGCTCGCGGTCGTGGCCCAGCAGGATCTCAAATCCGGCGCGCTGGGTTACGGGCTCTTGAACGGCTGTATCGGGCTCGGCGCAGTCGCCGGCGCGATTCTTTTGCCGCACGTCCGGGCGCGCTTTACATCGGACGTAATCGTCGTCAGCGCTTCCGTCATTTTTGCACTCGTGCTCGCAGTGATGGGTTTCGCGCATCGAACCATTTATGTGGTTCCGGCTTTGCTGCTGGGAGGTTTCGCCTGGACAAGTACAACTTCTACCTTCAACATCGCCGTGCAACTTTCTGCGCCGGCCTGGGTTCAGGCGCGCTTATTGGGAAGCTATCAAATGGTGTTTCAGGCAGGCATGGCCATTGGCAGCGCAATCTGGGGCGCGGTAGCTGAACACTTCGGCACGGCCATCGCACTCTATGCCGCCGCGGGCGGATTGCTGCTCGGCCTTCCTGCTGCCAGGCGCTTCCGCATTCCTTCTGGCCGGATGGCGGATCTTTCCTCCGCGCGCGGGCTGAATCGATCGGATCCCACTGTTCTCATCGAGCTTCGGCCTGAAGACGGTCCCGTACTGATCTCCGTCGAGTACGATATTGATCCGCGCACTGAGAACGCATTTCTCCAAGCGATTGAATGCGTGCGGCCCATCCGTCTGCGCGATGGCGCCATCCGTTGGGCGCTGTATCACGATTCCGCAAACCCTGAGCGCTATGTCGAAAATTTCCTGGTCGAATCCTGGGCCGAATATCTGCGGCAACGCGAACGCCTGACGATGAAGGACACAGCCGTAATTGAAAAAGTGCGATCGTTTCAGAAAGACGGCCGCCCGCCCTCTGTTTCGCGCATGATTTATACGCCGGTATGAAGCGCAACCGCATGCCACAATAGCTGCAATGTGGAAGTTGTCATCTGTTCTGCTATGCGGATATGTGTCACTACGGGCTGCTTCTTTGCTGCCGCCTGAGGCCGACCAACGGCTGGCGCGGTCGATTTATGCCGAGATGGTCGAGAGCAAGTCCGGCTTTAGCACAGGAGCCACCACCCCAATAGCCCAAGCGGTCGCCGCCCGGCTCAAGGCCGCGGGTTTTCCGGAGAAAGACATTTTCGTTGGCGGAGCAAGCCCTACCAAGTACAACGTGGTGGTGCGCTATCACGGCACCGGCGCGCACAAACCAATTCTTTTGCTCGCGCACATAGATGTTGTCGAAGCCAGACGCGAAGACTGGAGCATGGATCCCTTCCAGTTCATAGAAAAGGATGGTTATTTTTACGGCCGGGGTACGACGGATGATAAAGCGCAAGCCGCCATCTGGGTGGCAAATCTCATCCGTTATAAACGCGAAGGCTTCCATCCGGACCGCGATCTGATCGTCGCCCTTACGGCCGATGAAGAAGGCGGCGGGCCGTACAACGGCGTAGATTGGCTGCTCAAAAACCATCGCGACCTGATCGATGCCGAGTTCGCGATCAATGAAGGCGGTAAGGGCGAAATGATCAATGGCAAACGCATCGCCAACGAAATTGGGCTTGCAGAAAAGACGTATGCCGATTTCCGCTTCGAAGTTCGGAACAAAGGGGGACACAGTTCCCGTCCCGTCCCGGACAACGCCATTTACCACCTGGCGGGAGCGCTCTACCGCTTATCCGCTTATAACTTTCCGTTCCAACTTAACGAGGTGACGCGCGCCTATTTCGAGCAGTTGTCAAAAATCGAAACTGGCTCCCTGAGAGCCGATCTCGCCAAAGTGGCGCGCGGCGACGAACAGGCCATGGAGCGTGTTGCCAGGCAATCACCGGGCATGAACTCTATGCTAAGGACCACCTGCGTCGCCACTCAGTTGGAAGGCGGGCATGCGCCGAACGCGCTGCCCCAACTCGCAGCCGCAAACATCAATTGCCGCATCTTCCCGGATGATACAGTCGAACACGTGCTTGCGACGTTGAAAAAAGTGGCGGCTGACGATCAGGTACTCGTCAGCATTAAAACGAATGAAGGCAAGGCGCCGCCGTCGCCGATGCGCCCCGACATTATGAAAGCGTTCGCGCAGGTCACCGATAGCATGTGGCCGGGCGTGATTACCGTTCCCGAAATGTCGACTGGAGCATCGGATGGACGGTACCTGCGCGAAGCCGGTATCCCGACATATGGCATCCAAGGCTTCTTTTTAGATCGTGATGATGTGCGCGCGCATGGTCGCGATGAACGGATGCCGGTGGAATCGTTTTACCAGGGTCAGACTTTCTTATACGAACTTGTGAAACGTCTTTCAACTGCGAATTGATCGGCCCGCTTTTTGCGGAAACGCGTACACTGATGCCACATGCTGATTGCCAGTTGGAATGTCAATTCGATTCGCGCGCGCCTGGAGCACGTCACGCGCTGGCTGGGTGCACACAATCCGGATGTGCTTCTGCTTCAGGAGTTGAAAGCCGAAGAATTTCCATCAGCGCTCTTTGAGAAGCTTGGGTACGCAAGCGCAGCGGTTACGCAGAAATCGTATAACGGTGTTGCCGTATTATCCCGCCGGCCTCTTGCCGTAATCTCGACAACTCTGGTCGGCGACGAGGCGGACAGCCATGCGCGTTTTCTCGAAGTAACGGTCGATCATCTTCGTATCGCCAATATCTACGCCCCCAATGGGAATCCGATCGGGAGCGACAAGTTCATTTACAAGCTGGCATGGATGGATCGCCTTTATGAGCAGATGAAGATTTGGCTGCAGAGCGGAATACCTACGGTTGTGGGCGGCGATTTCAATGTCATCCCGGAGGATATCGACTGTCATAAACCGGCATCCTGGATGCACGACGCGCTGTTTCAACCCGAGCCGCGAATTCGCTATCGTGCTCTGCTGGCGCTCGGCTACACCGATGCGTTTCGTTTTCTGCATCCGGGACAGGGCGGGCACTTTACTTATTGGGATTACTTCCGCAACTCCTTTGAGCGCAACCGCGGCATCCGCATCGATCATTTTCTACTGTCGCCGGAAGCCACCACGCGGCTAGAAGATTGTGAGATTGACAAGGCAGCGCGAGCCATGGAAAAACCCTCCGATCACGCGCCTATCCTGGTTCAGATCGAGGCATGAGCCTAGACTTGCAAACCAACCGCCCGCATCAGCTCAATCGCATTGCTGCGCCTCACAATACCCGGTTTTAGTTTGTAATCAAATTCGATGCGGCCGTCGACGAAGCGATCGTCGAAATGCACGTTGCGGGCCTGCGAGCCGAGATCACGTTCTATGTCGGCAAGCGCGAGATCATGCGTGGTGATGAGACCGATAGCGCCCGATTGTATGAGGTTCCGGACGATACCCGTCGCCCCCAGCAGACGGTCATGCGAATTCGTGCCGCTGAGCAGCTCATCCAGCAGGAACAAGACCGGCCGACCGTTTTTCAGCAGCTCGAAAATTCGCCGGATGCGCGTAATCTCGGCGTAAAAACGCGACCGCTTATCTTGCAGAGAATCAACCACACGCATCGAGGTTGCCACCTGAAAGCAACCGGTTTTCAGGCTTCGCGCCGCGACCGGCGCCCCGGCCCATGCCAGCACCGTGTTCAGGCCAATGGAGCGAAGCAGCGTGCTTTTTCCCGACATATTTGATCCACTCACAATCAGAAGCTGCAGCCCGTCGCAAAATGCCACGTCATTGGGCACGCATGTGACGGGTGAAAGAAGCGGATGCTGAAGAGCTTCTGCCGTCCAGCACGAGCGCAAATTCTCCAGGACGGGGAAACACCAGCCAGGGCGCTCGAATGCGAGCGATGCAAAAGACGATAACGCTTCAAATTCCGCAATGCATTTCATCCATTCAACCGCAAGCCTGCCGTTTCGCTGCCGCCATGCTTCCACCGCCATGGCAATTTGCTCCCGCCACAGCAGGACCGGGCGAATCACACGGACAAAGATATGGTCGCTCGAATCGAGCCAATCCATCCAATGGCCCAGATGTGCGATCCGCTTCGATGCCGGAATGCCTTCCACCTGGAGAGCCGCGCAAAGCCGTTGCAGCTTGGGTGATTCGAATCGCTCCCGTTCGATGCGGCCGAGCATAAGTGAGATGATCCGCAAGCTTTGCGCCGCGGTGTCGATGATCTGAGTGACTCGGGCGATTCGGGCGCGCAAATAGAAGATGAGCGTGAAATCCAACGCCAGGATTATCAGAATGGGCCAAAGCGGTAGAAGGTGCGCAAAGAAGGCAACGATTGCGGCTATGCCCGCGATCGAAAGAAGCAGCGCCAGGCCGCGAAGCAGAGGGTGAAAAGCGAGCGGCGGGCCGGCAGCCCAATGCTCCGTGGCCTCCACATCCAGTTCCGCGCAGATATCTTCACCAAGCAACGCCAGCTCTTCGCGCAGATCGAGCCGCAAGCGTAGTTCCCCAACGGCCTGCTGCCTTGCGTTTGCCTCATCGCGGGTTGCGGGAGCGAGCAGCCAGGAGGCCAGAGTATCTTCGCCGGCCTTCGTACGCGCGGCAGCAGCCAGTTCGAACAACGAACCTTTTCCGAACAGATCGAGGTCTTCCGCATACGGATGATCCGGATCGCGGAACCGATCGCCGGTATTCCCGATTCCGGGCCACCTGTCTTCGAGCCGTGCTATGCCGCGTTCGTAATACCGGACGGCGCGTTCCGCAAACGTGCGGCGGCGAATCACACCGAGATGCCAGATCACCAGCACCAGGAATGCAGCCAGTGGAATCAGCAGCGGCCACGCAGAAAAAAAGTCCTCCCCAAACACCAGCCAGGCAAGGATTGCTTCGGCAACGCCGAGTATCAGCCGCCAGTTGCCGATCAGAATGAATCGCCGCTGCAGAACGGCATGTTGCTCGCGCCAGCGATTCAGCCGGGAACGATATTCGTCGAGGGGGGACATTCAGTCGAAGCGCACACCGTTGCAAGATGCCAATCGCCAGCTCATCTCGAACGAGTATCGCAGCAGGCGAGATCTGCTGGCGATTGCTGCGGATCCTAGATGTTTATGAACTGCGCTAATTACGCCAGCATCACACTGCCTTAGCTATGTCCAGCGGCGTACTGTCACACTGAAAGTGGAGACATGAGACGTTCCGGCTTTGCTGATCTGCCGCTGCATGGCGGGCGCGTGCCGTCGTGGCTTGCGGAACGCATGACCCGCATGGGCGCGGCGATCGGAGAACGCATCATCGGGCATTACGGCGCGGCCGAGTTCTTATCGCGCCTCAGCAATCCGTTCTGGTTCCAGGCGCTCGGATGCGTGATGGGCATGGATTGGCACTCTTCCGGCATCACTACATCTGTCCTCGGCGCTTTGAAACGCGGGCTGAATCCACTGGCGCACGAATTAGGCGTCTATTTTTGTGGAGGCCGCGGAAAGCAATCGCGAAAGACGCCGGAAGAGCTGCTGGCGATCGCGGACCGTACGGGGCTCGATGGCTCCGTGCTGGTGCGCACCAGCCGGCTCACGGCAAAGATCGATAACAATGCCATTGGCGATGGGTTTCAGATCTATTTGCATGGCTTCGCGGTAATCGCCTCAGGTGACTGGGTCGTTATTCAACAAGGCTTGAATGAGCAGACCGGTTTAGCGCGCCGTTATCACTGGCATTCGGCTTCGGTGCGCAACTTTGTCAGCGAGCCGCACACAGCGATTGTAGGCGCAAACGAGGGCATCATTCTCAATCTAGTGGACCGCCGCGCAGCCGCGGCCCAGGAAGCTTTGCTCGAGATTTCCCGAACCGACCCGGCGAAGACGCTGGCCACGGTGCAGAAGCTGGCGCTGCCGCGACATCATGACGTGCGCGCCGAGAATGTAGATTTGAAGCGCCTGGGAGCGGTGTTGGCCGTCAGTTATGAGCGGCAGTTGCGCGATTTCGCATCGCTTTTGCTGGCTGAAAACCTGGGCCCGCGAACCTTACAAACGATGGCGCTGCTGGCCGAAGTAATACACGGCGCGCCTAGCCGCTTCTCCGATCCAGCGCGCTTCTCGTTCGCCCTCGGCGGTAAAGACGGGAACCCGTTTCCGGTTCCTCTGAAAACGTACGATGAGTCGCTCGGTATTTTGCGGCGGGCACTGGATGCAGCCAAGCTTGGCCGCACCGATAAGCTGGACGGATTCAAACGCCTCGATCAACTGGTCCGGCGCGTAGAGGAACAGTATGAACCCACAGCCGACTTTGCAGCCGTGCTGGAGCAGGAGCACGCGATCTCGAAAAGCCTGAACGGCCGCTCGGTCGTCGACGACAGGCGGAAGAAAGCGGCCCAACCGCCCCACCGGCAGCTTTCGCTATTTATGCCGAACTGATCCAGGGCTGTGGAACGCGCCATTGTCGGATTTCATCGCGACGAAGAAGGTCACTGGGTTGCCGATCTGGAGTGCGGCCACACGCGGCACGTTCGCCATGACCCGCCTTGGCAGAACCGGTCCTGGGTGGAGACCGAGCAGGGCAGATCCCGCTTTTTGGGCACAAAGCTCAATTGTGTGAAATGCGACGTAGATCTCAAAGCTGATAGCGATAGCCGTTCGCTCTTCCATATACTCGAATAATGTTTGGAGGCATTGAAGCCGGGGGCACTAAATTTGTATGCGGCGTTGGAACCGGTCCAAACGACATCCACACTGCGCAATTCCCGACCTCCGCACCCGAAGTAACTCTGCCCGAAGTCATAGGCTTCTTCGAGCGAGTTGCCGGCAACCTGAAGGCCGTCGGCATCGGCTCCTTTGGCCCGGTGGATCTCGATCCCGCTTCTCCCGGATATGGTCACATCACTTCTACGCCCAAGGCCGGATGGGCCAATTATGATCTGGCGGGCACGGTGCGCAAGGCCCTGGGCGTTCCAGTCGGATTCGATACGGACGTAAATGCGGCCATTTTAGGCGAAGCCCGCTGGGGCGCCGCGAAAGGGCTCTCAGATGCCGTCTACCTGACCATCGGAACAGGTATTGGCGGCGGAGCGATCGTTCATGAGCGCGTGGTGCACGGCATGGTCCACCCCGAAATGGGGCACCTGCGCATCCCGCACGATACGGCGCGTGATCCATTCCCCGGCGTTTGTCCGTTCCATGGCGATTGTCTGGAAGGTTTGGCCTGCGGGCCCGCAATTCAAGCGCGCTGGGGTTCTCCGGCAGGCGTGTTGGCTCCCGATCATCCGGCCTGGGAGTTGGAGGCGCATTATCTCGCGCTTGGATTAGTGAATCTGACAGTGACGCTATCGACCCAGCGTATTTTGTTAGGAGGTGGGGTGATGCAGCAGCCACATCTGTTCGAACTCATTCGAAAAGAATTCGTTCACCTGCTGAACGGATACGTGCGGCATCCCAGTCTGCTCCAGGGACTGGATGACTTTATCCGGCCACCGCAACTTGGAAACCAGGCGGGCATCCTGGGGGCCCTGGTTCTGGCAGAGAGGGCAAGCCGTTTATGAACGTTCGAACCCTCGTTAATTACTCTTGGCTCGTCATTTCCGTTTTCTGGCTGGCCACCAGTCTTCTTTCGAAGCCTGCCGTGCGAGTGCAGTCCGCCAGCTCACGGCTGCTTCATTCGTGCATCATCGTGCTCGGTTTTATACTCATCTTCAACACAAGCTGGCCGCTCGGTCCATTGAACGAAACGATTATTCCACCGGCTGAAGCAATCGCATATTTCGGCTGCGCCCTCACGTTGGCGGGCATTCTATTCGCGATTTGGGCGCGCTTGTCTCTCGGTGGCAACTGGAGCGCCTCCGTAACCGTCAAGCAGGACCACACACTGATACGCAAAAGGGCCGTATGCGCTTGTTCGCCACCCGATCTACACGGGATTTGCGTTTGCCGCGCTAGGAACATCAATCACCTTTGGCCGGCTGCGCTGCTTTGTAGGCGTAGTTTTGGTGACTATCGGCTTTCGCATGAAATCGCTGCTCGAAGAGCGCTTCATGCAGGAGCAGTTCGGGGATCAGTATCTTTCATACAAACACAATGTGAAGGCGCTGGTGCCGTTTATCTGGTGAAATCGATCCTCAAATCGCTTTCGAGAGTCTGAGCGACCTGGAGCAGGCGCGGCTCAGTGAATGGCGCGCTGATCAACTGCAAACCGATAGGCAACCCTTGCGATGTCGCGCCACAGGGCATCGAGAGCGCCGGCTCGCCCAGGTAATTAAATGCACGTACCAGGCGAGTTGAGGCCAGACGCACGTCTTCGTTTTTGCCGTTGAGCGTGATCTTTCTCTGTTCAAGCAAAGGCGCGCCAGTGGGCGTCGTGGGTGTTGCGACGATATCGATTTTTTTCCAAATCGCGTCCCATTCGCGGCTGAAGACTGCACGCATGCGCTGCGCATTGACGTAATCGTGGCCGGCCACTAAGCGGCCTTGCTGCAAAAGATCCCAAACCTCGCGGCTGAACAGGGAAGCATCGCCATGATCGGCATAAAGAGCCGACGTTTCGCAAAGCTGAACAATGCGTGCCGCGGCATTCATCTCGACAGGATCGGGGACTTTTATTCCATCGATCGCAGCGCCGAGTCTCTCAAATGACGCGAGCGCCCCATTTACCGCCGCGGCTACTTCCGGATCGATCCGATCAAAGTAGAAATTCTCCGGCACGCCCACTCGAATGCCCTTGAGGTTCTCCAGTGCGGGCAGATGGAACTTCTCGCCCGGAACCAGAGCGTCCATCGCTATTGCGCAGTCTTCGACGCACGAAGCAAGCGGCCCCACATGGTCGAGACCGAAGGACAACGGCAAAACGCCTTTGCAGCTTACGCGCCCGTAAGACGGCTTCAGACCGGCAATCCCGCAGAATGACGCCGGGATACGAATGGAACCGCCGGTATCTGTGCCGGTTGTGAGCGGGAGCAAGCCTGCGGCCACCAGAGTCGCTGATCCGCCGCTCGATCCACCGGCTATTCGCTTTGTATCGCGCGGGTTCAAAACAAAGCCGAAGTGAGGATTCTTGGAAGTGACACCGTAAGCAAGTTCGTGCAGGTTCGTCTTGCCGATGCTAATTGCTCCCGCTTCTCTGAGCCGTATAACTGCGCCCGCGTCATACTCCGGGACAAAATCGCGAAAGACGAGCGATCCTGCCGTTGTACGCACGCCGCGTGTGTAAAGCAAATCCTTGTGCGCGATTGGAATGCCGTGCAAGGGGCCGCGGTCCGTGCCGGAGCGAAGCTCCTTGTCCCGCAGCGCCGCCTGCTGCAACGCATCTTCCGCAGTTTTCGTAATGAAACTCCGATAAATATCGCGGGCTTCTATTTCTCGGAGAGTCCTCTCGATGAGCTCAACGCAGCTCAGTTCGCGGGCTCGCAATGCCCGGGCGAGTTGGGCAATTCTCATTGCGGCGCCGGCCCACGCACGACCTGAACGAAATTCGCCGGGCTGAGATATTTGGCGAACGCTGCGCGTACCTGATCGGCCGTCATATTGAAGTACTTTTCAGCGGCGCGGGACGGTTCGTCCAGGGGCAGACCAATTCGCGCGCGCGAAATAAAACCGCCTGCCACAGCATCTTCGCTGGATTCGGCGAGCGGAATCTGCCGCAGCAAAAGCGCCTTCGCCTGCTGCAGTTCAGACGGAGTCACGGTGGTCTTCTGCATGTCGTAAAGCTCCTGCTCCACCATCACGCGGGCCTTCGATACGTTCTTCGGATCGCAGCCGTATTCGATGCTGTAAACCGAGCGAGTTTCGCCTGCCGTGAGCGAATCCTCGATGCTATACACATAGCCGGCCTTTTCGCGCAAATCGCGATAGAGCCGAGTGGCGTAGAAACCGCCCCCAAGCACGTGATTGCCAACCACCAGGGCATAATAATCGGGATTAAAGCGGTTCATTTCAAGTTCCTCTGCAAGCTCGACCGTGTCCTGAACCTGACTCGGATCCGGCACATTGACCGCACTCGCTTTGTTGGCGGGAACAGGAGGAAGCACCACGTCGGGCTTCGGGCCCGAGACTTGCCACGCGCCGAAATACTTTTCGATGACGGGGCGGGCCTGCTCCATCGTGATATCGCCAATCACGACGATGGTTGTCAAATCGGGCCGGAAAGTCTTCGCGTAATATGCGGTGACGTCGTTGTAGTTCAGCGAAGAAATTGTTTTCGGCGTGGTCTCACGCAGCAGCGGATCGCCGGGAGGAAGTAGCGCTTTCTGCAAAGCCCGATCCATGCGGTAGCCGGGACTTTGCAGCTCTCCTTCGCTGAACTGCGCTGTTTGCTGCTGAACTACTTTGAACGCGTCGGTGGGGAGCGCTGGATGCAGTTCGTTATCAGCAAGCAACTCGACGCCGCGATTGAAATCCTGCTTCAGCACTTTGAGGCTGAAATTCGCACCCGCGGATTCGGAAGCCGCAATGTCGTCCAGAGCTTTCTGGAACGCCAGGCGGTCCAACGTTTTCGTCCCATAAGAAAACAGACCTTCCAGCACGTCCGACACGCCGTCCTGGCCGGGAGGTGTCTCGAGCTGGGTCTGCGTTTTGATCGAGCCCACAACCGTAACGGTCGGACTGGTTGTTTCCGTTTGAACAATCAGGCGAATGCCGTTTGAGAGCTTGACATCGTTCGGGTTCACCGTGGCCTTGGGAATGCGCAGGGATTTCACAGCCGCTTCCGCCCATTCCGGAAGCGCCACTGGTTTGGTTGGCGTGCTGGTGGCCTTTTCCGAACCGCCGAAGCCTTTTGCCGCCGCCGGCTCACCTGATGGGACCGGCTTCAGAACGGCCTGAATTGCATTTTGCGTTTGCAGGTATTTTTTTGCCACGCGGTTCACATCGTCTACAGTCACGCGCTTGATGTCGTCCACGTCCTGTTCCGGTGACTGGCGGCCTTCGGCAGCCAATGCTTGCGACCAGAGCGCCGCCAGATTCGTAATCGAGTTGCGCGAAAATTCAGCGCTGGCCACTTCGCCTTTTTTTGCTGCCTCTACCAGATCGTCAGGAACGCCATGAGCCACGTAATCCGCCATGATGTTCTTGATTTCTGCATTGATGGAAGCCGGATCGGCGCCCGCCGGAATCGCGCCCAGCGCGAAACCAACGCTTGCCTTGGGGTAGGTTTCGAGTAGCGCAAATTCGGTTCCCAAAGCTTTGCCCCGCGGCACCAGGTCGTAGAGTTTGGCCCGCTGGCTGGAAAGCACGTCGGCTAGAACGCGCGCTGCCGCAAAATCAGGACTGTCCGTCCCCGGAAAGCGAAACGAAAGAATCGTCAAAAGATACGGCAGGTTGCTGTCGAGCGTAAACGATTCCGCTTTCACCGGCTGCAGATTGACTTCCGGCCTGGGGGGCAGATTTTTGCGTGGGATGCTTCCATAAAGCTGGCGGATTTTTGCCAGCGTCGCCGCAGGATCGACATCGCCCGTGATGATGAGGATCGAGTTATTTGGCGCATACCATTTCGCGTAGAATGCCTTCAGCATGGCGCCGGTCGTCTGATCGAAGGAAGCCGCCGTTCCGAGCGCGTCCTGCGCATAGGGCGTTCCGGCAAACATGTCCTGATTCAGTCGTGTGATGAATTTATAGATCGGATTCGAAAGATCGCGTGAGACCTCCTGCTCAATGGCGCCGCGCTCTTGCGCCCACTGCTCCTGGGAATCTTCGACGTTCGACATGCAGGCCGCGTCAACCCGCAGCGCAACGTCGAGATCCTGCGATGGCACGGTTACGAAATACTGCGTGATGTTCTGTTGCGTATCGGCATCCATGTAGCCGCCGAGCTGGGCATAGATGGCCGCAATTTGATCCGCCGTCAAACCCGAGCAGCCGCGGAACGCCATATGCTCCTGAGCGTGGGCAAGACCCGGAAAGCCCGGCGGTGTTTCATCAGCGCCGACCAGGTAATTGTTTTCGACTGTGGCGACGGGCGCCAGCGGATCACGAACAATCACCACGCGCAGGCCGTTGTCCAGCGTGGCACGCGTGACGTTTGACTCGACAGAGGACGGAGCCGGCGTCTGCCTGGCAAATCCGAATAGTGACAGTATTCCGATAGAAAGAGCGAGCTTGAGCTTCATGGGCAGCTATTGCCAGCTTACGAGAATGCCCATGCCAGCACAGGCACTTTCGCCTGCCTCCGCCCGGCAAAGGAGACCTTTTTGCCCGATCTTTATCGTGCGGAAGCTTTTTCGCGCACTAGTTGGAGGATTTCGTCCGGATTGGGCAGATCCTCGTTGCGTTTTTTGCTGTAGATCTGTTTTCCATCTACGAAAACGTTGAAAGATCCCGGCGCACCGGCGCGCACTCGAACAGGCACCCCGAGTTCCCGTTCGATCCTTTCCTTGAGGCTCACGGCCCCAGCTTTCAGTTCCGCTCAAATAAAGCAGCGTTTAATTTCTACTGTCATAACTTCAAAAAGCGAAATGGATACCGCCTACCGCCCAGCGCGGAGGGGTGCGGAACCCGTCTTCATAATAGCTCTGATCGAGCGCATTGGAGACGCGAAGATAAAACCGCACAGTCGTCTTTTCATTGAAATTGGCCGTATAGCCCGCATCGAAGCCAAGCTGGCGAGGACCGTTGAACTGATAGGCGTAGCCGTAAAGCGGAAACAGGAACTTACTCCCGCGGATGAAATCCATGCCTAGATCGATGTGCTTGCCTAGTCCTTGCGTCGCGACAATCGAAACCTGATGCGGAAGAACTCGCGGAGTCTGTAGAGGGGCATAGGGCAGGCCCGTGTAATATTCCGAATGCAGGTCCTTTGAGTTTGTGTACGTATACGTAGAGTAAATGCTCGTACTGCGTGCCGGGTGAAAATCGCCGCTAACTTCCACCCCGCGCGACATACCGCCCGGCGCTCCCGCATACCCGCCGGTACGCCCGAATGGATCCACGTATCCGGGCGGAAAACTCAGATAAGTGATTACATGCTGAAGGCGCGTATAGAAATAAGTTCCGCTGATTTTTAAGTGCTGCTGAAACAGATACTGGTCGAAACCAGCATCGCCGGAAACGGCACGCTCAGGCGCCAGCCGCGGATCTCCATAGGCGTAATCGATTCCATCAAATAGAAAGCCGCCGAACCGCTCGTATAAGGACGGCAAGCGAAAGCTGTTACCCGCGTGCGCGCGAATTTTGGTTGCGCTCGTGCCAAGAAAGTAAGCGATCGATGCATCGCCGGTAAGTGCCGAAGGCGGATTAGCCAGCTTTATGCCGGCATATGGGATTGTGCGCCGACAAGGGTGGGCTGGTCCAGATTCGCCTGTGTAAACCGGCCCGATAACAGAATCTCCAGGCGCTTATCGAGCAACCGGATCTCGTCCTGCGCAAAGGCCGCATGGTCGCGCTGCCGCGCCGCCGTGCGCTGGTAAACCCGCTGCGACAGGATTGGGTTCGAATCCGTTGTGATGTTTGTATAGCGCTCCTGCTCGAACTCGTATCCGGCAGTGAGGACCTGATGCGATCCGAACAGGTAATTCGCTTTCGCCTGCACTGTGTCGATGCGGCCCACGTATTTATCCGATTGATTGAATACGGGTTGGTAAAAACCGGCCCCCCCCGGGCCATTTCGGTTATCGCGCTCGCTGCTCACTATCTGATAGCCAATGCGATACGACACGCGCGGGGTCACCTCGTGCTCGAAACGATAGAGCGAATCGATGTAGTGGGAGTAAACACCGGAATCGGGGTCGCCCAGCGAGGGAACAAATGTTGTGAGCGGGATGGCGGGAATGATTCCGGCGCTCGGAGCCGTTGTTGACGGCATGGGGCTCACGGGGATTTGAGTGAAACCCGCGTTACCAAGCAACAAAGCGGAAATCCGAATCTTCGGCGTGAGAGTATAAGCGGCCTCGCCCTGTCCGCTCCAATCGCGCGCCGCCTCCACGCTATCTACACCGCTGCTGATGTTCAGATTAGAGATGCCGGCTGAATATGCGAAGCGGTTAGCGAATGCGCCGCCGGCCACGCGCGCCACGCCATGGAACAAACCCAGGCCGCCACCTTGCACGTCGATACCGCCGTGCGCCGGGCCGCCGCCTGGCTGCGTAATGATGTTTATTACGCCTGCCATCGCGTTGGTGCCATACAGCGATGAGCCCGAACCTTGCAGCACTTCGATGCGTGATGTGTCGGTCAGAAACAACTGGCCGGCAAATGCGCTGGCATCGGCTTGCGGCGCGGTCGGGTCGCGGAAGCGGAATCCGTCAACCAGAATGCTGGTATCGATATAACGAAGACCGCGCGTCTGAATTTCGGTGTATTCGCCCGGACCGCCGCGCGTTGTGACGCGGACGCCGGGTAAAAACGAGATCGCTTGCGCGACCGAAAAAATTCCGCGCTGCTCGGCATCGGCCGCATTCACAACATCCAGTTGTTTAGAAACCTGATCGACCGATTGCGGCTCTCCGGCCGCTGTTACAGTCACTTGCGAGCTGGCCGCACTCACGATCAGATGTAACTCGATGATACGTGTTTCACCGGCCGCTACCGCAAGACTCAGGAGCCGCGGCATGCTAAGTCCCGGGGCCGATGCGCCCAGCAAGTAACTGCCCGCTGCAACGCCGGACAGTTCATAGCGCCCTGACGAATCCGATTCCGTACTGAGTAAAGCGCTCCCGGCAATCTGATGGAGATTAACGTTGGCGTTCGGAACCGAAGCTCCGGAAGGATCTGTTACAACTCCGGAAATGGTGGCTGTTTTTTCTGCCGCACCTGCGAAAACAGCGCTAAACAGAGAAACAAATACGTATAAGTAAGTGCGAGACATGTCCGCCATCCCTCGAGGCTGCACGAATTTCACTACAACCGCGCGGTATCCCGTGCGGGCTGCGGCAGGTCTTCGGACTTACAGGCGCGACAATCTTTTGTCGATTGTTTCTCTACGGCCCGGCTTCCCCTGTTTTGTACCCCAGAGTGCCATTTTGGGCTTTCGTTCCTGATTACCGCTGCGGGGCAGTCCCGGATTCACACCAGGTTCCCTTTTCAACAACGAGTTGCTTCGAACAACTTCGCCGTACCAACAGCGATAACCAGAGTAGCAAACAAGTAAAGCAAGTGGAACCGCGGAACAGCGTCAGCCGTGAATTTCGCGAAACGCGATCAGGCACCGGTCAACCGTTTCCATCTCAGGCAAGTCGCTGCCTTCTTGTTCAATCAGGTAATATTCCACGCCGCCCTTCGATTCGGCGGCTGCAAATACTTCCTTCCACGGCACGACTCCCTGGCCAAATAAGACGCGATACCCCTTATCCGGCGACCAGTCTTTCAAATGCAGCGAACGGATGCGGCCCGGATGGTTGTTGATCCATTCCACTGGATTATTGCCCGTTTCCACGCAGGTGCCCACGTCAAGTTGCAGCATGATGCTCTTGTCCGTGTTGTCCGCCAAAACGCGCAGCGGCATCTGGCCATCGATGGGCTTCCATTCCACTGCATGATTGTGGTAGCCGGCATGCAGCCCGGAAGCCGACATCTTCTCGTTGGCTTTGTTTAGCGTTTCAGCTACCTGCTTCCAGCCGTCGATGCCCGTGACTTTGCCTGCGCTGGCAAGCACGATGTACTTCGTGCCCAAAATGTTGTTTAACTCCATTGCATGTTCCATGCCGGCGCCGAACGATTCCATGTTGTTGTGCGTGGAATAACAGCGAATTTTCAGGTCGTCTAACTGCTTGCGGACCTGCTTGGCATAGTCGGGGGTCCATTGGAAGTACGGTGCAAAAAATTCAACGCACTCGTAACCCATCTTGGCGACCCCGTCCACAGTTCCGGTCAAGTCCTTCTTCAGCTCGTCGCGTACCGAGTAGAGTTCCAGGCCTATAGGGATGTGCTTTTCCGCCGCAACCAGTTTCCAGGCTGTAAAAGCAGGCAAAGCAGCGGCGACAAACGATCTGCGCGATAACGTCAAGGACATGTCCAGAACGTAACACGTTTGCCTAATGGCTGCACTGTCCTATTGGTTGCTGTAGACCCGCACCCAATCGACACTCAGTTCCTGTGGGAAAACGGTGGAGGCATCGGGCGCGCCCGGCCAGGATCCACCCACCGCCAGATTCACAAGCAGAAAGAACGGGTGGTCGTAGACCCATTTCGCGCCAGCAGGAAGTTTCTCCGGAGTAATCGTCTGATAGGCCACGCCATCCACCAGAAAATCCATTCGGTTCACCCGCCAATCTACGGCGTACACATGATACGAATCAGACGGCGACTCCGGTTTCTCGAAGACAAATGACGCGCCGATGCCGTGCGCTCCGGAATATCCGGGGCCATGCACGGTGCCATGGATCGTACCGGGCTCGCGGCCTATGTTTTCAATGATGTCGATTTCGCCGCACTGCGGCCAACCGGCGGTCTTGATGTCGTTTCCTAGCATCCAGAACGCCGGCCACATGCCTTGCCCGCGAGGAAGCTTGAGCCGCGCCGCCACGCGGCCATACGTAAAGGAGAACCGGTCCTGGGTCTTAATCCGCGCGGACTCAAATTCACCGGTTCGACTTCGAGTGGCGCGGATAACCAGATGCCCGCGCCCGTCTTGCTCTACGTTCGTGCGAGCATCCATATAGCGCTCCAGTTCGTGATTGCCCCAGCCGCCCGCGCCTAAGTCGAAGGTCCACTTTGCCGGATCGGGAGGCGTACCCGCGGCTCCATCAAATTCGTCACTCCAGATCAGGTGCGTTTGCGCCGGCGCCGGAACGATTGTCAGGAGCAACAGACAGAGCGAGAGGACGGCGGCAGGCACACAAGTCTTCAAGCCGCCGCTTGCCTCAAATGCATTACCGTAATGTCATCACGCCGCGGCCCCAGAGACGCCGCTTCATTGGCCAGCGCGCCCGCCAGCCCGGCACTCCTGACGCTGCCTAGCCGTCGAATGGTCTCGATGGCCCAGACGCCGCTCTCGTCTTCACTATCCGCTTCCGAGAATCCGTCTGAATACACGATCACCTGATCGCCCGAGCGCAACTCCACCGTCTCTTCTGGAAAACCGCCTTTCTTGAAGGCGCCCAGCACGGTAGCCGTGGGCTGAAGCAATTCGACTGTATGGTCCGCTCTCAACAGCACCGGCGCCGGATGGCCGCAATTCACATAGCGGATTCGCCGGAAACGCGCATCGTAGACCCCGTAAAAAAGCGTCGCGAAGTGCTCCGGGCGTGTGCATTCGAAAAACAGGCGATTCACGCGGTCCATCAATTTAGCCGGTTCGCGCGCAAGCTCCTCCAGGCTCCGAAGAGTGGCTTGCAGATTGGCGACCAGCAGGGCCGCCCCAATTCCCTTCCCGCAGACGTCGCCCAAAACAAACGCCATTGCCTCCGAATCGATCCCCAGGAAATCGTATAAGTCGCCGCTAATATCGCCTGCCGGCAGCGAGGCGCACTCGCACTCCAGACCACAGAGTGAAACGTGGGGCGCAGGCAGCAACGTGCGCTGTACTTTGCGCGCGATCGCCAGCTCCGCATCCCGCGGCTTGCCTGTTTCCGGTGGCGTGTCGATGTGCTTCTTGATGACCGCCAGGAAATGCCGGTTGTCCCATGGCTTCGGAATGAAATCACAGGCGCCGCGATGCATCGCTTCCACGGCCAGCTCAATCGTGCTCCATCCGGTCATGGCGATCACCGGCACATCCGGCCGCTGCGCCCGCAAGCCGTCCAGCAGCCGCAGTCCTTCTTCTCCCGACGTTGTGTCCCAGGTGTAGTTCATGTCCGCGATGATCAGATCGTGGTCCCCATAGGCCGCGCTTGCCAGCGCCGCGTGGGGCGAGCTTACCTCTTCGCTGCGATACCCCGAGCCCTTCAGCAGCAGCCGTAAGGCCTGCCGCACGTCTTCCTGATCATCCACGACCAATACCTTGCGAGCCGCTGTTTCGCCGTTCATTACTGCTGTCATTGGTGCTTCCAGATTTTCATTAGGGCACTCGGCATTCCATCCGCCCCGGCCGCGTTACCCGTGCGCTCTCAACGCGCATAGGCTATCATTTCGTAACCGGATGTCCGGATATGGACAGTCATAATCCCAACGCGGGAACGTCACAAATTTTTAAGGCAAGCATCGTATAAAAATAGATGTCTTCCGCACACGTATTCTTACCGGTCGATTTGTATCTTTACCACGGCCGGAAGCTCAGCCTCCGCCGCGCGTGCATCCTATGCCTCGTGGTTGCGCTGATTTGCGCCGCGTCCGTCTTTGCCATTCTTTACCGTTCGGATCAAGGCTACCCGGTAGCAGCGGTCCGCGTCAACACAGCCCCACAGCCGCTTTCCTATGCCGTCGCCGCAAATCCGGCAGCAGTTTCTGCGCTATCAGGAACGGAGAAGCCCGCCCACGCTGCTGTTGCTGAAAGGCGGCATGAGGCCCGACAGGCCGAACCCGTCGCCCGCAAGCACGAGGAACTCCTGGCCCTCGAGCGTACCGGCGCTCGCACCTATGTGGAGTTCAGCCTGGCACGTTCGCGCAATTTTCGTCCGGTCGGACCCGTCGAGATCTGCCTCTGGCGCACGGACCCCAAACACGGCTTCGTGCAGGCCAGCGTGCTTTACAAAGAGCGCCGCATCGATTTCAAGCGGCTGAAGCTGAACGAACGCGTTTCTATCCCGCTGGCGCATTCGCAAAACTTGGAGCTGGTGGTCAACCGGGTGACAAAGAATCAGATCACCGGGTATCTCAGCGAGCCCAAAACTATCCTTCGCTAACCGTCCGTTAGCGCGGCTGCCCGTTGGGCTTTCGTTTCGACCAAAGATCCAGACCGATGTTCGTGTTGTAGTAATTCCCGGTAATCTTGAACGGCACCATGCGGATATTCTGGTGCTTTTTCAAAAACGGCGTGATGATCCGGACCATCCACGATTTAAATCCTGTTGTCGCGGTCCAGGGCTTGCCGTCTGTATACAGCGTGCCGTGCAGATCCACGTTGTAACTCGGAAGGATGCTGTAGGTGCCGCTCATCCGTGCGGTCGCCCCCGGAACTTTGAACATCAGCCCCGTGAGCGTCGCAATGCCGTTGCGGATATCCCCATGACCGGTCAAATTCGATAATGCCGTTACATCGTTGTTTTCAGAATTGTTCTTTTTCGCGCTGGCGCTCAACCGGTTGAGGTCGCCTTGTGTTTCGGAGTTCGTAAACCGGCCCTGCTCGATGTGGAAATCACCCCATAAGTGCATTCGCTTTAAGAAATCCGCCTTACCGGGCGGCACGTATAAATGTCCGTCCATCTGCAGCGCTCCCACGATGGGCGAGAGTTTCGCCGCGATAAACAGATCCAGGACATCTTCTACTCGCCCGCTCCTACAGAGCAGGTCGAGCGACACCGCTTTCCCTTTTTCACCTTGTTGGCCAGCGACAGAGCCCTTCACGATCAACCAGGAGTGATCGAAATGCGCGCTTACGTTATCCAACATCGTGTTTCCGTTCGTTCCGTCTACCCGCGCCTGGAAGACGGCCGACAGCTCCCGGTAATGACTCGTGTCGCTGATGTGAAAACCACGCACATCCGCCTTTCCATTGGTTCGAATCTCGCCTAGGTTGCCTTCAAATTTCCCCTCGGCTTGCAGGATTCCGTTAAGGTCCTTCAAAGCCCCCAGACTGGCGTTCTGGTACTCGTATGCGCCATGCACCGGTGTATCGGCAGGATGGTTCGGATGCCAAGGTCCGAAAACACCGGCAGATCGGATTGTGCCTTGCGGTATCGAGTTTGTAAGAACGGTCTTGTATGGAATAGCGGAGTTGTTGCTCACATCGAAGACGGTAAGCTTATCGACGGTCATCCGGTAAGGCTTCGAACCGTCCTCATGCGCAAAATCGAGAACGGCGCCGTCGGCCACGATTTTGTCGATTCGCAATCTCTTGACGGAGGAGGAGGTTCGATTGAGTGGCATCAGCGGATCCGGTTTGCCATGCACTTCGGCGGGCGGAACAAGCACGTGCATGTTCACCGCTTTGACAAGCGCAAGCCTGTTTTGCGCCGTGAACAAACCCCAATAACTGCCGTGGATAATCAGCCGGTCTACGTAAATGATCGGCGGCTTCTCTTTGTGTAAGTGGTGTTCGAATCGGACGCGCTCGACGATGCAGCCGGGAGGAAAAAACGTCTTCTGGAAATTGCCAACGTTCACGCTGCGCAGCGTTGCTTCCTGCAAAACGTCAATAACCGATTGTTTGGTGAACGGCCAGTTCAGTGCAAGAACAACGGCATACGCAATGAATCCGGCGGCGAGCGCTCCCCCCGCCAGAACGGCCCAGCGGCGCTTCAGCCAGACAAGCCACTCCTGTGGTGAATGCGCTGTGCTTACCGTCGTAATGGCAGGCATAGCCGAGTCCTCCTTCTCGGCAAAGGCTAAGGCCGTCTACTGTGGGGACCCGAACGGCAGAGAAACGTTTCTAGGCGGAAGGTCAACCGCGATATTTATGTTGTGCGCCCACCTGTGGCGTGTAAGAAGACGCTTCTACGGCCGTGCCGCTTCCGGTTCGAAACTGATTTTGAGGCGCGTTCCGGTCGCCTTAGCGTATTTTTCAAGAGTGCGTGTCGACGGCATGCTTCCTCCGCCTTCCAGACGCGCGACCACGGCCTGCGTGGTTTTCATACGCCGTGCCACCTGCTCCTGGGTGAGACCTGCGCGGGCACGGGCCTCAATCAGCGCGGCAGCGAGCGAGAATTCCTCCTCCAGCGCTTGATACTCGCGCCGGTACTTCGGGTTCTTCATCCACTTCTTGTGGAGATCATCAACAGTCGTGCGCTTCATTGGTCCTGAGCCTCCTGAGATCTTCGCAACGCGAGTTCAATCTCCCGTTGGGGCGTCTTCTGGGTCTTCTTAACAAACACGCGGACGACGACCACGCGGCGACCCTTCGCAGTGACGTAGATCGCCCTTGATATTCCGTCCTTGCCTTTCATGCGCATTTCCCATAGAGGGCCTTTCAAGTGCTTAACGTGCGGTTCATGAACTCGTTCAAGGCCGTAAGCTTGGATCAGTTCGACGATACGCCGAAAACGCGCCTTCATGTCCAAGGGCAGGACCTCGAGCTCGTCTCGGACGCGATCATCGAGCAGCTCTACGACCCATCCATCCGTCTGCATTATCGCATTCTTGCAATACTTTTGAACGGGGTTGAACCGCTGAACACGACTGCCGGTTCAGCCGCGTAGAGATTGAGGCTCTGTTCTGATTAGAGTTCCCAGGTTCGAAACACATGCTGGTGAGCATCAAGATTCACTCGCTTGCCGCGAAAAGTCACGCCTTCCATCCGCAGCCGAAGTCGCTGTTCGGCGCCGGCCTCCAACGGTAGCTTTATCTCGCCACCAGCGCCAACCACGCGCTGCCACGGCAGCCGGTCCGGTGGATCGGTACGCAGAAGTCTGGCCACGGCGCGGTGATACAAAGGATAACCCGCAGCCGCGGCCACCTGCCCGTAAGTCGCAACTTTTCCTTTCGGTATCGAAGCGATGACCCGCCGGAACGCGGCATCGCGCAACGCGTCCTTGCTTGTGGCTAATTTCCCCAGCCGGCGTTCGATCCTCGAATCAATCGCCGCCCGCTTACCAGCCGTCACGTTAACCTCGCGGGAAGAGCCGCGCATCGGGATGCGTGGGATCGGGCGGCAGTTGAATTGTGCGCTGGCACGCAAACCCTTCATCGATCAGCGCCGAAAGCAGTTCCGCAAACAGCATCGGATGCGGCCCGGCCTGCCACAAAAAAT
Source organism: Terriglobia bacterium (assembly GCA_021324185.1). Classification (GTDB taxonomy): domain Bacteria; phylum Acidobacteriota; class Terriglobia; order Bryobacterales; family Bryobacteraceae; genus Bog-105. The sequence goes on along the minus strand of JAJPJN010000097.1, from coordinate 33,844 downwards.
AGCCAAACGAACCGGGACAGGGATTCACTTCATTCAGCCAGATCTCGCCCGTCTCCTGGTTGCACAGATAATCGATCCGCGGCGCGCCCGTTCCGTAAACTGCGGCGAAACAGACCTTCGCCCAGGCGTGGATTTTCGCCGAGATTTCCTCCGGAATGGCAGGATTCACTTCACGCGTCAGTGAGAGCATGCCTTCACTGATCGTCGCGCCCGGCTGTTTAGAGCCACTCTTACTCGAACTGCTAGCGCCGGAAAGATATTTGGCTTTGAAATCAAGCAGCTCCTTTTCCGATTTCGGCCGCTCGATCGCAGATGTTTCGATCCCCCGCGGCGAGGTGCGGACGGCGACGTTATATTCCACCAGGTTCTGCACTAATGGCTCAACGATCGCGTGCGTGTCGAGGCGAAAAATGACCGACAGCCCGCCGCGCAGCTCGTCCATATGGGAAGCTCTCGCCACTCCGATGCTTGACCCCAAATGCAGCGGCTTCACGATCAGCGGGAACTCGAGTCCATTCAGGCGCGCTTCTACCTCTTGCGCCGCCGGCAGCAGCCCGCTCGCAGGCCGCTCGATAATCGCATAGCGCAGCAGAGCGATTCCGGTCTCCGCCAACATGCGCTTGGTCACAGCTTTATCCATCAGCACGCTCGAAGCAAGCGGCCGCATTCCCGTATAGGGCACGTTCGCTAGCTCAAACAGACTTTGCATGCGCCCGTCTTCGCCGAACAAGCCATGAAACGCAAAAAGCGCAACATCGAACTCGATGGGCTTCGGTTTCGCAAAGAAGCCCCCCGGTTTGACGGGCAGAAGACGGCCGCGCCCGTCCACGCTGGGCGAAGTGTCCAAAAGAACGGGCGCGAGCGTTTTGATAATCGGGTCTTTTGGCAGATAGTTTGCGCGCTGGCGCAGCGCATCGCCGGTGAACCATTTTCCGTCTGTACTGACGTAGACGGGAAAGCCGTTGAACCGCTCCTGATCCAGAGCTTCCAGGGCCTGCAGACCTGTTACGATACTGACGTCATGCTCGGGAGAACGGCCGCCGAAAAGGACAGCCACTCGCGTTTTCAAGTGTCCAATGTAGCAGAGAGATACAAATGAACGCGCAACATATAGTCGTCGCGGGCACTACTTTTTCAGTGACTGAGTTGGGAAAGCCGAAGCCCGGCGCCTTACATCTGATCTGGGGACACGGCTGGGGACAATCGGCCGCCGCATTTGAACCTCTTGCCGGGATTCTCGAGCCGTTCTACGCATCTTCGCTGATCGACTTTCCCGGCTTCGGAGGCTCAGCGCCGCCGCCTCCCACCTGGGGCACAGCCGAGTATGCAGACGCCGTTGCCGAATGGTTGCGCGCATTATCTCCCGCTAAGGTTGTCTGGATCGGCCACAGCTTCGGCGGAAGAGTCGGCATCCAGCTCGCCGCCCGCTATCCCGATCTCTTAACCGGGCTGGTTCTGATCGCATCGGCAGGGTTGCAGCGAAACCGAAGCTTGCTTGAGCGCGTGCAGAAAAATACCCGCATCGCCGCTTTCAAAATCGCCAGGCGCTTCGTGCGCGAGGGTCCGCAACTGGACCGTTTGCGGCAAAGATTCGGCAGTGCCGATTACCGGCAGGCCGGCGCCATGCGGCCCATCCTTCTGCGCGTCGTCCGCGAGGACTTGACCGGGCAGGCACGGCAAGTCAACTGCCCCACTTTGCTGATCTATGGAACGAACGATACTGAAACGCCGCCTGAGATAGGCGAACGTTTGAGCAAACTGATACCAAGGTCTGAGCTAGTCCTACTCGAAGGATTCACGCATTTGAGCATCCTTACAGATGGCCGGCATCAGGTCGCGATGAGGGTCCGGCGCTTTTTGGGGCAGATACAACCTTGAGTTACCTTGTCGCGATTGCATTTCTCGTATTTGCATATCGCAGATTACTGACCTACCTGCACATCTACCAACAGGAAGAGTACGATTCCAGGCGCTTCCTGCGCTGGCTGGTCACACGATACTCATTCGACATCAAAGCATCGCTTGTGATCTTCATAGCCGGAACTCTGGAGCTGGCGATTTTGCTGGATGTTCGGATTGCCGATATTATCGTCGCGCTCGTGTTGCTCGTGCTCTGCTGGCTGGAGCACACACGGCGCATCCGCTCGAAAAAACCGCTGGTCATGACCGGACGCGCGAAACGCATATTTTGGGCAGCCCTTGCGGTGCTCGTTGTACTCGCGTTTATATTTGCGGCCCGCTTGCCGCATCCCATCTTCTGGCTCATTCCCGTACAGGCCATCCCGTTTGCATTGACGATTGGAAACGCTATCGTCAACCCGTACGAAAGGAAGTTGCAGAAGCGGTTTTGGAATGAGGCGCACGCGAAGCTGCTGTCCTTAAAACCAACGGTAATCGGCATTACCGGCAGCTTCGGTAAAACCTCGACCAAACACCTGCTGGGACATGTGCTGGAACTGCAGGCGCCCACCTTGATCACTCCCGGCTCCGTCAATACGCCCATGGGCATCGCGCGCATTGTCCGCGAGCGGCTCGCGCCCCACCACCGCTTCTTTATTTGCGAAATGGGAGCCTACGGACCGGGCTCAATTGCGCGCTTGTGCCGGCTCGCGCCGCCCGATTTCGCCATCATTACTGCCGTCGGCATGGCTCATTACGAGCGATTCAAAACGCTCGACGCCGTCGCCAAAACAAAATTCGAGCTGGCCGAATCCGCTGCCGCCAGGAATGGTCCCGTAGTAATGGCAGAACAAGTGCTCGATTTTCGCGATGCTATGGCTTTTCGCGAACGCTACGCCAACACGATCGTCGTAGGCCGCGGCGCTGGTTCCGCTCTGCGCATCCTGGCTTCATCGCAAGGCGAAGCCGGAATTGAGGCGCGCGTTCTCTGGCGTGGCGACGAATACGTTCTGAAAGCGCCCATCTTCGGCGAGCACCACATCAATAACATGTGCTTGGTGTTTGCGGCCGCTTGTACGCTGGGCGTCAGCGCGGGAGACGCGATTCTGGCCATCAGCTCGGTACCGCAGATCAGTCACCGGCTGGAAGTAAAGCCAGGGCCGAACGGTTCGCGTATGATCGATGACGCGTATAACTCGAACCCGGTCGGCTTCGCAGCAGCTTTACGATTGCTGAACATACTGCGGCGCGACGGTGGCAGGCGCGTGTTGGTGACGCCGGGAATGGTCGAGATGGGTTCAGCGCACAATGAAGAGCACAGAAAGATTGGTGAACTCGCCGCTGCCAATGTCGATGTTCTTCTGCCCGTGATGCCGGAGCGCATCCGGTCCCTCACAGAAGCCTATGTGAATGCGAACCCGCGCGGAACTGTTGTGCCCTGCCCCACTTTCCAAGCCGCACAGTCCTGGATGGCGGCTCACTTGAATGCCCAGGACGTCGTGCTCCTCGAAAACGATCTACCGGATCTCTACGAAGCCCGCCTGAGGCTCTGAAGCCCTGCTGTGGAAGGTCGCCACCGCGCCGGAGTGACAAATGTTTCATCACCCGCTTACCGGGCTAACTGAAACATACGCATATTCTTTTGTTTCTATATAACGAATCTTTAGCATGTCCAGGTCAACTGGCGCGATGAAACGAACGTTTGTCGCCGGCCTGCTAAGCACGTTGTTGCTGTGGCCGCTCGGGGCGCAAATACAAAATCAGCCCGATGATGGCCAGTGGCCAATGGCCGCGAAAAACTACGCCAGTACTCGTTACAGCACGCTCGGACAAATTAATACCTCGAACGTCGCTTCGCTTAAGTTAGCGTGGACCTTTTCTACCGGGTTGACACACGGTCACGAGGCTGCGCCGCTCATCGTGAATAACACGATGTATATCGTGACGCCGTTTCCTAATTACTTGTATGCGCTAGATCTTACTAAACCGGGAGCGCCAATGAGATGGGTGTATCAGCCTGATCCAGAGCCGTCTTCGCAAGGTGTGGCCTGCTGCGACACGGTAAACCGCGGCGGTGCGTACTGGAATGGCAAGATTATTTACAACACGCTCGATGTACAGACCGTTGCCGTAGATGCCAACACCGGGAAAGAAATCTGGCGGACGAAACTTGGCGACATCAACCTGGGTGAGTCCATCACGATGGCGCCGGTTGTTGCCAAAGGCGTCGTGCTGGTCGGAAATAGCGGCGGCGAGTTTGGCGTTCGTGGATGGCTCGCAGGCCTCGATGCAGAAAGCGGCAAAATCAAATGGCGCGCCTACGCCACTGGCCCCGATAAAGACGTCCTGATCGACGCTAATTTCAAGCCGTTCTATTCAAAGGACCGCGGAACCGACTTAGGCGTGAAGACCTGGCCAGGTGAAACCTGGAAGATCGGCGGCGCGGCGGCCTGGTCATGGATCTCCTATGACCCAACGTTGGATCTCTTCTACTACGGAACGTCGAATCCCGGACCCTGGAACCCCGAACAACGGCCAGGTGATAACAAATGGTCGTCCACCTTATTCGCGCGGCGCCCCGAAACCGGTGAAGCAATCTGGGCTTACCAGATCAGCCCGCATGATATGCACGATTACGACGCAGTCAACGAAAACATTCTGCTCGACCTGACGATTAACGGCCAACCGAGAAAAGTGCTGGCGCATCCGGATCGCAACGGCTATCTTTATATCATCGACAGGGCAACCGGCGAGGTAATTTCTGCGCAAACCTTCGGATATGTGAATACAAGTGAAGGTGTGGACGTAAAGACCGGACTTATTAAGTGGAATCCCACCAAGCAGACCGGCTATAACACCGTTCGCGATGCTTGTCCGGCCCCTCCCGGCGTAAAAGACTGGACGCCTTCGGCATTTTCTCCCAAGACCGGGCTCATTTACATTCCGCACAACAACCTGTGTTATGAGTCCCAGGCCACCCAGGCAAATTACATCTCCGGCACGCCATTCGTCGGAATGACGGTGCGGATGTACGCAGGGCCGGGCGGAAACCGGGGCGTGTTCTCCGCGTGGGACCCGGTGCAGGCAAAAACCGTATGGAGTGTCAACGAGTTGTTCCCGGTCTGGAGCGGCGCGCTCGCCACAGCCGGCGATGTTGTTTTCTATGGGACCATGGACGGCTGGTTCAAAGCCGTTGACGCGCGCAATGGCCGCGAGTTGTGGAAGTTCAAAACCGGTTCAGGAATTATCGGCCAGCCGGCTACTTATAAGGGGCCGGATGGAAAGCAGTATGTGGCCGTCCTTTCAGGCGTGGGTGGATGGTCCGGCGCCATCGTCTCCGGCGGCCTGAATGCAGTCGACGGAACGGGCGCGCTCGGATTCGTCAATGCTATGTCTGATCTGGGCAAGTATACGACGAAGGGCGGAATGTTGTATGTGTTCAGCCTGCCGTAGCCTTCTCCTGCTGTGCATCGTACTTCCCGCGGCGCCTGCCGTATTGCGCGTTTGCGCCGATCCCAATAATCTGCCGTTTTCGAATCAACAAGGCCAGGGATTTGAAAACAAGCTGGCCGAGTTAGTCGCGGCAAACATGAACGCAAAGCTCGAATATACCTGGTGGTCAGAAAGAAAATCGTTTGCGAAGAAATCCTTGGACTCGGGCGCGTGCGATGTCGTCATGGGGGTCGCGGCCGGCATGGAAGATATTCTGACCACCCGGCCCTACTACCGCTCGACTTACGTCTTCGTTACACGACGCGATAGAAAACTCCAGATCGCTTCCCTCGCCGATCCGCGCCTGGCGGACCTCCGCATCGGCATTCACGTCGTAGGCGATGATTTCGCTCCGCCCGCATTTGCGCTTGCGCGCCGCGGGATTTCTAAAAACATAGCCGGTTACTCGCTTTTCGGCCCGTACGACGAGCCAAACCCAGCCAGTAAGTTAGTGGATGCAGTCGAGAATGGGGATGTTGACGTCGCTATCATCTGGGGTCCATTCGCCGGATATTTTGCGCAAAACGCAATGGTTCCCCTCGACATAAAACCAGTGAGCCCGCCTCTCTTTCTAGGGGTGCCTTTTACTTACGACATTTCCGCGGCCGTGCGCCAGGGTAATATGGCGCTGAAATCGGAACTCGAGCGCATTCTGCAGGCGCAAGCCACGGTTGTGCAGGAGATCCTAACTCGCTATGCCGTACCTCAAGTGCCGTAACGCGCTCTGCATTGCATGCCTCTTACTGGCGGCCTGCCAGCGGCAGCATCGCGATATCCGGCCCTCACCCACGCGCCTCGCCATCTATGGCGATGCCGCAAAGGAAGACGCCCTCCGGCCCGGCGGCCGCGTCAATTCCCAGCCGGTCGTAAACAATCCCTACAATGCCAGCGCGTACGATATCTCGGAAGGCCAGCGCCTTTATAACTGGTATAACTGCTCCGGCTGCCATTTCAATGGCGGTGGAGGAATCGGTCCTCCGCTGATCAAAAAACACTGGATCTATGGCGGCGAACCGGCCAATCTCTTCGACACCATCGTCAAAGGCCGGCCCAACGGAATGCCGGCCTGGGGCGGTCGCATTCCGGAATATCAGGTGTGGCAAATCGTTGCCTATGTCCGGTCCATGAATGGCGAACAGCCGAGGTCCGCTACCGCTGCCCGGCTCGACACTATTCAGACTAACCCGCAGACCATCGTCAACCGCACTACCGGACCGACGAAATGAAAAGAGCCCCCACAGTAACTCGCTTCCTGGCGGCCGCAGCTCAGTTAGTTCTGACGGGGTGTATCTACAACAAGCAATCTGCTGTAAATCCGGCTGGGCCGCAAGCCGGGAGAATCGACACGCTCTGGTGGTCCTTCTTTTGGCTGCTGGGCGTCATCTTCATCATCGTGATGATTCTGACGCTGCTAACCCTTCGCCGGCCTCGTCGCGATTTCGATCAGCAGCGGATCGAGACCACACACAAGGCATCGGAGGAAACGGATTCGCGGCTGCGGCGCATCATCACCGGCGCGACCATCCTCACGATCGTCATTCTTTTCGTCCTGATTGTCGCGAGTTCCGTAGTGGGCAAACAGAATTCCGAATTCAGCACCGCGCCCAACCAGTTGACTGTTCAAGTGACCGGAAATCAATGGTGGTGGCAGATCGAATACTTGAACAGCGATCCCTCACAGGTGCTTGTAACTGCCAATGAGATACACGTACCCGTTGGTCGACCCGTGCAGATACGCGGCCTCTCAAACGACGTGATCCATAGTTTTTGGGTACCCAACCTGAATGGCAAGCGTGATCTGATTCCATCGCGCGTCACCACCCAATGGATTCAAGCCGATCATGCGGGCGAGTTTCGCGGCCAATGCGCTGAATTCTGCGGTTTGCAACACGCCCATATGGCCGTCTGGGTGATAGCCGAACCGGAGGACAAGTTTTTGGCCTGGTACAAGGCGCAACTGCAACCAGCCGCAAAGCCGTCCACTCCCGAGCAGCAGCGCGGCCAGCAGGTCTTCCTGAACTATGAATGCGTTTACTGCCATGCGATTCAAGGCACGCCCGCATCGGGGCAGAACGGGCCGGATCTGACGCACTTCGGCAGCCGCCGCGGAATCGCTGCCAACACGTTGCCCAATACCACCGGCAATCTGGCCGGCTGGATTCTGGATCCGCAAAGTGTCAAGCCAGGGAATCACATGGCCACTGTTCCAGTCAGTTCAACAGACCTGCATCCCCTCGTGGAATACCTGGAGAGCTTGAAATGACGGCCACTCAGGATATCTATCCCCAGACCCCAACTCTCGATCAGGATATTCAGCAGCTCGCCCAAAGCTGGCGCCACCCGCGCGGCATCTTCGGCTGGTTATCCTACACAACTCACCAGGCCATCGGAATGCGTTACATCGTGACGGCTTTCGTCATGCTACTGGCCGGCGGGGCTGAGGCGCTGATGATGCGCACGCAGTTGATGCACTCCAATAACGGTTATCTCGGACCGGAACGATACAACCAGATTTTCACAACCCATGGAACAACCATGATGTTCCTGTTCGCCGTCCCGATGATGGAGGGCATGGCGATCTACCTGATTCCGCTGATGTGCGGAACGCGCAATGTCGCCTTCCCGCGCCTGAATGCGTTCGGCTATTGGATGTATCTCTTCGGTGTGCTCTTCCTCTATTGGGGCGTCTTCACCAACGCTGCCCCGGATGTGGGTTGGTTTGCCTATCCGCCCCTCTCTGGCCCGCAATACACACCCGGCAAGAGCACGGATTACTGGGCCCAGATGATTACTTTTACGGAAGTCTCAGCGCTCTGCGTTGCCGCCGAGTTAATCGCCACCATCTTAAAGATGCGCGCGCCCGGCATGTCCTTAAATCGCATGCCGCTCTATGTGTGGTCCATCCTGACGCAATCCTGGATGATCATTTTCGCGATGCCCGCCATTGTGCTGGCCAGCTCCTATTTACTTTCCGACAGAACGGTTGCCACCCAGTTCGTCAATCCCGCGGAAGGCGGCGATCCGCTCCTCTATCAACACATCTTTTGGTTTTTCGGGCATCCGGAGGTCTATATCATCTTTATTCCCGCCCTGGGTTTTGTGTCGTCCATTGTGGTTGCACACGCACAGCGCGAGCTGATCGGATACACGGCCATGGTCCTGGCGCAGATTGCCAATGGCTTTATCGCCTTCGGCTTATGGGTGCATCACATGTTCGCAACCGATCTGCCGCAGATCGGCGAAGCTTACTTCACCGCTTCCAGCATGATGATTGCTATCACCAGCGGCGTGCAGATCTTTTGCTGGATCGCGACGTTATGGAGCGGCAAACCGCGCCTGACCACCGCGCTCTTGTTCGTCTACGGATTCATCGCTATCTTCGTTCTCGGCGGGCTGACAGGCGTCATCCTGGCGTCCGTTCCACTCGACCTGCAAGTGCACGACACGTTTTTTGTCGTGGCGCATTTTCACTACGTTCTTATCGGCGGCGCGGTCTTCCCGCTCTTTGGCGCTTTCTATCACTGGTTTCCGAAGTTCACCGGCCGCATGATGAACGAAAGGCTCGGACGCATCAACTTCTGGGTCCTCTTTGCCGGCTTTAATCTGACTTTCTTTCCTATGCACATTCTTGGATTGAAGGGCATGCCTCGCCGCATTTATACTTACTCGCCAGAAATGGGTTGGGATCAACTCAATTTACTCGCGACGATTGGAGCCTATATCATCGCGTTCGGCGGCTTGCTCTTTCTGGTGAATCTGTTCTGGAGCCGTAAGTTCGGCGCTATCGCCGGTAACAATCCGTGGAACGCAGATAGCCTCGAATGGGCCGCGGCGTCTCCGGCGCCGAATTACAACTTTGAATACTTGCCCGCCGTGACCAGCCGCTATCCGCTTTGGGTGCCCGCAGAAGAGCGCACCTTCGTGACCGGCACACGGACGGACCGGCGCGAAGTTCTGGTCACCACTCTAATGGACGCGCAGCCGCACCACCGTTACATCCTTCCCCGCCCGAGTATCTGGCCATTGATCGCCGCCATCTGCGTCACCGTGGGATTCGCAGGCTCTGTCTTCAACGGCTGGTACATCACTTGGGGCACCATCATTTCCGCCTTGGCGCTCATCGGCTGGTTCTGGCCGAAACGCCCGTTGGACCCGGCCCATGACTAACGTTCGAACACTCGACGTCAGTCATCTGAAACCCTACGAGATCTCCACCCAGGCTCCACTCTGGTGGGGCCAGTTCATGTTCGTCTTTATCGAAGGCACCATGTTCTGCATTCTGATCGGGGCTTATTTTTACGTGCGCCTGCGCATGGACGTCTGGCCCCCGCCCGGCGATCAGTTTCCGCACAAGCTGCTGCCAAGTCTCGCCTTGATTCCCCTGATCCTCAGTTGTGTAGGCACTTACTGGGCCGGCGAGGCGGCCAGGAGAGATAGCCGCTCCGGCATGATCGGTGGCATGGCATTGAATCTTGTGCTCGCCGGCATCGCGCTCTGGATGCGTATCGTCGAATGGCACTCGCTCAATTTCAACTGGATGACCGATGCCCAGGGCTCCTATGTCTGGGCGTTTCTCGGGCTGCACACCTTCGATTACATTGGCGATCTGGTATTCACGGGCGTTCTGCTGCTCCTCGTGCTGATTGGACGCTACGGGCCAAAGCAGCGCCTGGGCGTTTATGTCGATTCGATTGTCTGGTATTTTCTGGTGGCGATCTGGATCCCGATATACATCGTTATTTATTGGGGTCCGGTGCTGGTCGAAACACAGCAATGAGCCGGAACTTTGCTCTCTGGACCGGTTTTCTGGGCGGCCCGTTCATTTGGCTCTGCAGCTTTGAAGCGCGCTTCGCGCTCGCGCCCTGGGCCTGCACCTTTCAAAACAAATGGGCTCTGCATGGGGTCGCTATCGCGGGACTCATTTTGTGCCTTGGATGCGCGGCATTGTCGTGGTCTCAATGGAAGGCCGCAGGCGAACAGCCGCCCAGCGCTTCCGAAGGAGTTCAGCCGCGAAGCAATTTCCTCGCAATCCTCGGCATCGTGACCAGCCTCGGTTGCGGCATGATCGTGATCGCCCAGGCCATACCGGAGTTTGTGCTGGCGGCATGTGAATGAGCGGCATCTGGACGCACTGGGACTTCGATCCCGGCATTATGATCCCGCTTGTCATGGCTGCGCTCTTGTACAGCGTCGGCTTGCGCCGGCATGCCGGATTGACGCGCCTGCAGCAAAGCTGCTTCTGGGCAGGCTGGTTGAGCCTGGTAATCGCACTCCTGTCTCCGTTGCACCCCCTCGGCGAACAGCTTTTCTCGGCGCACATGGTGCAGCACGAAATTCTCATGCTGATCTCCGCGCCACTGCTGGTGGTTTCGCGGCCGCTGGTTACGTTTCTATGGGCGCTGCCCTTCGAATGGCGGCGAACCGCCGGGCGCTGCTCCAAAAGCGCCCTGGTGCACCGCTCCTGGCTCTGGCTCACCACGCCACTGACAGCCTGGTGGATTCATGCCGTGGCAATCTGGGTGTGGCACGCGCCGCCTCTCTTCGACGCTACGCTCAAAAGCGATCTCGTACATGCGGCCCAGCATCTCAGCTTTTTTTTATCGGCCCTGCTCTTTTGGTGGGCATTGTTCTACGCACACGGACGGCGCGCCTACGGTAGCGGCGTTCTGTACATCTTCACCACCGGCGCCCATACCGGCATTTTGGGCGCGCTGCTGACATTCGCGCCCCATCCGTGGTACCCGCCCTACGCCAATACGACACAAGCCTGGGGATTGACGCCGCTTCAGGATCAACAGATCGGCGGTCTAATTATGTGGGTGCCGGCAAGCCTGGTTTATCTCGCTGCCGGCCTGTATCTCTTTGCGGCCTGGATGCGTGAAAGCGATCTTTTGCTCGAAAGGACCAGCCGCGCGAAATAGCTCCCCCGCGCCCGCGCTCAGCACTTCGAGCAGCGCCCAACTGCCTCCGCCCCATCGAGCGAAAGAATGCGATAAGACATTTTGATCATTGTCCTTCCGCCACCGCGCGGGCGTATACTGCTGATTGAATTGAAGACACATCACTTACTGCCACGATTTCTGCTGCTCGTTCTGGCAGCATCCACGTGCTTCGCCTTCCAGTCGGCCACTGACCAGGAAAAAGCTCGCTGGGAGCAGGAAGCCCAGCGCGTCACCATTGCGCGCGACGATTGGGGCATCGCCCACGTCCACGGCAAGAGCGATGCCGACGCAGTGTTCGGAATGGAATATGCGCAGGCCGAGGACGACTTCAACCGCGTCGAAACGAATTACATCAACGCCATGGGACGGCTCGCCGAAGCTGAAGGCGAATCGAAGATCTATCAGGATCTCCGCATGAAGCTTTTTGTCGATCCCGAAATGCTCAAGAAGGACTACGCCGCCAGTCCCGCCTGGCTGCAAGCGCTCATGAATGCCTTCGCCGACGGGTTGAATTATTACCTTTATAAACACCCGGAAGTGAAGCCTCGCGTAATCCACCATTTCGAGCCGTGGATGGCGCTCTCGTTCACCGAGGGCAGCATCGGCGGCGACATCGAAAAGATCAACCTGCAGCAATTGGCCGCGTTTTACGGCAAAGCGTCGGGCGCCAACAGCGCACTCGCGCAGAATGCCGCCAGGCCGCGCGAGCCCTCCGGATCAAACGGAATCGCAATCGCTCCTTCAAACACCGTCGACCACCATGCGTTGCTGCTCATTAATCCGCACACATCGTTTTGCTTCCGCTCCGAACTGCAGATGACCAGCGACGAGGGACTGAACGCCTACGGCGCGGTCACCTGGGGCCAATTTTTTGTCTATCAGGGGTTCAACGATCGCATCGGCTGGATGCATACTTCGAGCGGCGTCGATGCAGTCGACGAATATGCCGAGACGATTACTAAGAAGGGCGATGCCTTCTATTACAAATACGGCAACGAGGAACGCCCCGTGACCGCCTGGGAGATCACCGTTCCGTACACGACCGATCACGGCATGGCGGAGAAAAAATTTACCGTCTATCGAACCCAGCACGGTCCGGTCATTCGCGAAGAAAACGGTAAGTGGATTGCCATCCGGCTCATGCAGGGGCCCGTCAAAGCATTGACGCAGTCATACACGCGCACGAAAGCGCGCGATTACAAGGCCTTCCGGCAGATATTAGAGCTGCACACGAATTCCTCGAACAATACCATCTATGCCGATGAAGACGGCAACATCGCCTATTTTCACGGCAACTTTATTCCGCGCCGAGATCCGCATTTCGACTGGACAAAGCCCGTGGACGGCAGCAACCCTGCCACCGAATGGCACGGGCTGCTTTCCGTTGATGAAACACCACACTTGCTGAATCCGAAAAGCGGGTGGATTTACAACTCCAATAACTGGCCTTGGTCCGCCGCCGGGCCGAGCAGTCCCAAACGGGAAGATTACCCCGTCTATGTCGAGACCGGCCGCTTTGAATCGCCGCGCGGTTATCACGCCATTCGCATTCTGGAGAATAAAAAGAACTTCACGCTGGACTCTTTGATGACGGCCGCCTACGACTCCTATCTGCCCTGGTTTGAGAAGACGATTCCGCCGCTCGTGCGCGCCTGGGAGAGCGCCGCCGCTTCGGAGCCGCTCAAAGCTAAGCTGCAATCACAAATAGAAATGCTCAAGGGCTGGGATCTGCGCTGGGGCGTCGATTCCGTTCCCACCTCACTAGCGGTCTTTTGGGGCGACGAGATGAATCGCCATCTGCGATCCGATGCCCGCCGCGCCGGAATTCCGGTGGAAGATTATATTGCTTCCGGCAAAGCCAGCCCGCAACAGCTTTTGCAAGCGCTCGCTGCCGCTTCAGACCGGCTCGCGGCCGATTTCGGCAAATGGAACACGCCTTGGGGTGAGATCAACCGCTTTCAGCGCCTCGACGACGACATCACGCCGCACTTCAATGATGCCGCCCCGAGTATTCCAGTCGGCTTTACATCCTCCGTTTGGGGTTCACTCGCATCCTTCGGAGCGAGGCCTTATCCGAACACAAAGAAATGGTACGGAACCAGCGGCAATAGCTTCGTCGCCGTCGTTGAATTCGCAGGCAGAGTGCGCGCCCGGGCCGTCACCGCCGGGGGAGAAAGCGGCCATCCGCAATCGCCGCATTTCGATGATGAAGCGCAACGCTACGCAACCGGAAATCTGCGCGAGGTCTATTACTATCCCGCAGATTTACAACGCCACATCGAGAAGCAATATCATCCGGGCAGCTAACTTCTCTGCTTATTTGCCCTCCAACAAAGGAACGCATGGACAACAGCAAAGTACTCGACTACCTGAATCACCTGATCGAAATCAATAAAGATGCAGAAGCAGGATTTTTAACGGCGGCTGAGAATCTGAAGAACTCCGAATTAGAAAGTACCGTAACAGGTTACGCCAAGCAGCACGCCAAATTTGCCCTGGAGTTGCAGCGGGAAGTCGATCGTCTGGGCGGAAAACCGGAAAAAGCCGGAACTGCCGGCGGTGCGCTGCATCGCGGATGGATCGATTTCAAAGCAGCATTGACCAGGCATTCGCCGAAACCGATTCTCACCGCCTGCGAGAGCGGAGAGGATTCCGCACTGGCTGCTTATGCCGATGCGGAGGCCGGCATTTCCACCGGACAGACCTTTAATCTGCTTCAGAAGCAAAGAGAGCAGATTACGGCCTTTAAGACGCGTTTGTGGCGACTTATCAACGAAATCAAAGACGGGGTTGAATTTCAGCAGAACGAAAAAAATTAGCCGCTTCGCCCGGTGCGAGGCGCTACGCCGTCGCTGAAACCTGCAGCGGCGGGCGAACCGCCGCAACCGCAGCAGGACGGCGCGTCGCAATCAGCCGCAACAGTTCTTTCGAGATGTGCTTTGGAGTGCGCGCCGCGCTGATCTCATAATAGTTTCGCGTGCGATAAAAATCGGCCAGAGCCTCAGAAGTGGCGCGATAAACTTCTAATCGCTGGCGAATGGTTGCCGGCGCGTCATCCGGACGCTGAACCAGCACACTGCCGTCCCGTTCGCAGCGCGGCGGCGCGCTATACGGCTTGATGCTGTAGATGCCGCCGCATTGCGGGCATTGCCGGCGCCGGCTCAGGCGGGCAACAATTTTTTCCGGCGCGAGATTTAAATTGAAAATAACCGGTTCGGGCAGATTGAGCCGGTCAAGTAACGCTTCCAGAAAGCGCGCCTGCGATACGGTCCGGGGATAACCGTCCAGAATGCAGCCGTGGCGGCAATCGCGCCGGCTCAGCCGGTCGGCCACCACTTCATTCATCAGATCGTCGCTCACCAACTGTCCCGACGCCATTACGCTCTGCACAGCTTTTCCCAGTTCCGTGCCGGACTGGGCGGCTTGGCGCAGGATCTCGCCAGTGGAAATTGCCGGTATGCCAAGGGCTTCTGATAGCCGAGCCGCCTGTGTGCCTTTCCCCGCACCCGGCGGACCAAGAAAAATGACAACTGTGCTGCATTCAGGCATCATCATCGCGTCCGGTTACAAGTTTGCTGGATTTTAGGCCCTGCTTCAACCTGACTCGTCCGATGCGGACCAGGTGTCCGTGCCGGAATGGTCTAGTCTAGGATTGTTAGAGCCAACATGACCCGCCCCCAACTTTTGCAGGAACTTCAGAAATACATACAGGAGCGGCAGATATCGGCTGGCATTGCGCTGCTCGCCGAAAACATCCGGCTCTTCGAAGATCTGGATACAGCAGACCCACTGGCAGGCTGGTCAGCCGGAACGCTCGCGCAATGGGTAGACGTCGGCTTCGAAGATAACGGGCTGCTGGCCCGTGTGCTTGCGCGCTTTTCAGCCCCGGAGCGCTCCCGCATCCCGCTTGCAGCCTACGTGCATGTTCGCTTGGCCGAAGCCCTCCTGGCCATGCGCCGCGAAGACCTCAATGAGGCCCTCCGCCATCTCGACGCGGCACTGAAGATTGCCGAAGATCTGGAAGACACGCGCAATTCCGCCGTCGCGACTTTGTGGAAAGCGCGCTGCCTGCGCAAAGCGGGCGAGTACGATCAGGCGCTCGAAGTGACAAAGCGTGGCTTCGATCTAGCCAGCGGAAACGGGCTGCCCTATCTTGCCGCCGTCGTGCGCACGCTCGAAAGCTGGCTGCATTTTCAAAAAGGCCGGACCAAAGAGGCGATCAAAATCCTGCAGGATGCCGAAGCCGTCCTCCGCAACACGGACGATCTCATCACCCTCGGCAATATCCAATCCACCTATGGACGCATTGCCCTGCGCGAAGGCCGCTACGATCACGCCGTCCGCTATTTCGAATCATCCATCGATCTGTTCAAGAAACGGCCGGCGCTCGAAGGTTATTTAGCCCGTTCGCTGACCAACATCGCGCAGGCGAAACGTTTTATGGCTCTGCAGTTGCGCCGCAGTCTCGATGCCCGGTACGAGCGGCTACGCTCCGGAAAAACCGCCGGCGGCCGCGATGGCGATCGCAGCGGCCAGGCCGGGCAACTGGAGCGAATGCACGAGCTGCTTCGCAATGCCCAGGCCGATCTGGCAGAAGCCGATGCCATCTATAAACGCGCGGGTAATCATCACGGCGCTGGCAATGTCGACGTGAGCCTGGCGCACATTCATCTCGATCTGGGCGATCTGGACGAAGCCGAACAACGCGCCGCCGAAGCCTTCCAACTGGGCGCCAGAAAGACCGATTATCTGCTGATGTGCCGCGCCCGGATCGTCGAGGCCATGATTGCCAATGCCCGCTACGAAGAGCAGATCGGAGAGGGCGCGGATTTCAGCCGCTACGCACAACTCGCGCATGATTGCGCACGCGAGGCGGTGGATTTAGGCGAACGCACAGAGAGCCGGCGCTTGCAGGCACAGGCGCATATCTGTCTCGGAGCCACGCAGGTGAACGGGTTCTTCAACAACACCGAGGCCGCGCGCGCCTGCTGCGATAGAGCGGAAGCCTTTCTCGATCACGATCGCCACGACGCGCTCTGGCAGGAGGTCGAACTCCTGCGCGCCCGTATTCTATATGCCGGGATTGAAGACCCAAACCTGAGAGCCTGGTCGCAAGGCGAGGTCGGCAGCAAGTCATTGCAGGACGTGGTGGCCGATTTTGAAGAGCTGGTGATCCGGCGCGTCTGGGAACACGAAGGCAGAAAAGTATCGCGCGTTGCCAATAAGCTGTCGGTCTCGCCAAAGAAAGTGCGCCGCGTGCTCCGTCACCTCGGGCTTATGAGCGAAACGCAGCTTCGCGAGGAGCACGAAGAAGAAGATTCGCTGGTTTAGTAGAGCTCGTTTAATACAGTCGAACCCCGCGCGGGCCGGGTTTGCGGGTCATGTGTACGGCATCAATAAACCGGACGCTGTTATGGCTCGACGTCATCAGCAGTGTATGCGTCCGGTAGCCTTCCCCGAAGAACCGCACGCCGCGTAGAAGAGCCCCATCCGTCACCCCGCAGGCAGCAAAGACAATGTGCGTTCCCATGGCGAGGTCGCCGGCAGTGTAGATGCGCTTCGGATTCTTAATCCCCATGCGTGCCACGCGCTCCTCCAGCTCCGGCGTGTCGATCACCAGCCGCCCTACCATTTCGCCGTGCAGGCAGCGCATCGCAGCAGCCGCCAGCACACCTTCCGGCGCGCCGCCGATTCCCATCACCGCATGAACACCATTACCGCGAACCGCCACCGCAATGGCTGCTGAAAGATCACCATCCCCAATCAGCCGGATGCGCGCGCCTTCGCGGCGGATGTCTTCAATAAGCTGCTGGTGACGCGGCCGGTCCAATACAATGACGGTCAGATCTTTCACGTCGCGGTCCAGTCGCCTCGCAATAGACTTCAGATTTTGCGACACCGGCGCATCCAGATCCAAAGCGCCACGGCACGCCGGCCCGGCAACGATCTTTTCCATATAACAATCCGGCGCGTGCAGCAGCCCGCCGGGTTCCGAAGCCGCCAGCACGGCAATCGCATTCGGTGCGCCGGTGGCGCACAGATTCGTTCCTTCTAACGGATCCACCGCGATGTCAACGCCGGGAAACTCGCGGCCGTTCTGAGACGGCATGCCCACGCGCTCGCCGATGTACAGCATCGGAGCTTCGTCGCGTTCGCCTTCGCCGATCACGATATTGCCGTTGATCGGAACAGTTTCGAAGGCTTGGCGCATCGCCTGGACGGCGGCTTGATCGGAGCGCTTGCGGTCGCCAATACCCATCGTCCGGGCGCTCGCCACCGCGGCTTCTTCTACCACCCGCACAAAGTGTGAGGAAAGATCGCGTTCCAGATTAGTTTCGGAATCGTTGGAAATAGCTGAAGTGTGCAACATGGCCACCTGCTCAGTATCACCCACCATACAGCCACCCTCCATTCTGTAAAATCGCAGCTATGAAATCCTCCACGTTAGCGGTTCCCAGAAGCCGTAAGGCTCGCGCGGTCGAAACCCCGCCCAGTACCAATAAACACCTCATTCGCTGGGTGGAAAAAATGGCCGATCTGATGCGGCCCGCGGCAATTCACTGGGTCGACGGATCGGAGGAAGAAAACGAGTCCTTATGCGCCGAAATGGTGGCAAAGGGCACGTTTATCAAGCTCAACCAGAAGCTGTGGCCGAATTGCTATTACGCGCGCTCGGATGCGAGCGACGTCGCCCGCGTAGAGGACCGCACCTTTATCTGCTCGCTCTCGAAAGACAACGCCGGTCCCACAAACAACTGGGTGAATCCCTTCGAGATGCGCCGCAAACTGAAATCGCTGTTTCGCGGCTGCATGCGCGGGCGCACCATGTACGTGCTGCCGTTCAGCATGGGACCCATCGATTCGCCGTTTTCGCAGATCGGCGTCGAGCTGACGGATTCGCCCTACGTGGTGGTCAATATGCGCATCATGGCCCGCATCGGCCTGCCTGTTTTCCGCGAAATTGACAAGGACGTAAAGCGCGTCGTCCCCTGCGTACACAGCGTCGGCGCGCCGCTCGCGCCCGGCGAAGAGGATGTGCCCTGGCCATGCAATCCGGAAAAGTACATCGTGCATTTTCCCGAAACCCGCGAGATCTGGTCTTACGGCTCCGGCTATGGCGGCAACGCGCTGCTCGGCAAAAAATGTTTTGCACTGCGCATCGCCTCCAACATCGCTCGCGATGAGGGCTGGATGGCGGAGCACATGTTAATCCTGGGCGTGGAATCGCCAGAGGGACAGAAGACATATGTAGCGGCAGCTTTTCCCAGCGCCTGCGGCAAGACCAACCTCGCCATGATGATTCCGCCCAAGGGATTCGAAGGCTGGAAGATCTGGACCGTGGGCGACGATATCGCCTGGATACGGCCCGACGCCAACGGGCAACTGCGCGCCATCAACCCCGAAGCCGGTTTTTTCGGCGTTGCCCCGGGAACTTCTCCGAAAACGAATCCTAACGCGATTGCCACCTTGTCGCGCAACACGATCTTCACCAATGTGGCCCTCACCCCGGACGGCGGCGTCTGGTGGGAAGGCCTCACCGACGAGCCGCCCGCCGAGTGTTGGGACTGGCAGGGAAACAAGTGGACTCCCAAAATCGGAAAAGAAACCGGCCGTAAAGCCGCCCATCCCAATGCGCGCTTTACTGCCCCCGCATCGCAATGCCCGTCCATCGATCCGGCCTGGGAAGATCCGCAGGGCGTCCCGATCAGCGCCTTCATCTTCGGTGGACGCCGCGCCTCCACCACTCCCCTGGTTTACCAGGCCTTTAACTGGAGCGCCGGAGTCTACGTCGGCGCGACCATGGGATCGGAAACCACCGCCGCAGCCGCGGGCGCCGTGGGGCGAGTCAGACGCGATCCCATGGCCATGCTGCCCTTCTGCGGTTATCACATGGGCGATTACTTCCGGCACTGGCTCACCATGCAGCGCTCGCTCAGTGTCACGCCCCGCATTTTCCATGTGAACTGGTTCCGTAAAGATGCGGACGGAAAATTCATTTGGCCGGGCTTCAGCCAGAACATGCGCGTGCTGAAGTGGATCGTGGATCGCGCCAACAGCCAAGCGGCCGGGAAGGAAACCCCCATTGGCTGGGTCCCCCGTTACGAAGATATCGACTGGAACGGTCTGGACTTTCCCATGGAAAAGTTCGAGGAACTGCAAGCCTTCCACCGCAGCGAGTGGCGCAATGAAGTCATCGGCCATGAGGAATTGTTCATCGACCTGCACGACCATCTCCCCCCCGAAATGGTCTATGAGCGCGAGCTGCTCATCTGCCGCCTATGAACTCAAACTATTGATTTGTAAAAGTTTGCAAAGGCTCCATTGGCGCACTTTATGCCAACATTAAGACCAGTTTAATGTGCTTTTCAGGACTCCTTCACTATTGGTCTGCCAAGATACTCTCTGAGAGCACGAAAGTGCTATCACTAAAAAATTAGGAGATATCTCGAATGAAGAAGATCATGATCGCCGCCCTTGGCCTGTCCATGCTGTCAGGTACGGTGGTTTTCGCTCAGAACACGTCGACGAGCAGCACCGACACTAACACCATGAAGAGCACCAAGAAGAGCAAGCGGAGCAAGAAGAGCAAGAGCAGCACGGCGAGCACAACCACCAGCAACTAAGCTCGACCGGCTTACAGTTCAAAGTTAGTGCGGCCACAACGTTGAGGCGTTGTGGGCCGCATTTGCTTTTTTTGAGGCACTTTTTTCCATCGTTCATACCGCAGTGAAACTAACGGATCGACGCGTGTGGCGCGAATCGATGGAACATAACATGCCGCCAGCCCCACCACGGCCAGCAGAACAACCACTGCGGCAAGCGTCAGCGGATCGTAGGTCTTGATACCGACCATTCCGTTGCCGATGACTATGCCTGCAACAAGAAATCATCGTGTGGACGGGGCAAAGTCAGCAAGGTGATGCACGAATGCAAGCATGGGAAGCTCAAATCGGGCGGCAAGAAAAAAGTGAAGAGCCGCAAGCAGGCCGTCGCGATCGCGTTGAATGAAGCGAGAAGATCAGGCGCGCGTTCCGCGCAAAAAAAAGCCGCTAAAGCTCGTTATTCCAGCGCCGCTTTGCGCAGCAGCGAGCCAAATCGCGGATCGCCGCGCAGCGAATCGAGAAAGGGGTGGACTTTCAGGAACCACACGATGCGGCGCTGGTAGGCTTGATCCAGCCATTGGAACGCGGAATCTTTATCGCCGAGAGCGGCGTAGACGGCGGCGATGTCGAATGCATTGGGCGGTTCGCCGGTCGGCTGTTCCATCCGCTTGAGCAATGCCATCGCCTCGGCGCGCGCGCCAGTCGCGGCGAGAAGATGGGCGGTGAAGACGCGCGCGGCGTCGGGCGACTTCGCCTCCACGATTTTGTATTCCTGCATGGCTTGATCGACCTGCCCCTTCGCTTCGTAGGCCAACCCGATATAGGCGTGGACGATCACCACCTCCGGATGCAGATCGCGCGCTTCGGTGAAGCGCCGCAGCGCCTCGTCGTAATTTCGCGACATGAAATAGACGAGTCCCAGTGAAACGGCCGGCGCCGCGACCAGCGGATCGAGATCCGCCGCTTTCTGCAGTTCCGGAATCGCCTCCGAAAATCGACCTTGCGCGCTCAAAACCAGGCCCAACCGGCCATGGGCGAACGCGCTCTGCGGCATCAGCGCGACGGCTTTGCGAAGCTCCTGTTCTCCGCGCTTCCAATCGAGCAAAACCAAGCTGTCCATCGAACCCAGGGCGGCGTAAGCGGCGCTCGATTGCGGATCGAAGTCGAGCGCTTTTTCCGCGGCGGCTTTGGCCTGATTGGCGTAATCGATAGGATCCGACGCAAGGTTTAAGGCGTCCGCGGAATAGACACCGGCGAGGGCGGCGTAGGCGTCCGCGTACCGGGGATCGCGCTCGATCGCCTGATGCAGATACGCGATCGCCTGATCGGACGCGGCGCGGGTGCCGTCGCCGCGGTAGGCTCTCGCTTTCAGGAACAGATCGTAGGCTCGCGGATCGGGGTTGGGCTTCTTCGCGACGGCCGCCCCCGGGCGAACGGCGGAGATCACCGGAGCGGTCATTTCATTTTCCAGGCGCCCCAGCTCCGTCGCGCTGCCTTCGAAAACTCGCGAGAAGATGTGATAACCGTCGCGAGAGCGATTGATCTGCACCGTCAGCCGCAGCTTCTGATCGATGCGTAAAATGCTTCCTTCTATGACGGCATCCGCGTTCACTTTACGGCCGATTTCGCGAATATCGGCGTTTTTCCCCTTGAACTGGAATGCCGAAGTCCTGGCGACGACCCGGAGCGTGGAAACTTGAGACAAAGCGTCGGTGAGCTGTTCGGTGGCGCCGTCGGCCAGATAGTCATTTCGTGAATCGCCGGTAAGATTCGCGAACGGCAGCACCACAATGGATTCGATCCGCCCATGCGACGGCGCCAGACGCCATAACCAAATCGTCGCGAGCAACAACACACCGGCGAACGCGGCCATCATCCATCGCGATACCTGCCCGTGCGGCGGCTGAATTTCGCGAGGCTGCTGGACCGGTTCGGCAACGAGCGCCACGGGAGGCTTCGTCTCAAAAACGGGCGCATAGCTGCCCTTGGAAATCTCGATAAGAATCGGCGCGCTTGCCGTCATCGAGTAGTAATCGCTCAGCCTGGCGCGGAGGCGCCCGATTTCGACGCGCACGGAAGGATCGAGGCGCGGATCGTAATCGATCGGCTTATCGAAAACGTCGACGCCGATCCCATACTCCTTGACCGGTTCGCCGGCGAGGGCTTTTTCGACCAGGTATCGGAGAAGACGGCCGCGCCGTTCCGTGGCGCCGAACCCCGGGCTGGCGAGAATCGAGTCCACCTGCCGCCGGACCGCTTCGGCGTCCACGGACGAATCACGCGAAATACCTGCGGGACCGCCCACGATGAAAAGATTGTACCACATTGAATCTTAAGCGCTGTTACCGTAACTGTTACCGTAACCGCGCGAGCGCGTTACGCCGTGCTACTTCCCAAAAAGCGCCCTCGCCCGCAGAATCTGTAAAGGAGGGCTTCACTCGAATGTTTCGGATGATTCTGCTTCCGGCGGCTTTGATCGCCGCCAGCGGCTATGCGGGAACGATTACGGCGACTACCGCCACGGGCACGTGGACCATTGGCATCCCGAGCCAAAGCATTACGAATGGTACAGCATATGCCGGTTACTCCGGAGGAAACTTCATCAGCGCCTTTAACGGATCGGCGTGCCTGAGTTCAACCTGCACCAGCGCGTTTGATGGCTTTTGGACCGCCAGTTTCGCCTTCACCCTTCCCGCGGACACCACGAGCGCGTCGCTCGTCTTCAGCGGATTACAAGCCGACGACCGCACGGTGCTCGAACTGAATGGGACGCAGATCGGGAACGGGTACAACCTCGGCGCGGGAGGGGCGGCTCCGGTCGCCGGCTCCATGGTGCTCACCGACGGAGGACCGAACAACAGCTACAGCTTCGGCGGCGCATCATCCGAGATGGGCGCCGTGGCGACGGGTTTCAACATCGGCGGCTCGAACACGCTGCTGCTAATCGTAAACAACACGGAGGCGGGTTCGTACGGAGCGCTGAATCCGCGCGGCTACACGGAGGTGGCGCTAACCGGAACCGTGAGCTACACCGAATCGGGCAACAGTACGGCGCCCGAGCCGGAAGCCGTGGTTCTGACAGGCATCGGAATGGCGGCGATCCTGGCGATACGCAAAGCGATCCTGGCGATACGCAAAAAGAAGGGCGGACTGAATATGAGGCGCATGGATCTTCGTCGCATTGGGCTGGCGGGCGCGACTTTGGCATCCATTTTCGCGGCTCCTTCCGCGATAGCAAGCACAATCGTGGGCGTCGATCTGGGCACGATCGTGATCGAAACGAACGTGAACTCCTCTATCTTCAACGCGGCCTACCCGACGAGCCCGCAGACCTACACGTACAACCAGCTATTGCAAAACCCCAATAACGCGACGGATGGAATCACACTGGATAATGGCAAGACGATCGATGAGGAGTTGACCGCGTTGGGATACCTCCAAAATAACGGAATGCTCAATTACAATTTCCCATTCGTTCTGGGAGCTTCAGGCAGCTATTCGCAAGATGGGTCGCCGTCCTATCCGGCCCTGGACCCCGGAGTGATCAGCTTAACCGCGACTTCCGTCATTGGCACGGTTTGCGGCGGCGCCAACGACGTGGGCGACACCATCATCACCGATCCGGTCGATGCCGCGACAACGTATTCCAAGATTCTCGGCTGCGAAAGCTTCACTAATCTGAATAACGGTTTCCCAGCTTCGAGCACCACTAACTTTCCGGTCAACCTCGGCACGGTGACGAACAGGAGTACCGGCACAGTGACGGATTATTCCGGAGAAGTCACGGTTACAACATGGGAATCGGCTGGTACAGTCGATTCAGCGGCGGCTTCGACTCCCGAGCCCTCGCCAGCTTGGTTCGTGGCTGCGGGCCTAGCCGCTATGGCGATTTTCCAGCGCTCCGGCTATTTCTTTCGCTTCTTCCGGACCGGCGCGGCGCCGGGTTCGGGAAGCGAGAACAAATCGTCGGTCAGATCGGTGTTGAACTTCACCGAATCGGAGAACATCTCGTAGATTTTCTCGCCGTTGCGCTCGCGATGGATGTCGTGCGGCCACTGAATGCCGTCTGATTCCTGATAGCGGGAACAGAGCGTGACTTCCTGATCCTGGTCCTTGTACTGCGGATTCATCCGCTTGTACGCCTGGCGGATGGGCAGGTGAGTGGGTGTGATTGAAACTGACGGTCGCGCTCGCGCTGCGCGATTTCCGAGCCGGTCTTATCGGGAGCGGCGCTAATGTAGCGAGTATAGATAGCGGCGATCGAGAGCCCGCTGATCTGGCGTTCAGAACCCCAAAAACAACACTTTCTCAAACGAATGTCGGAAACTACATCGGGGGTAACGTCGTCCTCGGGCAGTTACTACAAGAGCACCCAGACGTTTACGAAAGAGCTATGCAGAAGAAATTTGAACGCGAAGCGGCCCTTGAAACCGAATCGTTCTCGACGACAAGGGTGCGCGCGCCATCGATCTGGCCGTCGGCGACGAACTTGCTGCGTGGGTCGGGGTGACCGGCTGCAGATCCTTCGAAAACACCGGGAGGTAAATAGAAGAAACGAGAGCGTTAGGGGGGCGGAGGGGTGGATCGCTTGTTGCGTTTGAGAAGGCAGATGCAACGAGAGATGCCCCAGCGGGCACAGCGCGGGCAGATGCTGGGATCCACGGTGATTCTGGGCGGCTTGGCGCTACAGCGCGGTTTGGGCTGCTTGCTGGCAGCTTTACGCGGAGCCACGAGAGTGACGTGATAGCCAATGGCTTCCAGTCGCCGGGACAGTTTGCGGGCGGTGCGCTCGGGATTGCGGCGGTCGAAGAAATCGCCGCCGCGCTCGTGATACTCGACACCGGGCTCAGCGAGAATGTGCCAGGCGACGAGGGCAATGCGATGAGCTACCGCCACTGCCGCCTTCTTCATTCCGCGCCGCTGTGCAATGCGAAAGAACAAGGCGGCCAGGAAACAATCCCTGGAGCGCGCTGCCGCCCAGGCGCTCTGCACCAGAATGCGCCGTACGTAGCGATCGCCTTTGCGCGTGCGTCCGGGAAAGCGCTTGCCCGCACTCTCCGCGTTGCCCGGACACAGACCCGCCCAACTGGCCAAATGACCAGCGGTGGGAAACTGCGACATGTCCTCACCGAATTCAGCCAGCAACACCAAGGCGGTGGTTCTGTCCACGCCCGGAATCGTGCTCAGCCGCCGCAGCAGATCTTCATAAAGAGCGGCTAAGCTGTCCAGGCGTGCCTCCACACACGCCCGCTCCTGATCCAGCCAATCCAGCTTGGCGAGTAATTGCGTGAGCATCCAGCGGAAATGCGCATCCGGCCGGCCATCCAGCGCCAGGATGAGGGCGGGAATCTTCACCCGCATATGCCCCCGCGCACACTCGGCCAAGCGCTCCGCATCGTGCACCCCGCTGGCCAGCAGCCGCAACATCGCCATGCCGCTCATACCCACAATGTTGCTGGCCACTGACGCCAGTTTGAGGTTGACTGTCTCCAGCAGCCGTCCAATGCGGTTGATCACCCGGTTCCTTCAAAAACGCCGAGACGTATATCTCTGAAAAAGAACCACATCCGGGAATCGCCAACTGCGAAACTGCATTGATGACCGGCGTTTTCATCCCCCGTTGCGCCGGACCCCGCCGTGGGCCATTCACGAGACCGACTTGCAAAATTAATAAATAGAACAAGAGATAGTGGAAATGTTTGAAAGAGGGCTCAGGTCCTAGTAATCTGTTGTTTCAAGGCAACGAGAGAACGAGGAGCGAGCCCCTATGCAGAGTACCGTAGGCGAGACATTGCTGCAATTCGGACACATTTTGCAGGGCCATTTATTTGGCCGGCTGGAGCAGGAGATCGGGCCGCTGGGCGAGCGCGCACGTTTGCTGGTGGCGGTGCTGGCGTTAGTGAGTGTGAGACGGCATTGTGGAAATCAGCGTGGCTATGCGGGGCGTCCGGCGAAAGATCGCGATGCGCTGGCGAACGCGTTTGTGGCCAAGGCGGTGTACGGATTAGAAACCACACGCCAACTGATAGGGCGTTTGGAGACGGATTGCCAGTTGCGGTGTTTATGCGGCTGGAACACGCTAGCGCAGATTCCGCATGAAGCGACGTTTTCGCGTGCTTTTGCTGAGTTTGCCCACAGCCAACTGCCGCAACGGTTGCATGCTGCGGTAGTGGAATGCACCCAGAAAGAGCGCCTCATCGGCCACATTGCGCGCGACTCAACCGCCATTGAAGCACGCGAGAAGTTTCCCGAGCCAAAGCCGAAAGGCCCCAAGCAAAAGCGCCGGCCCAAGCGCTGCAAGGCCTCTCAACGCGGCACCCGTCTCGAACGGCAGCGCAAACAGACGCTGGCGCAGCAGCTAGCCGAGTTGCCGCAGGATTGCGGCATCGGGTCAAGAAGAGCAGCAAAGGGCATCTCCGCTACTGGCGCGGCTACAAGCTTCATCTGGATGTCGCCGACGGGCAGATTCCGATCAGCGCACTGCTGACGGGCGCCAGCGTGCACGACTCACAAGCCGCCATTCCGCTGATGAATCTCACCAGCCAGCGCGTGACCTACCTGTACGACCTGATGGACTCGGCCTATGATGCCGCCGCCATTCGCCAGCACAGCCTGGCGCTGGGGCACCGGCCCATTACCGATCACCCCAAGCGCCAGCGCAAGATCGGCGAGCACAAGGTGCCGCTGCGTAAGAACTCGCGTTCCTGGAAAATCGTGCCCGAGACGGAGCTCCGCGCCGAGGAAATGACCTGGGCCGAACAGGACCGCTTTGCCGAACGCAGCATGGTCGAGCGCGTCTTCAGCCGTTTAAAAGATGAGTTCGGGGCACGCCTGATTCGCGTACGCGGCGCCAGCAAGATCATGGCCCACCTGATGTTTGGGGTGCTGGCCCTTACAGTCGACCAACTGCTCAAACTCACCGGCTAACTGCCGTCCTTCCGCCTGAAATCCGTATGGCGCCCACGCGGGCGCAGTCGCGGCGTGCCCATTTTCCCTTTTTTCCAGCAAAATTTCCTTCTACATCACGCCAATCGCCCAAAATCACAGCCAAAGCCCTTTGTCAAGACCTCCTGCCGTGAGTTTTGCAAGTCGGTCACAGTCGCCGAAAAAAAACCTTTTCCCCTGGAATCAACCGCATAGCAGAGAAATTTCCGCGTACACAACACTGCCGCGTTCAATGCTGGGAGCGCAAAGGACGAACAGTATGAGCATTGTTCTCGCATACAAGAATTTCGCGGCAAATCGAAACATCAGCCATATCGGGCTGGGCGTTGCCGCTATCAATACCGCTAAGGTACTTCAGGCAAACGGCATGCCCGCCGAGGTATGGCCTATTACCAGCGCCGCAGATCTGCGCGAGCGGCTCAGGAAACGC
This sequence comes from Terriglobia bacterium, assembly GCA_021324185.1. Classification (GTDB taxonomy): domain Bacteria; phylum Acidobacteriota; class Terriglobia; order Bryobacterales; family Bryobacteraceae; genus Bog-105. The sequence continues at coordinate 6,533 of JAJPJN010000097.1, read as the reverse complement.
CCGCAAAAACATGTCATCATTTCTGCGCCGTGGATTCCGGCTTTGGAGATGCTGGCGCTATCGAACGATTTTCCGCAGACGCAGTTTGCTGTCACCTGCCACTCCAACGTTGGCTTTTTGCAGGCGGATCGGAACGGCACAAAACTGGTGCGCCAGTTGATGGATATCGAGATGGCGACGTCCAATATTCACCTTGCCGGCAACACCAGGCGGTTCTGTCATTGGATTCATAAGGCGTTCGGCGCGCCTTGCGCCTATCTGCCGAACCTCTACTATTTGGGTTCCATGAACCCGCGCCCGCGGCCACCGTTTAGTTGCGGCACCCTCCGGATCGGCGCTTTCGGCGCCACCAGGCCGTTGAAGAACCTGATGAGCTCCGCCGGGGCCGCACTGGAAATCGCGCGCGCGCTGCGGGTTCCACTGGAGTTCTGGATTTCGGCGGGCAGGACCGAGGGAGGCGGCGATGGAGTGCTCGGCGCAGTAAACGAAATGCTCAGCGGGTTGCCCGGCGTAAGCTTGCACCTGAATGGCTGGCAGACATGGCCCGAATTCCGCAAGACGGTCGCGCACATGCACCTTCTCTTGCAGCCGAGCTACACCGAATCCTTCAATATGGTCACCGCAGACGGCGTGGCCGAGGGCGTTGCGTCCGTCGTTTCAAAAGCGATCGACTGGGCGCCTGATGACTGGAAAGCAGATGTTGACGACGTCCCCCAGATCGCGCGCGTGGGCCGCAAGCTGTTGTCCGACCCGCATGCGCCCTATGACGGCTTGCAGGCGCTCGAAACGTATGTGGCCGACGGCGTGCGCGTCTACCGCAAATATTTCGCTATTGAATAAGCATACAGTCGCCATACGAGTAGAAGCGGTACCGCCCGGCCACGGCGTGTTTGTAAGCGCGTAAAACGAAATCGCGCCCCGCGAACGCGCTCACCAGCATCAACAGGCTGGATTGCGGCAAGTGAAAATTCGTCAGCATGGCGCCGGTGGCGCGAAAGTGGAACCCCGGATGGATAAACAGATTCGTCTGGCCGCTCATTGCCCGCAAACCGCCGCGCAGCATAGCTGTTTCAACGGTCCGCACGCTCGTTGTGCCTACGCATACTAAGCGCTGGGCTGCACGCATTTTGTCCGCTTCAGCGCTCGCAATCTCAAAATATTCTTCGTGCAGCCGGACTTCGGCAACGTCCGATTTCCGCAGCGGAGCAAACGTCCCCAGCCCGACGTGCAGCGTGATGTACGCAATCTCAGCACCGGCGGCACGGCACCGGTCGAATATTTCGGTAGTGAAATGCAGGCCGGCTGTCGGCGCCGCAACGGAGCCGCGCTGTTTGGCAAAAACGGTTTGATACCGTTCGCGGTCAGCGGCGCTGGGGCTGCGATGAATGTACGGTGGAAGCGGAGTTTGGCCCAGACGTTCCAGAAGACCGGCAATGGGCTGCCGCGAAATCAGGCGAATGGTCCGCTCGCCGAACTCGCCTGCGGCAAGAATTTCCGCTTCCAGATCCTCTCCAAACAGAATCTTCTCGCCGGGACGCACACGCTTGGCTGGCCGCACCAATGCCTGCCACTCGGTCTCGCTTCCGTTTAATGCGCGAACCAGAAAAACTTCGATCTGCCCTCCGGATGGGTCGTTACGCCGGCCATGCAGCCGCGCGGGAAACACCTTCGTGTTATTAAGAACCAGGCAATCGCCCGGCTTCAAGTAGCGGGCGAAATTGACGAATGCATCGTCATGAAACGATTCCTGCGCGCGCGACAAAACCAGCATGCGCGAGGCGGCGCGATCGGCGAGTGGCTCCTGCGCGATCAGCTCGTCCGGCAACTCATAATAGAAGTCAGAAAGTTGCGTCAAAACCTCATTTTAGGAATCGAGAGCTCCTGCGATGAAACTGCTGCCGCCGTTGTCGAGGACGGGCGCCACATTCGATCGAGCATTGTCGCCTCCCAATTCAACGTACACGCCAAATACGGCGGCGTAGTTCCGGAATTGGCCTCGCGTGAGCATCTGCGGGCCATTGTGCCTGTGGTTCGCGAAGCACTGGATGCGGCGCATGCCGGGCTCGATGATCTGAGCGCCATCGCAGTTACTGCAGGCCCGGGGTTGGTTGGCTCGCTGCTCGTGGGAGTCACCTACGCCAAGGCGTTATGCTTTGCGCGGCAATTGCCGCTCATCGCGGTGAATCACGTCGAGGGGCACATTCATTCGGTGCTGGTCCAGCACCCCGATATTCCGTTGCCCGCCATCGCCCTGGTGGTGAGCGGCGGCCATACTCATCTGTTCGAAGTGCAACGTCCAGGCGAGTACAGGCTATTAGGCAAAACTCGCGATGATGCGGCCGGCGAAGCGTACGACAAAGTCGCCAAGCTGTTGGGATACGGCTATCCCGGCGGCCCGATCATCGACAAGCTGGCGCGCTCCGGCGATCCACGGGCTGTGAAATTTACGCTGGCGCGAATGAAAGGCAACGAGCTCGATTTCAGCTTCAGCGGATTGAAAACGGCAGTGCTCCGCTGGACGGAGGAACACGATGTGCAAGCAGAAATTGCCAGTCGCAAACAGATCCGCAACGCCACAACGGAGGAATGGCTGGCGGCCACTTCGCAAGCCACGCGCGATCTGCTTGCGAGCTTTCAACGTACGGTGATTGAGGAGCTTTTGCGCCGCGCAACTGCCGCTGCCGAACAAACCGGGGCAGCTTCGGTGCTGGTTTCCGGAGGTGTAGCATCAAATGCGGGGCTTCGTGACGCGGCGAAAAGGGACAACGGGCTTCCGTTCTATTTCCCTGCCCCGGGCCTCTCGACAGATAACGCGGCGATGATCGCGGCGGCGGCTTTTCCCAAGCTGCACGCGCGAGACTTCGCCGGGTACAATTTAAAAGCGCGGGCAAGCCTGCTGTTGACCTGAGTTCCTCATGCTGTCCGAACGGTCTACCCGCCTCTGGCTGGCTTTTTTCGCGCTGCTCCTGTGTTGCTCCAGCGCGCAGACACAAACCACTGTCGCGCCGCCACGGCCAACACTGGTTGAAGACGTCAATGAGGTCCGGGTGGACATCACCGTCCGTGATAAGCATGGACGCCCCGTTTTGGATTTGACGCCGCAGGATGTGCACATCACCGATGACGGCAAACCGGTTGTCCTTCGGGCGTTTCGCCTTGCAGATCGAAATAGTAGTAACGAGCTGCGCACCGTCTCTATTCTGCTCGATACAAACGAACCCGATTCCGGCCGGACTGCCTACCGGGCTACCTCGGCGCTGATCAAAACTCTGGCGGCAACAAAGACGTACTATTCAGCCTGGCAAATACAAGACCGGCTAGCCGGCATCTCCGATTTCACCAGCGACACGGCGAGATTCGAGGAGGCTCTTCGCCTGGCAACGATTGAAGCATCCAAACGGGCAAAGCGCGAGGCGACTCACGCATCCGATGCATCGCGCAACGGAGTTGGATCAGAACGTCTTCCTCCGCCGCTCCAGGGAATATCGGTCGAGGCCGCAACACGCGCCGCAAATCTGGTTCAGCAGAATCACCTGAAACCGTGGCTCGCATGCATCTCGGCGCTGGTTTCCGAACAGGCGAAGATAGCCGGACGCAAGCTGATCGTCTTTTTCAGTTCCGGCGTAGCGAATCAGGAAGGCGTAACCGAGGCTCTGCGGCCGGTCATCTCCGAAGCCAACCGGTCGAATACGAGCATCTACGTGGTGGACGTGAGCGGCCTCAGCGCCAGGCTGAATGCCGAAGCCGCCAGTGCGCTTCCCGCAATGGGTTTCGGCGCCGCCAACCTGGCATCCATGAAAGCAGCCGGCTATACGCCACCGCCTCCCACCGGCCCCGGGCGCCTGATCAGCGCGCCCATGCGCAGCGGGCAGTTCGACAACATCGGTGCTCAGCCCGATTTTGAGCGCAATGAACCCTTGCGCCGGCTCGCGGGCGATACCGGCGGATTTTACATAGCTGAATCCGCCAACTTGCGCGCCGCCATGAGCAAAGTGGCAGAGGATGCGCAAACGTACTACGAAGCGGTCTATGTTCCTGCGCCCGAGCCCGCCGATGGCCATTTCCGCCCGGTTTCGCTCCGCGTCGAGCGGCCGCATGTCGTGGCGCGTACGCGCTCCGGATACGACTGGACGCCGGCAGCCGACGGCTGGAAGGTGGCGCCGTTCGAAATCCCGCTGATCAAGGCGTTGGACAGCCCGTCTGTCTACAATTCAATTCCGATAGAAGCTAAAGTGCTTCGCTATGGGACGCAAGGCCCGAATACAACTGCGGCACTGGTTGTGCAGTTTCCCTTCGAGGCCCTCACATCCAGAAGCTATGCCAACGAGAAACTGACAAAGTTTCATTTCGCCATGGTGGCCCTCATTCGAACTTCCGATGGCAAGATCGTGCAGAAGCTCAGCCAGGATGCACCTTATGAAACCGCGATCGAGAAGACGAAAGAGATCAAGTCACAGCTCTTCACGTTCCAGCGCCGCTTCGAATTGCCGCCAGGCGATTACTGGGCAGAACTGGCCGTCGAAGATGAAAACTCAAGCGCGATCGGCACTCAACGAGTACCGTTCTCCATTGCATCCCCGCAGCTAAAACCGGTAGCCGATCGCGCAACTGACTTGCCGGCGATAGAGGCGCCGGAGCCTGCGCACCTGTTGGCTTCGAAAGCCCCGAAGCTTGAAAGCGGCGTTCAGCCGCCTGACGAGAAGGAGATCTCCGAGGTGCTATCGGGCGCCAAAGCGAGAGCGATGGACTTTCAAACCGGGCTGCCGAATTTTTTGTGTCTGTTGCGCACAGAGCGCTTCTATGACAGAACGGGAAAGGGAAACTGGAAGCGGCACGATTCGATTACCGAGTTGGTGGGCTACACTTCGGGGCGCGAACAGTATTCCACGCTTGAGGTCAACGGCGAGCATGTCACGGCAGACCGGTCGAAACTCGGCGGCGTTCGCGCCAACGGAGTTTTCGGCCAGCTCTTAGCCGCTGTCTTTTCCGAGCGCGCCGCCGCGACTTTCAAGTGGCAGGGCAAATCGGAAATCAACGGCGCGCCGGTTCACGTCTTTGCCTATTCGGCGCCGCGGTCGCGATCCGGTTACGATCTAAAGTCTGAGGATGGAACCAGAACCGCCACCGTCGGCTTTCACGGTTTGGTGTACATTGATGCCGCCACGTTCGCGGTGCGGCATGTGTCGCTTGAGGCCGATAACATCCCGAAGGATTTACCGTGGAGAGAATCGGTTATCGACGTCGATTACGACTACGTAAAGATCGGCGACCAGGAATTCCTGCTGCCGCTTTCCGCGGAACTGCGGCTGAGGAAAGGCAAAGCGATGCTCTACAAGAACGAAATGCAGTTCCGCGATTACCGCCGGTTTATGGCGTCGTCCCGCGTCCTGCCGTAATTCCCGCGTTTGCTGTTAGCCTGAGTTGTATGGGTCCTCAGCATCCTGCGGAGCAGCCGAAATTACCCATTCCCGGCGTGCAGAACATTCTGGCGATTGGCTCGGGTAAAGGCGGCGTGGGCAAGAGCACCGTCGCTGTCAATCTCGCGATTACGCTGGAGAAGCTCGGCCATGCGGTCGGTTTGCTCGACGCGGACGTATATGGACCGAATGTTCCGCTGATGATGGGCGTTCGCGCCACCCCGCACGCCATTGGCCAGCGCATTCAGCCGCTCGAAGCGCACGGGGTGCGGCTCATGTCGATGGGCTTTCTGAACCCGGGCGATAAGCCGCTGGTTTGGCGCGGTCCCATGTTGAACAGCGTGATTCAACAGTTTTTGCGCAGCGTGGACTGGGGGCCGCTCGATTATTTAGTAATCGATTTGCCTCCGGGCACCGGGGATGTGCAGCTTACGTTGATACAAACCACGCCGTTAACCGGGGCGATTATCGTCACAACGCCATCCGACGTTGCGCTCGAAGATGCGCGCAAAGCAGTTCTCATGTTTGAGCAGGTGCGCGAACCCGTGCTCGGCATTGTCGAAAACATGAGTTACCTGGAACACAACGGCGAGAAGATTTATGTTTTCGGCAAAGGCGGGGGCGCGAGGACCGCGGAACAGATGAAGGTGCCGCTACTCGCCGAGATACCGCTCGATCCAAAAACGCGCGAAGGCGGCGATACGGGCAAACCGATTGCAGCTTCGAACCAGCGCAGCAGCCAAGTGGAAATTTTTGAGAAGCTGGCCCGCACGGTGATTGAAAAAGCGGAAGCAACCAAGGCGAGGACCAGGCCGACGATTACGGTAGCCGAGTGAGAGTTCCGGCTGATCTTTAGCCGTCGCCGCTGCCCGGATCGACTTTCAGCTTGGAACCATAGCTCCATTCGGTGAACGGGCGCATGGTGGTAACCAGATTGTCGCGTTCCTGCCAGCTTGCGCGGAAGTAATCGCGGTTCATCGCCGCAATCACCTCGAGCGGGATCTCTTTCGGACAGACGCCGGTGCATTCGCCAATGTTGGTGCAGCCGCCGAAGCCCTCTTCGTTCATCTGCGTGACCATTGCGATGGCGCGGCGATTTTTTTCCGGCTTTCCCTG
>JAJPJN010000007.1 GCA_021324185.1 Terriglobia bacterium | reverse complement strand
CAGCACGAGTCGGATCGTGCAGGCGCTCCGGGCACCTGCACGGCTTCATTACGGATGCAATCCAGATAGGCCGCGGCGGCGCGCCGGCGCCGCTCTACCCAACTGTCCAGCCGGGGCAAGCCGGCGCGGCGGAGAATCGCCGCCTGCATCTCATCCAAACGGCTGTTGTATCCGATCAGCTCATGCTTGTACTTGCCGGTTTGACCATAGTCGCGCAATGCCCTCGCGGTCCGATCGTCTTCTTCGCTCCGGGCCAGTATGGCGCCGCCATCCCCCAGGGCGCCCAGGTTTTTCGTCGGGTAAAAACTGGTAGCTGCCAGCGTGCCCACGTGCCCGGTGGGCGTTCCGTCAAAAGTGGCCCCGATGGATTGGGCACAGTCCTCCACCACGGCGACGTCGAAACGTTTCCGCAATTCTGCCAGCTTCGTCAAGTTGAGAGCGTGCCCATACAGGTGGACCGGGACCAGATATCGGATGCGCGAGTCGGCTGCAAGCGTCTCTTCTGCAAGGTCCAGGTCCAGCAAACCGAATTCATCGACATCGCAAAACACAGGCACGGCCCCTATTTTCACGATGGCGAGCGTCGTGGCGAATGCAGACAGCGGGGTTGTCAGAACCCTGTCGCCTGCGCGGCATCCCGCTACCCGCAGCGCAATCTCAATTGCGTCCAGCCCGCTAGCAACGCCAATAGCATACGGCAAGCCCCAATATTCAGCTAAGGCGGCTTCGAACCGTGCAACCTCGCGTCCTAGGATGTACCATGCACTCGCTCCCACATCTCCGAAGGCCGATAAGGCATCCGCTCCGGCATCGGTCCAGAAGCGGCTGAAATCGTTCAGAGAAATCATTTCGAACGCTCTAACCGGAGGATCTGCAGATATTCCGCATAGTCGCGAATATAATCGGCCGGATCGTAGTAATCGGACGCTAATACCAGCAGTACGGCGTCCGGCGTGTGCTTGTATTGAACAGCCCAGACGAGCGGCGGCAAATGAACGCCTACGGTAGGATGATCGAGCACGAACTCCTGGCGGTTTTCGCCATCATCGGCCATCAGGCTGCAACGGCCGTGCACACAGATTAGAAACTGGTGCAGTTTTCGATGTGCATGTTCTCCCCTGGTTTCCTGGCTCGCGACGCCATACACAATGAAGAACCGTTTCACTTCAAACGGGATCTGCCTGCCAATTTCGCCGAACGAAAGCTGGCCGCGCATATCCGCGGCCGAGGGCATGCGGTGCAAAGTCACGCCAGCCACGTTTGTGGCTCGCACGCTAGGCTCGGAAGGCGGCGAAGCGATAGCACCCTCGTGATCGGGACGAGTGCCCTCGTACCCGATGATTACGGCCGGATTGCCCGAGACGATTGCAAGCGGCGGAACATTGCGGGTAACTACGGAGCCGGCACGTACATTCGCTCGCTCGCCGACCGTCAGGCCCGCATAGATGGTGGCATTCGTTCCTAGAATCGCCCCCCGCCGGATGAGTGTTCGCGAAGTCTTATTTCCTCCGTCGCTGCCTTCCGTGCGAAGATCATTCGCGAATGCGACGTGGGATCCGATAAAGACGTCATCTTCGATGGTGGTCCCGTCCCACAAAGCAACACCGCAGCCGATCACGACTCTGTTTCCTATGACAACGTCATTTTGAATGAGAGTATGCTCGCCGATGCTGCAATCTTCGCCGATCACTGCGCCGGGAAGAACATGAGCGAGCGCACCAATCCGGGTTCGCAGCCCGATGGAACGGCTTTCTACCAGAGAGTCGGCTTCAATCATACAGGTGTTCTGAAAAGCCCCTCCTGGCTCACTAAATTTTAGCGAATGAGGTTTGTTTGCAGAGTCCCGGGCGTCCTAGGACTTGAGGGGCACCGTGCTATCTGTAATAGAGCCAAAAAATGGCAACTAACCAGCCGGCCGTTATCTTGCCTGCTGAGGGAGGCGGGGCGAAAAAGCTAAAGGCCTTCTACAGGCCCGAACTGGACGTGCTTCGGTTCGGAGCGTTCCTGCTCGTATTCCTTTCACACGCGTTTGGCCGTATTCATCTCATCAGCTACGGAGGCGGATACGGCGTGGACGTATTTTTTGCCCTCAGCTCTTATCTAATTACCACCTTGCTTCTCGCTGAAAAAGAACGCACCGGGACGATTCGCGCCAAAGATTTCTATATCCGCCGTGGCCTGCGCATCTGGCCGTTGTATTTCGTCTTTCTGCTGCTGATAGTACCCCTTTCACATTTTGCATTGCACGATCATCTCAACCGGAAATATCTGGCGCTGTTCGCGATCGGCTTGGGGAACTGGGCCTGCGTTTTTTGGGGATTTCCGTCCTCAATCGCAGCGCCGCTTTGGTCGGTTTCGGTCGAGGAACAGTTCTATGGCGTGTGGCCCTTTGTGGCGAAGAGGTTCTTTCGGCATATTCCGGCGCTGGCTTGTGCTTTGCTTTTAGTCGCCAATGCGTCACGTGTCTGGCTAGTTACTCATGGCGCTTCCCATACCGCGGTGTGGTGTAACACGCTAGCGAGGCTGGACCCCATCGCGGGGGGGGGCTGATCGCCTATTACCTGAATAGGAGGATGCCGCAGATATCCGGGTTTTCGCGAGGCGTCTTGCTGAGCAGCGCCGGAATCCTGTTGTTTATCGCCGCCCGCTTCGGTGATGCTTCCGGCCCAAAGTGTCTTTGGACCTACCCCGCGATTGCGACCGCGAGCGCAGCCCTGCTGATCGGAATGCTGGGCCTGAAACTGGACTGGCCGTCAACATTAGTTTGGCTGGGAAAAATCAGTTATGGACTGTACGTTTTCCATGTTGCGGCGCTGCGCATTCTCCCGAATCCCATTGGCGCCTTGTTGTTGACGATTGTAATCTCGGCGCTCTCCTACCAGTTCTTGGAACGGCCGTTCTTGCAGTGGAAGCAGCGATTCAGCGTGGTGCCATCCCGAAGGCCGTAGATCTCGGCCAGTTCCGGGACTTTCCGGCGTCAGGCGACATTGATGTACGAACGATGCGCGATAATACGATTGCCCCGGCGGCAATCAGAATTCTTTGTGGCAGATCATGCAAGTTGAATTCCACCGAGCGGAACAAAGCGCATCTGAACGTCCAGCGGGCCCACGGTTGTTCTTAAACCGCTGGTCGGCACCACTGCTCCTAACTGCATTCTCCGTCTTCTATTTCGCCGATGCGTTACTCCGCGCCTCGGAAAAATACTTTTGGTACGACGAGATTTTCACCCTCTATCTGAGTCGCCTGAATTCTGCCACCTTATGGAAGGCCCTTCAAAGCGGAGTGGATTTTAACCCGCCGCTTTTCTACTGGCTCACAAAAATCGCTGAAGCAGTTGCAGGGGAAAACCGAATCGGCCTTCGCCTGCCGGAGATCATAGGGTTCTGGATTTTCTGCTTGTGCCTGTTCCGCTTTGTTAGCCGGCGGGCCGGCATCCTCCCAGGATTTATCGCCATGATATTTCCTTTGTTCACGGGTGCGTTCTATTATGCCTACGAAGCGCGGCCACATGGAATCGTGCTCGGATTTGCAGGTCTCGCAATCGTGTGCTGGCAGAATGCTCAGGACAACAAGCGGCGAGGTCTGTGGCTCACCTTGTTGAGCCTGTGCCTGTTTGCCGCCATCCTGAATCACTGCTATGCACTGCTTATACTCTTTCCGTTCGCGGTCGCAGAGCTTCTGGACAGCATCAGACTGCGCAGTTGGAAACTCGCAGACTGGACCTCTCTTGCTCTACCGGCACTCGCGGCGATTCCCGTCTATTTACCGCTCTTGCGAGCCGTTCACAGCGCCCCGGAGGGAACGCAGTTCGGCCGGTTCGGGGCGGGTTGGTTTCAGGTTGGGGAGTTTTACCGCTTCCTTCTCAATCCGGCTTTTTTCGTTCTGCTTCTTGCTTTGCTGTTCATTTTTGTCTTAAGGATTAAAGGATCTTTTCTCCCTGTGCTGATTTCCGAAACGGAATCGGTTCTTGCTCTCTCGTTTCTGTTTCTGCCCGTACTGGGCGTCGTTGCCGGAAAATTGGAAAGCGCTCCCTATTACGTGCGCTACTTTATTGCCAGCCTGATTGGCGTTTCTTTCTGCCTGGCGATCGTGTTCAAAGGCGCGAAAACACATAGGGCACTTGCGTGGCGCCTTGCTTTTGCGGCAGTGCTCTCTTCCTATTTGTTATTTGGAGTCGCCCGCCTGCTCTGGGGGCGCCTTCACGGCGCAGGCGCTATTCTGTTTGAGCCGACCAGTCTCCTTCGGCTAGATACGACCCCCGGTAATCCCATCGCCAACGAGTCGCTATTAACTTCCGCATCTCAGGACCTGCCTATTGCGACAAAACAGAATCTGCGCTTTCTTTATGTTTCTTATTACGCTCCACCGCTTGGCCGCAGGCTATATTACGTATGTGCCAATAAAGCCGATCTTCCCTATACTCTTTTAGAGAGTTTCCTGCCGTTTGGTCCGCCCTTTAATCCGCCGCAAGTATTTTCGGACTTCCTAAAGTCACATCCGCGTTTTTATTTGTACGGTGGAGAAGAGGTGATCGAGCAAGTCTCGGATCTGCAGCAGAAGGGCTGGCAAATGCGATCACTGCGAACGTCTGAAGGACAAAATCTTGCGTTGGTCGAATATTCTGGCGGGACCGCCGAACGCCGCAGCGCAAATCAGGCCCACAGCAACTAACCCGCTATGCAGGCTGAACTGGAACCCTCCGCACAAACTGCACCCGAAAGCCGGGCGGCTCCGCGATCATTTTCGCATCGTTGGTTCACGCCGCTGCTGCTTACCGCGTTCTCTATTTTTTACTTCACTGATGTCTTACTGCGCGCCTCCGCGAAATACTTCTGGTTCGATGAGATCTTCACGTTATATCTTTCCCGCCTCAGCCCAGGTGAGTTATGGACAGCTCTCGAGGCGGCGGTAGATAACAATCCTCCGCTCTTTTACTGGTTCACAAAAGCCGGCATAGCTCTGGCTGGTGAGAACCGGATAGGCCTTCGCCTTCCTGAAGTCATTGCATTCTGGGTTTTCTGCCTGTGCGCCTTTTGGTTTGTGAACCGGCGCGCCGGTGTCGTGGCCGGTTTCATCGCCATGGTTTTTCCGCTGTTCACGGGCGCTTTTTTCTACGCCTATGACGCCCGGCCGCACGGCATCGTGCTTGGTTTTGCCGGGCTATGCGTGATTTGCTGGGAGAAAGTTCAGCAAGGCGGCCGCCGCCGTGGCCTGTGGCTCGTCTTAATGAGCCTCGTTTTATTTGCCGCGTTTATGAATCACTGCTACGCGGTGGTTCTGGTCATTCCTTTTGCACTGGTGGAACTTTTCAACACGGCAACAGCCCGCCGCCCCGACGCCGGGGTTTGGGCCGCGCTCGTTTTACCCGTTTTGGCCGTAGTGCCCGTCTACCTCCCGCTGTTGCGAGGAGTTCATCAGCTCCTCCAGGGAACCATGCACGCTTCCGTTTTTCCTGCTAACTGGCAGCAGGTCGCTCGCTTTTACCACTTCCTCCTGGACCCGGCGTTTCTGATGGTGTTAACGGCTTTTGCCTTTGCTTTCATAGGTACTTTTGTCGGTGGACCGCGCCCAATTGTAGTTGCAGTCCGTGATTTCGTTTTAGCGCTGGGATTTCTCGCGCTTCCCGCCGCAGGCGTCGTATTGGGGAAGGCTGTTCATGCTCCCTACGTGTACCGCTACTTCCTGTCCGCCCTGCTGGGTGTGGTCTTCCTTTTGGCGGTACTGTTTCGAGGTTACGCGCTTAGCAGACGAAATCTGATTGGGTTAGCCTTCGCTACGGTATTGGCGGTTTATTGGATGTACAGCTTTTCCCATCTACTGTGGCGCCATGCTGCTCATCGCCTGTACTACCCATACACAAGCATCGCCCTGGACACCACCCCGGGCCGCCCGCTTGCAAACGAATCGCTCCTTTTTTCTGCAACAGATACTTCAATACCGATCGGTACGCAGGATGAAGACCGGTTTCTTCGTGTCGCTTACTACTCTCCCGAACTTAGCCGCAGACTGTATCACTTTTCTAAACCCGAGCTGGAACATGAGTACCGGTTGCTCCAACGATTCGAACGCTGGGGCCCTCCCTACAACCCGCCCGAAACGTATAACGAGTTTTTCGGTGCGCACCCGCGCTGCTATATCTACGGCGGCGATGAAATTGTCGACATTGTCTCTGATCTGATGCGGCAAGGCTGGCGTCTAACATCCTTACAGATGTTCGAAGGACAATCTCTGGCAATGGTCGAGCATGCTGCAACTTCTGCCCCACGCGCCGGCACAGACAGGCACGCGGTTCAGTAACATATCATGCAGACCGAACTGGAAAGCTCAACATCTCGAGTATTCGGTAATCGGAGCGGCCGGTCTCTATTTTCCCGCAGCCGCTTAGAACTCCTGCTTCTAAGTGCCTTCTCTATCTTCTATTTCGCGGACGTGTTACTCCGTGCTTCGGAGAAATACTTCTGGTATGACGAAATCACTACCGTCTGTCTATCGCGCCTGAATCCGGGCGCCCTATGGGTCGCCTTACGCACAGCCGTCGATAACAATCCGCCGCTGTTTTACTGGCTGACGAGAGCGGGCGAAGCACTGGCAGGAGAAAACAAAATCGGTGCTCGCCTCCCAGAGATAATCGCGTTCTGGGCGTTTTGTCTATGCATGTATGGGTTCGTCAGACGCAGAGCCGGCATCGTCGCCGGCCTTATCGCGATGTTGTTTCCGATGTGCACTGGCGCGTTCTTCTATGCCTACGAAGCGCGGCCTCATGCCATCGTCCTCGGGCTTGCCGGCTTGTCTGCCGTTTGCTGGCAAAACGCTTACGAGAGAAAGCGCCGGACCCTATGGCTGGTGTTACTGAGCTTGTGCCTGTTTGGCGCATTCATGAACCACTGCTTTGCGCTGCTCCTCGTTTTCCCGTTCGCCTTGGCCGAGCTTTTTCAAATGGCGAAGACTCGCCGCTTCGACCTCCCGCTGTGGGCGGCACTGATCATACCTGCCTTAGCCGTAGTGCCGCTCTATTTGCCTCTGGTTCAAGCAGCACATAAACTGTGGCAGGGAACACAACTGTTTACTGCGTTTCCGCCAAGTTGGTCACAACCCGCGCGGTTTTATAACTTTCTCCTCAATCCTGCATTCCTGATTTTGATTTTTGCGCTGTTACTGCTCCTTGTGCATGAAATTTTCGAATCCTCAAACCGGCTGATCTTTTCCGCAAGGGAGGCTATTCTGGCGGCCGGTTTTTTGGCGTTGCCCATCGTGAGCGTGGTTCTTGGAAAGGCAGTAAATGCACCGTATGTCTATCGCTATCTGTTATCCACGCTTTTGGGATTTTGCTTTCTGTTGGCTGTGCCGTTCGGGTCGGCCCGTCTTCTCAAACCGAACCTGACTGCCGTGGCACTTGCGGCCGTGCTCTTTCTGTATGCAGGTGCCAGCTTCTCTCGCCTGGCCTGGCATCGCATCCACGGTGTGGGCGAGATACTGTTTGAGTCAAGCAGCTCAACGTTTTTGGACACCACGCCCGGCAATCCACTCGCGAACGAAGCTCTACTTTGGTCGGCTAGCGATCAAAAAATACCGATTGCGACCCGCAATGCAATACAGTTTCTGCACATCGTGTATTACGCTCCCGGGATCAGCCGCAGGCTTTATTACGTCGCTCCCGGTGAAACCGATGTCTTGTATCGCTGGCTCGGAACCTTTGAGAGATTTGGGCCAGCCTACAACGCACCTGAGAAATATTGGTCATTTATAAACGCACAACCGCGTTGTTACCTTTGGGGAGGGCCTGAAGTCGTCCAGAGCATCTCAGAGCTGCTTGCGCGCGGCTGGCAGCTTCGCTCTCTGCAAACCTTCCAAGGCCAGAATCTGGCGGTCGTCGAAAACCCCCGGCCGCCAGAGTAACTATGAGTCCGGGTTATGGCCTGTCGGACATACTTCAGTGCAGCGTCGCCGCGATTGCAACAAGGTGGCAATATCCGATCCTGCAATCTGCGCGCATACGCATTTGTCTGTTCATAATTGTCGCTGCTTACTCGCTCAGCCGCGCTGTAACCGGGTTGATCGGCATGAGGCTGTACGCTCATGATGCGTTCTGGCTTCTGGACGGCGCCTGGCGCATAATGAATGGCCAGCGGCCGCAGATGGACTTCAGCAGCATGCAAGGATTTCTGGCTTACTTGCCTGCTGTAATTGGTTTGTGCATCTCGAAAGGCAGCGTTTGGGGATTCGGATATGGTCAGGCTCTGATGGGCTTGTTATTGCCAACTTGGATGTATCTTATCGGCAGAAAACGGCTGCAGGATGTGTCCTTGCTATTGATCTGCCTGGTTACCTGCTTTGCCGCAGCCGCTCCTTTCTCCCTCGGCGAGAGCCCGTTTCAATTGAGCCCCGGTACTACTTACAATCGCTACGGCTATTGTTGTCTTGCACTGGTGCTGGTGGAAGCTGCAGAAGAAGCTCAGACAGCAACTCGTGAGCTGTTTGGAAGCGTTTCTACCGGCGCAATTACGGCTGCTCTGTTCTTTCTTAAAATCACCTTTTTCGCTGCCGCTTTGTTTCTGTTTGTACTGTTGTTTCCATGCAAACAGCAGGCAAAATCGCGCTTCGTGGCCACTGGCGCCGGCTTCGCTATCGTTTTCCTGATTTGTCTTGCCTACTATTCTTTCAACCTGGCGCCGATGTTTAACGATCTACTGTTGGTCGCCAGAGCGAGACATCTACGGTTGGTTGGCTACACAATGGATCAGAACCTGGCCCAGGCGGCCGTCCTGCTCGTGCTTTGCTTCTGTGCGGCTGGTCTCGCATCAAAGTACGCAGAGCGCGTAATGGTAGCCAGAATAATAGTCGCGGGCACCGTGGCTACTGCCTGCGCCGTCTTATGTGTTTTCGGAAATTTCGAGTTTTATGGGCTTGCTTTCGCGCCTTTCGTTGCCCTCTTGATAACTGATTTATTAGTCAGGTATACGCCGGGACTTGCGGCCAGTGATAACTTCACCAAGGGATCTCTTTTGCTTGTCGGAGTAGCACTTGCATCCAGCGCCGTTTTCGGCGGCCTTTTCAGCATGGGAGTTGCTTACTATGAGCGATTTCACGCAAATGCGCATATCCCTCATATGAAAGGCCCACGCTTGTCTGGCTTTGCAACGGACGGCCAGGAATTGTGGTATGCAGGCTGGGTTAACGATGGAATAGACTTACTCGAGCGTTTACGAAAACCGGAGGAATCCATCATGTGTCTGGATTTCAGCAATCCCTTTTCCTACGGCTTGGCAGCCAAGCCCGCACCCGGCGGCACAAACGGATTGCATTACAAAAATAGTTTCAACGATACTGCTTATGAGAGCGCGGCGGCACTGTTCGGGCATGCGGACCTGGTGATGGTCCCAAAAACGTTTTCGGACTATGCATCACAAGAAAGTGTTCCTCGTATTTACGGGCCGTATCTGCACTCTCACTTCCATCAGATTGGCGAATCCAAGGAATGGATACTCTACCGTCGGGACGCCTAGGCTTCAGACGCGCAGCACGCTGAGTTGATGGCCATATCCATCGTTCCTTATTCCGAAGAGCACATTCCTGCCGTTCGCGATTTCAACCGCCGCTTGCAGCAGGGCGGGGCGCCACCGGATTACACCTTTTCCGAATCACCTGTGCCGCGCTGGCTGCCCCGAAGTGATACATCGCCGGTCTATAACGAATTCTTTGTTGCGCTCGAAAGCGCCCAAGTTCGCGGCGCCTTTGCACTCAAGCATCAGATGTTTTCGTTTAACGGCTCGCTCAAGCCACTGGTGTATTTGCATCATCCGTTTTCGGAAGGCATCGTAAACAAGCGCTACGCGCAGCTTGGCGCGCAGATGCTGATGCGCATCGTACGCGAGCACCCCTTCCTGTTTGCCCTCGGAATGGGCGGCTATGACCGTCCTTTGCCCCGCATGCTGCTGGCCCTGCACTGGAAGCATTGTCTGATTCCCTTTTATTTTCGCGTCTGTAACGGCCCAAAATTTCTACGCGAGATGCGAGCACTCCAAAAAAATTCCGCCTTGCATGTGCTGTCACGCGCCGCTGCGGTTACCGGTTTAATTCCATTGCTGCTCGCGAGTTGGCAGAAAGTGCGCGGAAGCCAGGCTATGGCTACGCCCCATACCGCCGAAATCGTTCCCGAATTCGACAACTGGTCAGATGCGGTCTGGCGCGACTGCGCGCCGGGCCTGGCCATGGCAGCCGTGCGGGACACCCGGACATTGCGCGTTCTCTATCCCGCCCAAAACCAAAAGCTCACTCGCATTCGAATCGCAGTGCGCGGCCAGATCGTGGGATGGGCAGTAACCGGAATTTTGCATCGCCCCGGCCATGAGCAGTATGGCGATTTACGCGTAGGCACCATTCTCGACGTGCTGGCGCGGCCCGAACACGCGCCCGCAGTGATCGCCGCAGCAACCGGAATTCTCATCGGGCAAGGCGCGGAACTGATCGGCAGCAATCAAAGCCATGCGGCTTGGCAAAACGCCCTGGCGCAATGCGGCTTTCTAAAAGGACCGTCGAATTTCATCTTTGCTGCCGCGCCCGCCCTCTCCAATCTGCTGGATCCGTTCGAAACGCGCATGAGCCAGGTCCATCTCAACCGCGGAGATGGGGACAACTTGCTGCAATATCTCTGATTAGGCTTCCTCTTCTTCCCGGACGGCGGCCTTCTTGCCCTGTAACCGCCCGATAAGAGGCCGCGTGCTGTAATACAACGACCGCAACCCATCGCGAGCGGTACTGATCCACTTATATCGGGACTTGTAAAACCAGGGCACGCGCAAAGGTGCCACCCCGTATTTTTCTTTGTACTCGCCGCCGCCGCCCCAATCGAACAGCTCCGCGCCGCGCCGCTTCCAGTAACGCATCGCATACCAGTGCAGCGTCTCGTTGGGCCGTAGATGCTGGTGCTCGCGCCAGCTTGCATTGCCCCAGAATTCCGCCGTCTTGTTAAATCCTGGATAGATGCCCGTTCCGATGCACACGCCCTCAGCAGACCGCGCGCGCAAAAGCAGTAGGTTTCCTGACGGCTGCATGTGCTCCACCAACAGACGAACCCGATCCAGTCCATACGTCGGCGTCTTGCCTTGCTTTGCAAAAACATCTTTGAGTTGCTCGTAATATTCGTCTGCAAACGCAGAATCGGAAGCTTCCTCTACAACCACCCCGCATTTCTCCGCTTTCCGGATGCAGCGGCGGCAGGCGCTGCTCATTGCCTTGAATAGCTCTTCTTCCGATCGGCGCAGATCGGACTGGTACGTCTCATAAAATGTCGTCGCAGCCGCAACTCCGCTGGCGTCTTCCGGCGCAAAATGCAGATCGGAAATTTCCAAATGCATACAGTTTAGCCCCTGGAATGCCCAGGAGATGAATGCCGGCAGCACTTGCGCGCGTGAGTAACCCGGAAGTAGATTGAACCCGATGTATGGAGTCGCCCAGCCTGGAAAAGAGCTGCCTAAAATCGCGAATCCGGCTTTGCGGATCAGCACGCCGGAAAAATATCCTGCCGGCGCATTGCCGTCCCGGATCTCTACCACCACCATCTCTCCGTGCTGTGAGGCGCAAAGAAACTCCAGCCATGGCTTGGTTTGAAACACCACCCGGTCCCGGAATTGGTCCAACTCGCTCCACGGAATTTCGCTCGCCTTCAGGCGCTTGAACTGAATCATTCTGCAACCGCTAGGAGGTCCCTCTAATTAGCTTTCGGCTGAGCCAGCGCCATTCAATAGTGGCACGCTCACCCGGCGTAATAGTGTGCCCGCCGTTTTTCTCCGGCAGGAAATCGAGCAAAGTCGCCGCCGGCACAAACCAGCCATTCTTGCG
The DNA here is from genome assembly GCA_021324185.1 of Terriglobia bacterium. GTDB lineage: Bacteria > Acidobacteriota > Terriglobia > Bryobacterales > Bryobacteraceae > Bog-105. Next base: position 8,098 of record JAJPJN010000007.1, on the reverse strand, counting down.
GCTCAGTCTGGTCATCAACGAGCGGAAGCGCGCATCCAATTGCCCGTTTTTCACGAATCCATGGCCGAAATGTGTGTACATAATGCACGCGCCGCCTTCGGCCTCCAACCGATCCTGATTCGCTTCACTTACAGTTTCAACAAAGCTCTGCCTGTTGGCTCCTTCCGAAGACGCGTACCAGCGGTTCACAAAAGGCCGCTCGGGATCGTAATAGGGCATGAACGGGCAGAAACGCAGCGTGTTGATCTCGCGGAAAACAAAATTGCGGCAGTACTGCACATGCTGCCGGCAAAAGTCGCCCCAGAAATACGGCGACTCGGGTACATGGCCGAAAAACCTGCTTTTGTTGCCCGGTTGCAGCGCCCCGTACAGACTCCGTCGAAGACCGCTCAGGCGGTCGCATCCCCAGTAGATTGCTTCGGCGTTGTAGTGATTGGCCATGGTAATGGCGCGCTCTCCGAAATAACTGCGGAACGTGCGCAGCGCTTCGGCAGTCTCCTCCCGAAACGAAGAATGCGGTCTCGCATTGTGGTAGCCGATCTCGAAACCATGCTCCTGCAGTCCACGCACATACTTCAGATACGCTTCATTTCCGCAAGTTTCACCGGAAGAGTTCGGCTCTCGAATCGGTGAGCAGGGCCAAACTCCTATCGTCGTCCGGAATCCGAGCTCCGCAAGAAAATCGTAGACCATCCGGCAGCCATCCAGCGTCTGCGCATCGGGATCGTCGAAGATGGTGAACGCGAAAGCGCGTTTGTCCGGCCAATTAGCGCTCTTTTTCGCCAGCAACTCCCAGCTTAACCGCGACCCTTCCCGCTTCCTTGCTCCCTGGCTTCCTGCTTCCATCCACCCCCTAAATCAGTGTTACCGTTTTAGGCATATATGACCGTTTCCCTCGAATCGCTCGCCCGCGAGGTGCGTCTGGCTTTGCGAATGCTGCGGCGCGCTCCGGCACTCGCCGTTATCGCTACCGCCTCATTAGCTCTCGGCATCGGCGCGAACACAGTCGTTTTCACGCTCATGAAACAGGTGGTGCTGGATTATCTGCCCGTGCCCGCGCCCAACCAACTACTCATTCTGCATAGCCATGAGCCCGAAGAGGGCCACACCTACAGCAACGGCATGAGCAGCAGCTTCTCCTATCCTCTCTACCAGGATCTGAATGCCGCCACTTCCCGCATTTTCCAGGGCATTCTCGCGTTCCGGGACATCGATGTCAGTTTGGCCGGGCACGACGCAACCGAGACCATACACGGAAATCTGGTCTCCGGCAATTTTTTTCAAGTCCTGCAGGTTACGCCCTGGCGCGGGCGCCTGTTCAACTCGAGTGACGACCGCGAGCCGGGCGCTAATCCCATCGTGGTGCTTAGCTACGGCCTGTGGAAGCGCATGTTTGGCGGAAATCCGGCAATTCTCAATCACACCATCCGGTTAAACAGTCATCCGTATCTGGTGGTCGGCATAGCTCCGCCTCAATTTTATGGAATCGATGTGAGTGAACGTGCCGGCCTGTACGTGCCCATCTGCATGAAGGCCGATGTCGTGCCCGATGGGCATAAACTGAACCAGCGGCTCGATCATTGGGCGAGTTTGATCGCCCGCTTGCGGCCCGGCGTCGACATGCAGCAAGCGGCGGCTGCGCTATCGGTGATCTATCCGCCTTTGCGCGACCAGGACCTTGCGTCCATGAGATCCCCCAGCCGGCAATTTCTGGCGAGCTTTTCGAAAAAGAAAATCGATCTGAGCCCAGGCGGCCGCGGCTATGCGGAGCTTCGCGACCAGTTGAACAACCCGCTGAAGATTCTGATGGTGATGGTCGGCATCGTTCTGTTCATCACCGTTGTGAACGTCGCCAATCTGCTGGTGGCGCGCGGCGTGGCGCGCCAGCGGGAAATGGCCATCCGCGTCTCCATCGGCGCCGGCAAAACGGCATTGTCCATACAATTGATCATCGAGAGCCTCGTCCTGGCATCACTGGGCGGCGGCTTTGGAGTATTGATCGCCTGCATCTGCACACCGGCACTCCTTCACTTGCTCAGCTTTAATTTGAGCAACTCCAGCATCTCAGCTCTGCCGGACTGGCACGTATTGCTGTTTGCAGCCGGCATCACGTTCGCGGCCGGTCTCGCCTTCGGTATTTTGCCCGGCTGGCAGTCTATCCGCACCGATGTCGCAGCCTCGCTCAAAGCCGAAAGCAGTCTCGGGCACACGGGCCACTCGGTCTGGCTTCGACGCATTCTGGTCGTGGGGCAGGTGGCGCTATCTCTGATTCTGGTAACCGCGGCGATACTCTTCACGCGCAGTTTGCAAAATCTGAAAAATATCAACGTCGGATTCAACACGTCTCATCTTATTAAGTTCACCGTGAATCCGCTGCAGGCAGGCTATTCGCAGCAGCGCATCAAAAACTTCGGCGAGGAGCTGCGCCAAAAATTGTCTGCCTTGCCCGGCGTAGAAAGCGCCGCCATCGCCACTGTGCCGGTTCTGGAAGAGACCAGTGAAGGCGGCGACGTCACCGTCGAAAGCTCGCCTGTCCGGAGCGGTCAGGAGCAGTCGGGGAACGCTTACTTAAGGAACTCCGTCAGTCCCGGGTATTTCTCGACTATGCAGATTCCACTGCTGTCGGGCCGCGAATTCCGTCCTTCCGATTCGTCGCCCACGGCCAACATCGGTATCGTCAATCAGGCGTTTGTCAACCATTTCCTCCCGGGCAAAAATCCCGTGGGAATGCACTTCGGCTTCGGCTCTGGCAATTCGGTGAAGCTGGACCATACCATCATCGGCGTGGTCGCCGATAGCAAGCACGACAACATCCGCGAACAGGTGAAGCCTTTCATTTACATGCCCTATTTAGCCGCTGACCGCCTGTCTTCCCTCACCCTCTACGTTCGAACTCGCACCGGCGAGCAAACGGTGATGCCCGCAATCCGCAGCCTGGTCCATCAAATGGACGCATCTCTTCCCGTGAACGGGCTTCGGCCGGTGAGCGAGATTATCGATGAATCTCTCTTCGTCCAGCGCAGCCTCGGATTCCTCTCCGTTGCCTTTGCTCTGCTTGCGACCCTGCTGGCCCTCATCGGTGTTTATGGCGTTATGGCGTATGCCGTCGTCCGCCGCCATCGCGAACTGGGTATTCGCATGGCCATCGGCGCGAGTCCAAAACAGGTCCTCGCAATGGTGCTGCGCGAATCGGCCTGGCTCGGTATTGCAGGCGTGTTATGTGCGGTTCCTTGCGTGCTTGGCGCCGCAAGTTATCTTCGATCGGCCCTATACGGCGTTCAGCCCAATGATCCCATCTCGTGCATCGCCGCAGCGGCGCTGTTGATCCTGGTTGCCCTGCTCGCGGGTTTCATCCCGGCCTGGAAGGCCGCACGCATCAATCCCTCCGCCGCACTCAGAACGGAGTAACCGGATCGCCTTGGGGCGTCCGCGTCCTCCCGCGAACGCCCCACTTCACCACGTCAGGCCCAGGAAAAACCGCTCTTTATAAGCGGGAGCGTACGCACGCGTTGGCCGGTGGCGGCGAAAATCGCATTCGTTACGGCGGGCAGCACCGGCGGTAAAGCCGGCTCACCCAATCCGGTCGGAGGATTGTCCGACGAAACAAAGTGTACATCAATTTGCGGCGCCTGGCGCATGCCAATCAGCCGGTGTTGATTATAGTTCTTCTGAACCACAGCACCGTTTTCAAGCGTAATCTCCTGCGCCATCAGTTCGCTCAGCCCGTCCATCACGGCGCCTTGCACCTGAGCTTCCGCGCCGCTTGGATTGACAATCTGGCTGCCGTTATCTCCGCAGACCCAAAATTTATTGACTCGCAGCTTGTTCCCGGGCAGAACCGTCACTTCCGCAACATGCGCGAAATACCCTTGGAAACTGTAATGGAACGCAATACCCATTCCCGTGCCCTTCGGTAATTTGCGCTTTCCCCAGCCGGAGCGCTCGGCAACAGCATGCACCACGGCGCGCATCCGGCCCGTGTCATAAGCCTGTTGCGCCCGTGCGTCCGGCCTGTTTTGCAGCTCATTTTCTGCTTTCGGTTTAGCCGCTTCTTTCACAAGCTTCTTCGCCGGTTCGCCCAGCAGCTCGAGCCGGAATTCCAGCGGATCTTTCCCCGCCGCATGCGCCAGCTCATCGATAAACGATTGCATCACGAACGCCTGCGAGTTCGCTCCAGGCGCGCGCAACGCGCCGGTCTTCAGCATCAGCGGCATGAGGGAAACTTCCGTACGGAAGTTTGGCACGAACCCGGCAGGAAATTCGCCAGGCTGGATCCCCGCCGACGACGAGAATCGTTCCCCTTCCCCGAAACTGACGAAGTGATTGTGCCAGGCAATCAGCTTGCCCGATTGATCCAGCGCGCCCCTTAGATAATGGAAGCCGCCCGGACGATAGTAATCGTGCGTCATGTCGTCTTCCCGGCTCCAGCCAAGCTTCACAGGCACGCCAACCTTCTGCGCAATCGCTGCCGCTTCCACCATGTAATCGTTCGTCAGACCGCGCCCGAAGGAGCCGCCCGCGCGGAACAGGTGAATCGTGATATTTTCCGGCGCGATCCCTAGATTGCTCGCCACCAGGCCGCGCCCGCGCGCCGGCTGTTGCGTATTGCTCCAGATCTCGATCTTTCCGTCCTTAAAATGTGCCGTGCAGGTACGTGGTTCCAATGGCGCGTGCGAAATAAACGGATAGGAGTACGCGGCTTCAATCACTTTGGCCCCGCTCTTAAAAGCCTCATCCACGTTGCCGTCGTTCTTGATGACGCGCTGTCCGGCTTGCTTTGAAAGCTCATCGGCCCGCTTCTGAAATTCCTCGCTGCTCTGCTGCGCCCCCGGGCCCAAGTCCCACTGGACACTCAGCTTCCGGCGCGCTGACTCTGCCTGCCACCACGTATCGGCGACAACTGCAATGCCGTTCTCGAGCCCCGGATCGCCTTCAATCACCGGACCCACTTTGGCTTTGCCTTCCAGCACGAAAACGTGCCGTACGCCGGGCATCTTTTGAATCTCATCCAGATTGGCGCTTACAACTTTGCCGCCGAAAACCGGGCACTTCTGATAAACCGCATAAAGCATCCCCGGCAAAGTGATGTCGCTCGCATACAGCGGCTTGCCTGCAACGATGTCGGGAACATCCACGCCCATCGTCTTCTGACCGATAATCTTGAAGTCCGACGCCGGCTTTAGCTTGACCGTCTTCAAATCCGGTGCAGGCAATGCCGCCGCCTTCGCCGCCAGTTCGCCGTAACCCAAGGAACGATCTGTCGAACGGTGATACACGCGCCCGTTGGCGGCGTAGCATTCTGATTCCGGCACGCCCCAGGTCTTCGCAGCCGCCGCAATCAGCATCTGCTTGCCCGCAGCGCCCACCTGCCGCATCGGCAGCCAGTTGTTCGAAGCGGCGCGGCTGCCGCCCGTCGTCTGCCCGCCGTATTTCTCATTGAAATCGGCTTGCTGCACTTTGACGCTCTTCCAGTCCACCTCGAGTTCTTCGGCAATCAGCATCGGCAGCATGTTCTTCACGCCCTGCCCGATCTCCGGATTGCGCGCGATGAGCGTCACCGTGCCATCCGGGTCGATCTTGATGAACGTGTTCGGCTCGAGCGGCGCTTGCTGCTGCTGTTGCGCGGAGAGCTTCGGCCCGACATACGTTCCAAGCAGCATCCCGCCGCCCGATAGCGCGCTGACATGCAGGAAAGAACGGCGTGTGACAACCATGTTAGAGTTCCTCCTCCGCAATCGAAACCAGGTTCAGTTCCGCGCGTTGCCCTCGTTTACCGCCGGAAGCTCCAGCAGCTTTATGGATGGCCGCGCGTACGCGCAGGTACGTACCGCAGCGGCATAGATTCGTCATGGCCTCATCGATCTGCGCATCCGTCGGCCTGGGATTTTTAGCCAGCAGCGCCGCCGCGCTCATTATCTGGCCTGCCTGGCAATAGCCGCACTGCGGCACGTCCAGCTCCTGCCAGGCAATTTGCAAGGGATGTGTGCCGTCCGGCGACAGCCCTTCTATGGTCGTGATCTTGGCGTTTGCGACTGCCGAAAGCGGTATCGAACACGATCGCGTCGGCCGCCCGTCCACATGCACCGTGCACGCGCCGCATTGCCCGATCCCACAGCCATACTTTGTGCCGGTCAGCTTCAGGACATCGCGGATGACCCAAAGAAGGGGTGTGTCGCCGGCCGCGTCAACTGTCGTCTCGCGCCCGTTTACAGTCAGCTTGGTAGCCATATTCTCCCTCCAAAATATCCCATTTCTTGACGTAGAAAATCCGGGATTTCAGACAAAGCACTTGAACGATAATTTCAGCATGAAGCTTTCTGTGGCGGCGCTCACGTTATTGGCGGCCCTGACCCTGGCATGCACCCATCGCGATCAGCGCGGCATTGCCGACAAACGCACGAATTTCGAACGATTTTTACCCATGACCGGCGATCCCGCGCGCTATGGCCTGAAGGTGGTCCGGCCCTATTTCCGGGTGGCCAACAGACAGCAGGTGCTGCGTACCATCGAGCGCGCCTGCCACGGCGGTGAAAGCGGAAGCTCGGTGCAGGATGCACGCACCGGCGCGGGCTATTACGTGAACTGCAATCCCGACAACCGCCAGTTACTCAACGGCTATGTGTCCAGTAATCCCCGCCAGCAGCCGCATAGCCGCAGCAGGTAGCTCCACCGTCATCCCTTACTAGAAAACGATCCGCGCACCTAGCTGAATGGAACGCGGGCTGTTTGCCTGGGATTGAATTAAGCCGAACGTCGTGCTTGTCGGGCTGCTCACCGTGGGCGCCGAAAATACCGGATGATTCAAGACGTTGAACGTCTCAAAGCGTAGCTGCAGGTACTTCGTTTCGGTGAAATTGAAATTCTTCAGCAGCGATGCATCCAACTCGTTCAGATCCTGTTGACGAAGATTTCCGAACGTCGTCGAAAATGTCCGGATGTTGTCAGCCGGCTGATCCGCCGAATTGCGGTCGAATGCCTGCAAATTAAATGCCTGCCCGTTGCCGTTGCTGCTGTTCAGATTGATTGGCCCGCCATAGCCGTTGCAGGCCGGGCTGGGAGCCGGACAGTAGACAACATTTGCCGTAAACACGATGGGCGCGCCAATCTCCCACTGGTAAATTCCGTTCGTGACCCAGCCACCCACCAGCGCATCCAGCAAGCGGTTTTTCACCTCCCAGCGCCGGCCTTTGCCGATCGGAAAATCGTAGCTAAAGCCCAGTGCGATGTGGTGCGGGTGATCGAATGGCGAGACGCGCCTCTCAGGTCCGAAATCGGAATCGTTCAGATAATCGTCCCGTTCCATGAACTTCGAATAGGCGTAATTGCCGATCAAGGACAAACCGTTCCCGCTGAGCCGTTTTTCCATCCGTACGTTCAGACTGTTGAACCAGGAACTGCCTTCCGTGTTGTTCTGCATCAGCACACCGTTGATTCCGCCCGATAAGCTGGCCCCGTTGATGACCACTGGAAACTCCGGATAAGGAGCCAGCAGTTGCGCCAGTGTGACCGTGGAACCGTTAATGGTGCCGTTCGGATTCAAACCCTTAAACGGATTCGGAACGGTCGCGCTCAGCGTGTTGACGACAGCTAGATCGGCCGCATCACGCCAGTTCGAGCTGCTCAGATATTGCCGCGGCAGAAAGTTGAGTTCCGTCTGCGGAATCACTACATGAACGCCCCGGTTGCCGATATACGCAACCTCAAGCAACAGGTTCGGGCTGAGTTGCTGCTGGATGCCGAACTCCCAACGCTCGGAATATGGATTTCTAATCGGCGCCAAAAAGCTCACGTTCTGCCCGACAAACGTTGCCATCCCGGCCGATGAGCCCGTAGGCTGCAAAATACCCGTCGGGAAAGGATTGGTCAGCGTGGCGATAGGCGTCAGGAAATTACTCGGAACCGGGAACGTCGTGCTCTGGCTGAATCCTTCCTGGTTCACGATTGGAGACGAAGAAATCCCGCCGCTGTTGTTGATGTTGGCAAGCCCGGTCGGGAATAGCGGCGCGACAAAAATTCCAAAACCGCCGCGAATCACCGTCTTGCTGTTGAATTTAGCCGGCGCCCATGAAAAGCCAAACCGCGGGCTCAAATGTGGAAT
>JAJPJN010000119.1 GCA_021324185.1 Terriglobia bacterium | reverse complement strand
GCTTCATCCAGTGCACACAGCGAGCGCAGTTGCGAAGCTGGAATTTGCGCGTTATAGAACCCGCGCTCTCGCTGCCGCTCGCGCGCCTCTTCGACGCGTTCGCGAATTGCATCGGAACTTTGCCCATCGCTCTTGCCGCGCAGTTCTTTGTAGGGCACGGCGGGAACTTCGATGTGTAGATCGATACGGTCGAGCAGCGGCCCGCTCACTTTGTCCGGATAGCGTTGAATGATGCCCGGCGTGCAGCGGCACTCGCGCGTCGAATCGCCGGCCGCTTCTTTGGCTGGCGGAGCGCTATAGCGCACTACTCCAGCCGCATGCGCTTCTTCAAGGCGCGAAAACGCGGAGTATTCTCCATGGACGCGAAAACCGGGTGGACGGCAATGTTGAGCACTGGCCACTCCCGCCGGTCTGCGGATCGTTCCAGCCATTTCACGGTATTCGCCTCATCGCCCAGAAGGCCATAAACCAGTGCGAACCAGTACATGGGAACGCGACCGTCCTGGTAATTAGCTTCAAAGGGACGGACCAGCGTCAATGCGTTCTGCCGGTGTCCGGCGCGTGCTTCAGCCATTGCTTCGCCCACAAGAGCCGGTGGGAACCGGTGCTCCAGTTTTCGGAGGCCCTGCAGGGCAAGACTGGGCTGGCCCTCGAATACATAAATCAAATCGACTCCAACCCGGGTTGGAAGCATGTTGGGATAGCGGGCCAGAATTTTTTCCGATTCTTCCCTCGCCTGAGCGAAGCGCTTTTCCAGGACCAGAGCCAAGCTGAGATTGTTCAATTGCACTGTGCCCAATGGATCCAAGTCTTGAGCGCGCCGAAGATGATCGTCGGCTTCCGCAAACCGGCCTCGGTATGTCAACAACAATCCGTATATGGACTCGGCAGAGGCACTTGGCCCGGCAGCGGCGGCGGCCCGAAGCTCCCGTTCGGCCCGCGTCCAATCCCAATCGAATTGCATGGCGAGGCTCGCAATCATTGCATGCGGCGACGGCAGATGCGGATCGAGGTCCAGTGCCTTTTGCAGCAGTTGTTCGAGGCTCTTGCGATCCGCGTCATTATTGCTAGCAGCCCGGGCGAGTGCCTGATTGTATTTCGCGGCTGCTAGAGCGGCGTACGCGGCGGCGTAGTCGGGATCGCGTTGGATGGCGCGCTCGAAGTCCTTTTCGGCGAGGGAAAGGGAATCAGGGCTAATCTGTTCCATCTCATAACGGCCACGCATGAAGTCGTCGTGGGCTTCCCGATCGGGGGCGCTGCGCCGGAGCGGATCAGGGGCCGGTATGGGCGCTTTCAGAGCGCTCGCCACGGCGGTTACCAGCTGAGACTGCACGGAAAGAATATCGGATATCGGGCGATCGTAGGTGTTTGACCAGAGTTGTTTGCCGTCCGAAACGCGATCAAGCTGTGCAACGAGCTTCAGCCGGTCGCCGTGGCGCTCAATCCCGCCTTTAAGAACGTTGGCGACGTTCAATCGGCGGCCGGCGTCGCGGCCATCTCCAATGTGGCCTTTGAACTGGAAGGCTGAAGAGCGTGCAATGACTCGCAGCCGCTGGAGACGGGAAAGGTCGTCGGTGACTTCGTCAGTCAATCCGTCGCATAGGTATTGGTTAGCTGGATCGGCGCTTACATTTTCAAAAGGAAGGACCGCGATGGAGGGAGTTGCGGGACGGGCGAGTCCTCGGGTGAACAAGAGCCAAAGTGCCGCGACGCAGACCGCGGCGGCTGCAATGCCTACCGGAAGCAATCGACGGTAGGCAGTACGCGATGGCTTCCTGCCGGGTTGCGTTTGCGCTTGCACCCGCTCAACTGCCGCCGGGATCTCAGCCGCCGTAGCCTGAGTTGGCTGCGCCGCAACTTGCGCCTTTCGTAAAGAGAACTCCGCCCCGTAGCCGCCCTTGGGAAGGCTGATGATCAGTTCATCCTCGCGCCCCTCCGTTCCGTAGTAATGGGCGAGACGGAACCGCAGTTGGCGTGCCTCGACGCGGACCACCGGATCGGTGCGCGTGCTGTAGGTAGCTCGCCTGCCAAAGACGTCGACTCCTATCTGGTATTCCTTGAGGCGCTCTCTGTTACCGGCGATAGTCTGCTCAACGACGTACTTCAGAAATTGGCTTAGCCGGGGTGAATTTGCGAAGCTCCTGCTGGCCAGCAGAAGGCGGAGCTCGCTCAATACCAGACCGGGCGGGACCTCAGTCTCGGTAGATGGAGCGGGGTCGGGCATTGCTGGAAGTACGATCCTAAGTTTCGCACGAGACCCGGGCTCTAGTTCGGGACTTGGCGGGCTGAGTAGTTCTGCTACCGCTAGGACGAAATGGGGCGCGCGGCGAGATACATGCGCCGCACGGCCCATTTTCGAGCGTGCGCTCGCCGCTTTAATCGAGCGAGCGTCAGCGCGGACGTCTAACTGCAACTCTTTCCGGCTCAGTACGTTAGCTACCGGTTAACTACCGCAAACTACTATCATTCGGGCCTGCTTAAGCATATTCTCACGTTGGGAAGTAATCCATTCAACTTTCACTCGGAGGAATCATGAAACACATCAAAATCTTACCGGCGAGCTGCGCTAGCCACTTTTCTATCTCTTATTGCCGCATTGCGAAATTCGCTTTGCTTATTCCCGCTCTCGCCTTCACGGTGAAAGCAGACTTTGTCGCAACCGTCGAATCGACCAATCCGCTAGCCTACTGGCGTCTGGATTCTAACAACAGCCCCAGCGTGGTGAACGGTTACACGACGACTTATCAAAACGGCGCGACGACTACGCCACCGGGCGGGGGAGCGCCGCTGGCCGGCTATCCTAACAACGCAGCAGTCAGTCTCAACGGCAACAATGCCAATCCGCAGTACGTGTCGACCAGCCTATCAGGCGGCAGGACGATCAGCAAAAACGCTTCCGGTGCATCCTGAGCTCTTGTTTCAAGTGTCCTCTTTGATCGTGGCAAGCTAGTCGGGCAGGGTAGTCGGGATTGAACATTTCAGTTGTGATTTGCCATTAAAATCAGGGCGATGCGTACACCTGTCGCGGGATTAATTCCACTTGACTAAGGAGCATAGAACTTTGAGCCTTGCCAGCCACGGTCTGGAAAGCCACGACCGCAATTCTCTTCTCACCAACAGTCCCCAACCTTCAGCTATTCAGCGGCCATTCGAGGAGAACAGCCCGTTGACTTTATCGAAACCTCGTATCGGCAAACCTTTCTTTCGAGTACTTCAACCAATGGAGGCATTTTCCCGCTCAGGTGATTTATTGGGTACCAGGACAACAGTGCGCCACATCACATCTCTGTCTCTTCGCGCATTTCTATGCGGCATCGCCATCTCGTTATTTGCCGCGTCTGTCAATGCGCAATTTAACGCGAGTTTGCAAGGTTCCGTCACAGATCAATCGGGAGCCGTCATTCAGGGTGCGACCGTCACGCTGACCAGCACTGGCACTGACAGAACCCAACAAGTGACAAGCACCAGGGAGGGCTTTTATCGCTTCTCCGGCCTCGCGCCCGGACGCTACATCATCAGCGTCGAACAAACCGGCTTCAATAAGCAGACGCTAGAGAACGTCATCGTCAGTGCTGAAGAAACGCAAGGCCTCAACATCATGCTTCAAACGGGCGCCGTGACGGCCACAGACACGCACGGCGCGCAGCTCGAAACCGCAAACGCCAATGTTGACCGCGTATTCACGACGACGGAGATTCGCCGGTTGCCCCAAACAGGACGCGACCCCTTCAATCTGCTGCGGTTGTCGCCGGGCGTTTTCGGCGACGCGGCGCGCGCGAGCGGCAGCGGAAACGCCGTCAATCTGCCAAACACGCCGGGGCCGGGCGGCTCTAACAACTCGATTTTTCAATCGGAAAACCAGCCGCAAATCAGCGCCGCCGGTCAGCGCGTCACCACTAATGATCTGCAGCTCGACGGCATCAGCATCAACAGCTTGCAATACGGCGGGACAGCAGTCATCACACCGAACCAGGAATCGGTTAAGGAAATCCTCGTCTCTAGTTCGAGTTTCTCCGCTCAAGACGGACGCAATTCCGGCGCGCAAATAAGAATCGTTTCACAAAACGGCACGAACCAGTTTCACGGCAGCGGCTTTTTCAAATACGACTCGCCTAAGCTGAACGCCTTCAATCAGTACTACGGCAACTCCGTCCGTCCCGCGCTGCCGACCCGCGTCGAGCAGCGCTATAAACAATACGGCGCCTCCCTCGGCGGTCCGCTCTATCTTCCACACTTCGGTAAAGATAAGTTATTTTTCTTTTTTTCCTACGAAGATTTGACAAACAATTCGGATAATCCATACCAGGCGTTTGTCGAAACGCCTCAATATCGCCAGCAGGTTATCGCCGCCCGCCCAGACGGCATAACCGCGCGTGTCTTCCAATCGCCTGGAATCCAACCGCGCATCATTTCCATAATTCCGCGAACCTGCGCCGCCGTCTTCGGCGCTGACGCCATAAATCGTTGCCGCGACGTGCCGGGCGGTTTGGATTTAGGCTCGGTGACTGGCGCGCGAAACACTTATTTGCCGCTCGGAGACGGCATCGGCAACGCCAATATCGGTGGCGGCTTCGACGGTGTGCCGGATATCGTCTATGCGCTTTTGCAAGACCCCACGAGGCAGCTCGGAAACCAATTTAATCTGCGCTCCGATTACAACTTGAACTCGAAGAATCAGATTACCTTCAGCAGTTACTTTACGCTGCGTGATGATCTCTCGGCTGATGTTGGCTCTCAAAGCCGACCGGGCAGCGACGTGTATGACAAACCGCTGACGTATGTTCTGACCGGCGTCTGGGTCAACAACCTCTCAAGCGCAACGGTCAACGAGTTTCGCACCAACTTCACGCGCTTCGCCTCCAATCAAGTGCAGGCTTCACCAAACACCAATTTCGGTATTCCCAACATTCAGATTGAGGGCGTACCGTTCAATCAAATCCGTTTTGGAACATCGCGCTCTGAAACAACGCCGGCAATTTTCTCGCAGAACACGCTTGAGCTTGCCGACACCGCGACTAGAGTTTTTGGGAATCATGCGGTTAACCTCGGCGGATCTTTCCTCCGCGAATTTAACAACAACGAGCTGAGCGGCGGCACGCGCCCGCTCTATTCGTTCGTCGGCTTTTTTAACCTGGCGAACGATACGCCGATTTTCGAGGCAATCAACGCCAGCCCTACCACCGGAGCGCCGGCCAACGCTCAACGCGAACTGCGCTCGAACGATATTTCGGTTTTCGTCCAGGACGACTGGAAGTTGATGCCGAATCTCACCTTGAATCTCGGCCTGCGCTACGAATACTTTTCGCCGCTGGTCGACGAGGGGAACCGGCAAACCAACTTGCAGTTCGGAACGGGCACGCAGACGTTAACCGCCGCAAAACTTGTTAGCGTCAAATCCCTGGCGGACGCCAACAAATACAACTTCGGCCCCAGGGTCGGTTTCGCCTACAGCCTGAAAAGCAGGGTGGTCATTCGCGGCGGCTTCGGAATTTATTACAACCGAATCCCCGACGTCGTTTTTGCTAACGCTGCCGGTAACCCGCCCTTCTTCTCACGGTACAATATCTGCTGCGGAACGGCGCCGACCGATTTTGGCTCGCCTTTTGTTGGGGGACAGATTTTATACGCGCTTGGTGCAAACAACAGCCCAAACAGTTATCCGGCTAATCCGGCTCTGGCAATCGGCATCAATCCGGCGACCGGACTGCCCAATTCGGGTTCAGTCGAAATTTATGGCTCTCCCCGAAAGGTTCAGAACGCCAATGTCTACAAATACTCTGTCGATTTGCAGTACGAAATGCCGTATAAGATCGTCACTTCGATTGGGTATGAAGGCAACGAGAGCCGCCACTTAATTCGGCTTGTCAACGAGAATTTTCTGTATCAGGCGAATCCGGGCATTTCTGCCGCGTATTTCGCCACGCCGGATGTCAATGCCAACTACAACGGCTTAAATTTGTGGGCCGGCCGACGTTTCGGCAACTATCAGATAGCCGCCAATTACCGCTTCAGCAAGAGCCTCGATGAGCTCTCCAACGAAGGACCCGGCGCGGTCACAAACCAGACCTATCCGGTTAATTTGAAACAGGAATACGGTCCCTCAGACTTCGACGTTGAGCACAACTTCAATTTATCGGGTACCGCCACTTCGCCCTTTTTCCGGGACCCAAAAACCTTGACCGGAAAACTACTCGGCGGATTTGACTTGAGCGGAATTCTAACTTACCACACGGGTTTTCCCTGGACTCCTAAACTCGGTCAGTCAATTCGCGGCGCCGGCGGCGATTTTTTCGGTCCCGTTCGTCCGATTGCCTACTATGGCGGTGTAACCCAGGACACTTCCAACAGCGCGTTTTTGCAGCCGAACGGTTATTTCCCGGGTGGCGGCAGCAAGTATTTCAGCACGATGGTCAATAATGACCCCTCCGGCACGCCAACGTTTCAGCTCAACCCGCCGGGAATCGGACGCAACACATTTCGCGGTCCGCGATATTTCGATGTCGATATCAGCATCGCCAAACGATTCGGTCTGCCCCGGTTCGGAGTTTTTGCGGAAAATCCCAATTTGGAATTCAGAGCTAATTTCTTCAACATCTTCAATACGTTGAACCTCGCGCCGTTTGGATTTTTCAGTTCCGGGACGTTCGTCAACAACGCCAACTTCGGTGAACCGGACGGCGCGCTTGCCGGCCGGGTCGTCGAACTGCAAGTTCGAGTCAGGTTCTAACCGAGCCTGACCTCCGCAATTAAGCGCATAGAAGTGATAGTGCAATTCCATGGCGAGTCGTCGGGTGAACAAGAGCCAAAGTGCTGCGACGCAGATCGCGGCGGCTGCAATGCCTACCGGAAGCAATCGGCGGAAGGCAGTACGCGATGGTTTCCTGCCGGGTTGCGTTTGCGCTTGCACCGGCTCAACAGCGGCCGAGGTCTCAGCCGCCGTAGCTGGAGTCGGCTGCGCCGCAAATTGCGCCTTTCGCAAAGAGAACTCCGCCCCGTAGCCCCCTTGGGAAGGCTGATGACCAGTTCATCCTCGCGCCCCTCCGTTCCGTAGTAATCGGCGAGACGGAACCGCAGTTGGCGAGCCTCGACGCGGACCACCGGATCGGTGCGCGTGCTGTAGGTAGCTCGCCTGCCAAAGACGTCGACTCCTATCTGATATTCCTTCAGGCGCTCTCGGTTGCCGGCGAGTCTGCTCAACGACGTACTTCATAAATTGGCTCAGGCGAGGTGAATTTGCGAAGCTCTTGCTGGCCAGCACCAGGCGCAACTCGCTCAATATCAGATCGGGGGAGACCTCAGTCCCTGTGGATGAAGCGATGTCCGGCATTGCTGGAAGTACGACCCTCAGTTTCGCACGAGACCCGGGCTCTAGTTCGGGACTTGGCGGGCTGAGTAGTTCTGCTACCGCTAGGACGAAATGGGGCGGGCGGCGAGATACACGCGCCGCACGGCCCATTTTCGAGCGTGCGCTCGCCGCTTTAATCGAGCGAGCGTCAGCGCGGATGTCGAACGGGCTCAGTACGTTAGCTACCGGTTAACTACCGCAAACTACTATCATTCGGGCCCTGCTTAAGCATATTCTCACGTTGGGAAGTAATCCATTCAACTTTCAATCGGAGGAACGCGTACCAGTTCGATAATGTGGTGGTCACGCCTTATTCACCCTCCTCCGCCCCTGAACCGGCCGCTTACGGACTGCTCAGCTTTACCGGTATTGCCCTGGGATCGCTGCGCTGGTTACGGCTTCGATCGAAGCTGGCCTAAAGGCCGGATTGCGACCATCCACGCGGGCGAATAAGCAATGCCGAATCCAGGAGGTTTTCCATGAAGATACAACGGTTGCTGTTTACTATCTTTCTGTCGTCCACTCTGTTCTTTTCAGCGCGCGGGCAGCAGAGCAAAGGCAGCTACGCCCAGACGGCGCAAGGTGCTGCGCCAACCGCCGCGGGCGGGCATGCCTGGAAGCTGCACCGAGAGGAGAAAACCGCGGAGGTTACCGACCCCAACACGCAGCAGAACATTCATATGAAGATCATGAACATGCTTCTACCGGATGGCTGGAAGTTCAACGTCCGGCCAGGCGCCGGTATCGATTGCGCCTACAACGATGGCCGCCTTCTCGTCGCTGCCGCCACCCAGGATGAAACCACGGGAATCCTGATCTATCCGGCGCAGGCCACGTTTTACTCCACTAGCCGGATCGCTATGCAGCAGCGCGCGGCCTTTTCGCAGCAGTGGAAAGCCTTCCCCTGCACGATCGAACAGCCCCAATCTTTCGACGCCGGCATGCACGAGGTCGCCACAAAGCTAATGCCCGATGGCCGCGTGCTCGGCAGCATCGAGCCCGTGCCTGGCTTAAGCGAACAGCTTCCGCAAATCGTTGCCGGAGCGAACGCCAATCTCGCCCGATCGGGTGCCCGCATCTCCGCTGAAGCCGGGCGGCTCCGCCTCAGCGGTACCTTTAATGGCAAGCCCGTAGAGATGTGGATGATCGCTCTCCAGACGCAGCGTACGGAGGCCGCCCCGGGCGGCTACACCACGATCAGTGATCTCCCGCTCTTTGCTGTCGCCTACGCGCCTCCCGGCAAGCTGGACGAGAACGACCGGCTGCTTATGACCGTCCTTTCCTCCGTTCAGGTTGACCCCGAGTGGTCCAATTTCAACCAGCAAGGCGTGCTCCACATGCTGCAGATGATCGCTGACGCTAATGCCACAGTGGCGCGTATCCGCCGGCAGATGGAAGCCGACAACGCCGCCGCCGCTGCCCAGCAGGCACAGATTCGCGCGGGCGCCGCCAATTATGCTAGCGAGGTGCGCTCCAACGTCGCGCATAATCGAGCCGCAGCGCTCGACCACAGCTCGCAGCAGTTCGCTCTTTACATGGGCGACCAGGCTGTCTACAAAAATCCCGCCACCGGCCAGAGTGTTCAGCTCCCCAGTAGCTACGGCCACGTCTGGGCTTCCACCACTGGCAACACCAACGACTACATCCTCACCGACTCGGCATCCTACGACCCTAACGGCAGCGCGGGTAGCGCTGGGTGGACTCAGCTTCAGATGGTCCACTAGGAAGCGCGGCGGTGTACTCACGAACCGCTGGTTCCAGCTCTGCACCTCAGCAGAACACAGCGCCGAATCCATTTGTTGGTGAGCTCGTCGAACTCTTGCTCCACGACCTTGAGCCCTCGCTGCGCTGGTTGCGGCTTCGATCGAAGCCGCATAAACGCGAGTCGGTTGCCATTCACGCGAGCGAGATCCGCTCTGGCGGAAACCTCTGTCGGGGTTCGCGATAGTTCCTCAGCATGGCCGCCGAGATCGGAGTAATGGGTAAGGCCCTAGCTGTTTGCCGCAGTTACGGCTCTTCCCTCAACTCCAATAATTCCGGTCCAGATTGCGGCATTGCACAGCTTCCGCAAGATGCTTGGCCGAAACGGCATCGGCGTGATCGAGATCAGCAATCGTTCGCGCCACCCGAAGCATGCG
>JAJPJN010000072.1 GCA_021324185.1 Terriglobia bacterium | reverse complement strand
GCGATTGCCTGGCGCGAAGTACGCGAAATCAACAGCAGCAAATTCGTCTCGCCGCTGGTCCTTTTCTTAAAGCTGACAAATTCCCGCCGCAAAGTGCTGATCTTTCCTGGGGAACCCCACCGCATCGCCCATCTGATTGCTCAACTCCGCAAGAACTCCTATCTCGCCAGCTTCGACGGTGTCGCCTATCGCGATTTCTGGACCTGGGCGAGTTTGACCGGCCTGCCCAATGACACCCCCGTGATGGAGCAACCCGTGCGCATGCTGACTCCGGACGAAGAGGACGAGATCGAGCGGATGTACCAGACGCTCAAAACGGCCGGCCGGCTAGACACGCACGCCGATTCCAGCACCGCGCATGAGGACTAGCGCTGCCTAGGCCCCCAAGGCCCCGGCGAAAGCGGGGCTGTCTTGCGCTGCTGCTGATTGTCGCCGCCATAATAGCCGCGGCCTTCCTGTTTTCAACACCCATCCTGACCGCACTTGGGAGTGCTCTAGTGGAAGATGATGGTGTCCAGAAGGCGCAGGCCGCAGTCGTGCTCGGGGGTGATTCGAATGGTGTCCGTATTTTGAAGGCAGCTCAGTTGGCCCAGGCCGGTTATGTGCCGGATGTGCTCGTCGACGGCCCCAAGTCATTGATGGGCCACGAATCCGATGTCACCATCGTGTATGCGGAGCAGCATGGCTACCCGGCTGCGCTGTTTCACGCTTTGCCGTTGCCTGACAATGTGAACTCGACGAAAGCGGAGGCCCAATACGCCGGCAAATACTTGCGCCGGCAGCATATTCATAAAATCTTATTAGTCACAAGCAACTTTCACACCCATCGGGCGGCTTACCTGTTTCGGAAGATGAATCCAGGGCTGGACGTGATCGCGGTACCGGCTCAGGACCCTGACTTCAATCCCCGTTCGTGGTGGACTTATCGCGATGGTCAAAAGACATTCCTCATGGAATGGTTGAAGACCATAGCAGCCTATTTAGACATTTAGATGCTGAAATCCTTATCCACACTCTGGCCTTATGTGCGGCGTTATCGGGGCGGCCTGGCGCTGGGGATCGGCGCCCTGCTGATGAAGGACCTGCTGGCGGTGGCGCTGCCGCTCGTCATCAAGAGCGGCGTGGATTCGCTCACGCGCGGATTTCAAGTCCGCATCGTGGTGCAACTGGCCGCCTTGCTGATTGCGCTATCGCTCGTCAAAGGCATTTTTCAGTACTGGATGCGCGTCATCATCATCGGCATCTCGCGCGACATCGAATTCGATCTGCGCAACGATCTGTTTGCGCATCTTGTGAGGCTCTCACAGGACTTCTATTCGCGCTATCGAACGGGCGACATCATGGCCCGCAGCACCAACGATCTGAACGCCGTTCGCATGATGCTCGGCCCCGGCATCATGTACTGGACGGAAACTTCCGTAATGCTGGTGCTGGCCGTGGCCGTCATGATTCAGGCCGACTGGCGTCTGACGCTGATGGCCCTGACACCCGCCCCGCTGGTCTCGGTTGCGGTCATCTTCTTCGGCCGGCGCATCCATACCCGCTTCGAGCACATCCAGAAGATGTTCTCCGATATCAGCAGCAAGGTTCAGGAGAACCTGGCCGGCGTGCGCGTCATCCGCGCCTATGCGCAGGAAAAAGCCGAAGTCGAGCAGTTTGAAGCGCTCAATAAAGATTACATTCGCGAGAACATCGGGCTTGCCCGCATTCAGGGCATGTTCATGCCGCTGCTGCAAGCGCTGATCGGATTTACCTTCCTGCTGGTTTTAGGGGCAGGCGGGCGGCAGTTGCTGGCGGGCAAAATCGGTTTGGGCAGCTTCGTCATGTTCAACACTTATATGGGCATGCTGATCTGGCCCATGATCGCATTCGGATGGGTGGTGAACCTGATGCAGCGCGGCACGGCCTCGCTCAACCGCATCAATGAAATGCTGCATGAGAAGCCGCGGATCGCGCGGCCGGCCCAGGGTAGCGTGCCCGATCCCGCCATGTATGAACCTGAGATTCGTTTCCGAAATGTCTCGATGAGCTTTGGCGATCGCGAGGCGCTTTCAGATATAGAGCTGACGATTCGCTCCGGCGAGACCGTCGCCATCGTCGGACACACCGGAAGCGGCAAGACGACCTTGGTCAGCCTGATTCCGCGCCTTTTCGATCCCACCAGCGGCGTGGTTGAACTGGGCGGCGTAGATCTGAGACGGTTTGATCCGGAAGAACTACGCCGGCAAGTCGGCTTTGTTCCGCAGGAGACATTTTTATTCAGCGCAACGCTCGCGGAAAACATCGCCTGGGGCGTGCCCGGCGCGTCACGCAGCGAAATCGAATGGGCGGCGGACGTCGCCGGCCTCAGCAGCGATATAGAAACTTTTCCGAACGGCCTCGAAACGGTCATCGGCGAGCGCGGCCTCACCTTGTCCGGTGGTCAAAAACAGCGCACCGCCATCGCGCGCGCCATTCTGCGTAATCCGCGTATTCTGATACTTGATGACGCTCTGTCCAGTGTCGATACCGTGACCGAGGAGAAGATATTGAATGGATTAGCGGGCCTGATGCATGACCGCACTACAATACTGATCTCGCACCGGGTCTCGACAGTTCAGAATGCCGGCCGCATCATAGTGTTGAGGCATGGCTCAGTGGTCGAGATGGGCACGCACGACGAATTGCAGCGTCTGGGCGGCTATTACGCCGAGCTGTATCAGAAACAATTGCTAGAAGAAGAGTTGCAGGCGATCTAGAGAGGTGAACAGGATGACACGCAGAACATTATTAAAGAGAGTTCCAGCCGTTTTGGGGGCTGCTTCAGCAGCTAACAGCATCTTGCGTGCACAGGAGTACCGGTTGCGCGGCGCCGATATCAAACTGGGCGTTGCATCGTACTCATTCAGGAAGTTCCCGCGCGCGCAGGCCATCAGCATGACCAAGGAACTCGGCACGCCCTACCTGAATGTGAAAGACGTGCATCTGCCTCTCGACAGCACGCCGGAGCAGATCGACGCCGCGGTGAAAGAGTTTCACGACGCGGGCATCATTTTGGTCGGCTGCGGCACCGTTACCTTCAACAAGGATGATGACGCCGACATCCGGCAGAAGTTTGAATATGCCAAGCGCGCCGGCTTTCCGTTGATCGTTTCAGCGCCGACCCATGCGGTCTTGCCGAGATTGGAAAAATTTGTCAAGGAATACGACATCAAGATTGCGATTCACGACCACGGTCCCGAAGACAAGAACTTCCCCACGCCGCAAAGCGTGCTGGAAGCGGTCAAGGATATGGACCCGCGCATGGGGCTCTGTATGGATATCGGCCACGCCGCTCGGACCGGCGCCGATCTGGTCGCGTCCATTCAGCAAGCCGGGCCGCGTTTACTGGACATGCATGCCAAGGATCTGGCCGATCCCCACAATTCCGACTGGAAAGCCGCACGAGACAGTCAAGTTGACGTGGGCGAGGGCAAATTGCCCATCCGGCAGATTTTTGCAGAGCTTGTCAGGATCAAATACAACGGCTGCGTCAATCTGGAATACGAGATTCATCCGGATGACCCCCTGCCCGGCATGAAGAAAAGCTTTGCCTATATGCGCGGCGTTCTGGGGCAGTTGAAGACCAGCGCTGCCTGATAAAGCGCCTGGAACTCCTGCCACGTCTCTTTCCAGAACCGGCTGAAGGTCCGGCCGGCTGCTCGAAAGACAGACTGATGTTCCATCCACACAAGCGCCGCTGTGCAGCTTAACAGCGCAACGTGGCACGCCTTGCCCAGCGTGCGTGCGAGCGGCGAATGCCGTTGTTGAAGACGGCTCAATGCGAACGCCTGAAAACGCAGGTGCGCGCCTTCTTCATCGAAGATACGATTGCAGATGCTCTTGAGCAAGGGCGAACCTGTCGCGTCGCCCAAAGCGGCATAGTAGGGGCGGGCCAATACCTCCGCCGTCGCCAGGACCTTCAGGCAAAGCTCCAGGCCGGCAGCGCCGCGAATCCATCGGAAAGCGCTATGGACCCAGTGCTTCCGCAGGCAAGGCGCATTTTCCACCTCAAGAAATCGCGCCAGAATCCGGCTGTGCCGCTGCTCTTCCCTCAGGAAAAGCTTCAATGCGGCCAGCAGGCCCAGATCGCCGCTGGCTCGTGAAAATTGCCTGGCCCGTTCCAGCATGCGGGCGCCGCTCGCGCTTTCTCCAAGCTGAAACTGTTGAATGGAGGCAATCACCACCAGCCGTTCCGCTCCGGACAGCCGGGTGGCATCCTCCCAAGGAAGCACGGGCTCGCGAGCGTTTTGATAGAAATATTCGACCCAATCGTAAGCGGTAGCGCCTGTCTTTTGGACAGCGACTTTGTGCATACATACAGTATGAGCGGATCTACTTTGTTTTGTAAAGTACTTGTTTTTAGGCTCCTCTAGCTCTTTGCTCCCGCCGCCACTTCCGGCTGCTGAACCACCTCCAGCTCGGGAATTTCAATCACCGTTCGCGTGCCTGCGCCGACCTTGCTGTGAATCGACATCTGATAACTCTCTCCAAACAGAACCCGCAGCCGTTCCTTTACGTTATTGACGCCGATACCGCGCTGGAACAATGTCTTGAGTTTCGATTCCGGCATGCCCAAGCCGTCATCCGCAATCGAGATGCAGAGGCGCGCCTCCTCCAGCCACACGCGCAAAGATATGGTTCCACCTTCCACCTTGTTCGACAGGCCATGCCGGATGGAGTTCTCGATAATGGGCTGCAGAATCATCGCCGGCACGAGCAGATTCAGCGCTTTCGGATCGACCTCTTTGTGAAAGCGTAGTTTTTCGCCGAATCGAACCATCTCAATAGCCAGATAGTCGTCGATAAAGGAAAGCTCGTCGCGCAAGGTAGCCAGATTTTCTGTCTTTCGCAGTAATCGGCGCAGGATGCTCGAAAGTCTGTAGATCATGCTGCGAGCCCGCTCCGGGTCGACGCGGATGAGCGAGGCAACCGAATTCAACGTGTTGAACAGAAAATGCGGGTTGATCTGATTCGTCAGTGCGGCGAGCTGCGCTTCCGTCAGGCGCACGCGCTCCATTTCCAGTTGTTTTTCCGCGCGATAGCTGCTCCAGATGCGCAGCGGCAGGGAGACGGCAAACAACGTGGTGGCCGCGCACGCCGCAAACAGCGGCAGCGGATTCCCTTGGGGAACATTGCCGAACAGAAAGAACGCATAGCGTTCTCGAAACTCGATTCGCACGCCCCAGCGCAACACTTCCGTGAGCACGACAATGGCATTGCACGCCACGTTGAACGCCGCGCGTTCGACCAGCCGCCGCTGAATGGCGCCATGCCCCAGGCGAACCACCTGCTTGAACAGCCGGTAGAGGTTCAGATCGACGAACGGCGAAAAGTACCAGATGTCTTCTTTCTGCGGAGCCAGATCGTGCATAACCGCCCCCAGAATGCCCGCTGCCGCAAACAGCGGCATCGACATGTATTCGCCATGAAACATTCCGGGCGCCGAGACGCACAATCCCGTCACGAGCCCGCTCACATACCCGCCCAACATCCCGGCTATCTGCGCGCCTTCCAGCGCTAAATCAATCGCCGGATATTGATTGTGGCTGAGGATACGGATCTCAGCCGTTGCGCCAAAAAGAATGGAAAAGATCAACGCAAGCTGCAGGCGGTCGGCGATGGTCCGTTCGTCTCGCAGCAGAATTTTCTCGATGCGTGCAAAGCGCATCAGAATACTGGCGATCGAAGCCGACACCGCGACCTTAATGAGGAGCGCCGCAACTTCCTGCTTGTCCAGCATGCGTGTAACTTGCTTCCCTGATAATAAAAGGTTGGCAGGCCCTCAAACCGAATTACAGTTGCGTAAGGTCGCTGAAGCCGATTTCCCGACGCGCTTCGGCCGCTTCCGCATTTTCGGCTTCGAGGGGGTGCGCCCCGCCGGAACCGAAGAAGCGGTCGTGCTGAAATTGGGAGGCTTGGAGCCGAATTTCGGGCCTCCGCTCGTGCGCATCCACTCGCAATGCCTCACCGGGGACGTGTTCCACAGCTTGCGTTGCGATTGCAGATCACAACTCGAACTGGCGCTCGATCAAATCGTTGCCGAAACCCGCGGTCTGCTTATCTATGAGCATCAGGAGGGGCGTGGCATCGGTTTGCTGAACAAATTGCGCGCCTATGAATTGCAGGACGAAGGGCTCGATACGGTGCAAGCCAATGAGCAACTGGGCTTCGAAGCCGACCTGCGCGATTACGCGCTGCCGGCTGCCATACTCCGGTATTTCGGTGTGACTTCGCTGCGCCTTCTTTCTAATAACCCGGAGAAAGTGGCCGCACTTGAAAACGCCGGTATCCGGGTGGTGGAGCGCGCTCCCATTGTGGTGCCGCCGCTCGAAACCACGGCCGAGTATCTTCGGACAAAGCGGGAGAAATTAGGTCACCTCTATTGAAGTAGCTCTCGCGTCCTTATGTTAGAGCTTTCCGGAAGTCCACTTTCCCTGGCAGAGATAGCGGCCGTTGCCGCTGGGCGCACGGCTGCGCAACTCACAACCGGCGCCAGAGATCGTGTGCTGGCTTCGCGGCAACTGGTAGACCGCGTCATTAGTGAAGGCCGCATTGTGTACGGCATCAATACCGGTTTCGGCAAACTTTCCGACGTCCACATCGCACCTGCCGATCTGGACGCGCTGCAAACCAACCTGGTGCGCAGCCATTCGTGCGGGTTGGGGCGGCCGCTTTCAGAGCCGGAAACGCGCGCCATGATGCTTTTGCGCGCGAATGTCTTGAGTCTCGGCTTTAGTGGCTGCCGGCTCATCGTGCTCGAAACGCTGTTGAACATGCTGGCGCGCGGCGTTCATCCGGTGATACCTGAAAAGGGTTCGGTCGGCGCGAGCGGTGATCTCGCGCCGTTGGCCCATCTCGCGCTTTCGATGATCGGTGAAGGCGAATGCTGGTTTCGCGGCGAGCGAATGAGTAGCCAGGCCGCATTACGCGCAGCCGGAATCGAGCCGGTTCGCCTCGCAGCCAAAGAGGGGCTGGCGCTGCTGAACGGAACGCAGGCCATGGGCGCGATTGGAGCTTTGGCGTTACATCGCGCTTTGCGTGTCGTCGCGCTGGCGGATCTCGCGGGTGCAATGACTCTCGAAGCGCTGCTTGGTACGCCCGTGGCATTCGACGAACGCATCCATGCAGCCCGCCCGCACCCGGGACAGATCGCCGCAGCTACGCACTTGCGGAAATTGCTCGAAAACAGTGAAATCCGGCGCTCGCATCTGCTCAATGATCCTCGCGTGCAGGATGCTTACAGCCTTCGCTGCATGCCGCAGGTCCACGGGGCCGTTCGCAATGCGCTGGAGCACGCTAAATCCGTAGTCGAAATCGAAAGCGGTTCGGCAACCGACAACCCGCTGGTGTTTGAAAACGGAGACATTTTGAGCGGCGGCAATTTTCACGGGGCACCGCTCGCCGCGGTTTTCGATTATGCCTGCCTCGCAATGACGGATCTGATGAGCATCTGCGAGCGCCGCATCGACCGGCTCGTGAATCCAGACGTAAATGAAGGACTGCCGCCGTTTCTTTCTTCCCATCCCGGCCTTGGATCCGGATTTATGATTGCGCAGATCTGTGCCGTGTCGTTGCTCAATGAGGCAAAGGTGTTGGCGCATCCTGCCAGCATCGATAACGTCCCAACCTCAGGCGACAAGGAAGATCATGTGTCTATGGGGATGACGGCGGCCGTGAAGCTGCGCGAAGTGGTTTCGAACGCCGAGCACGTGCTTGCTATTGAGCTGCTGGCGGCCGCCGAAGGACTCGACTATCGCGCGCCCCTGCGCTCATCGCCATACATCGAGAAAGCGCGCGCTTCGATCCGCGCGCTGGTCCCCAGGTTGACGGCTGACCGCCCGCTGTCGCGCGATATGGAAGCCATTGCCATTGCAATCCAGCGTGGCGGCTTCGACGAATTTATGAACTGAGGGAGAACGCAAGTGAGTGATACCGCTGTTGCAATAAGAGCTCCGCGCGGTTCAGGCCTGAGCTGTAAAGGCTGGCATCAGGAAGCCGCCATGCGGATGCTGATGAACAACCTCGATCCCGACGTGGCCGAAAAGCCCGATGAGTTGATCGTCTATGGAGGAACAGGCAAAGCGGCACGCAATTGGACGTGCTTCGAAGCCATCGTTCGCTCGCTGCAGCAATTGGAAAACGACGAAACGCTGCTGGTGCAATCAGGCAAACCGGTTGGAGTTGTCCGCACCCACAGCGAAGCGCCGCGCGTTCTGATTGCAAATGGAAACCTCGTCGGCAGGTGGTCGAATTGGGATGAGTTTCACCGTCTCGAAAAACTGGGGCTGACCATGTACGGCCAGATGACCGCCGGTTCCTGGATTTACATCGGCAGCCAGGGCATTGTGCAAGGCACGTATGAAACCTTCGCAGCCGCCGGACGGAAGCATTTCGGCGGAGCCCTCGCTCGCAAGTTGATCGTGAGCGGCGGTATGGGAGGAATGGGCGGTGCTCAGCCCCTGGCTGCAACCATGAACGGCGCGCGCTTTCTCGGCATCGACGTGGACGCCGCGCGTATCGAGAAGCGAGTGCGCACCGGATATTGCGATCGCCTGGTGCATGACTTGGATGAAGCTCTTCGTTTACTCGAAGACGCAAAGTCGCAGGAGCGCTCGCTATCGGTCGGATTGGTAGGAAATTGTGCCGACGTTGTTCCTGAACTAGCGCGGCGCGGTTTTGTTCCGGACATCATCACTGATCAAACCAGCGCTCACGATCCTCTGAACGGCTATGTTCCCAACGGCATGAGCCTGGAGCAGGCGCGCCAGCTCCGCAAGTCGAATCCGGCGGAATACACGGCGCGATCCATGGAAGCGATGGCGCGCCATGTGGAAGGGATGCTGGCGCTGAAACGCGCCGGGGCGGTCGCCTTCGATTACGGCAACAATATCCGCGCGCAGGCGCAAGCCGCCGGAGTGAAGGACGCGTTTGAAATTCCGGGATTTGTTCCCGAATACATACGGCCCATGTTCTGCGAAGGCCGCGGCCCGTTTCGCTGGGTCGCACTATCGGGCGATCCGCAGGATATTCGTCGAACGGATCGTCTGGTGATGGACATGTTCGGCAGTAATGAAGATCTGGCGCGCTGGATTCGTCTCGCGGGCGAGAAGATTCAATTCCAGGGCTTGCCCGCTCGCATCTGCTGGCTCGGATATGGCGAACGCGCCGAATTCGGATTGGCGATGAATGCTCTGGTGCGCTCGGGAGAGATTCGTGCGCCTATCGTGATCGGCCGCGATCACCTCGACGCAGGTTCAGTTGCTTCGCCTTATCGCGAAACCGAGAACATGCGCGATGGTTCAGATGCCATTGCGGACTGGCCGTTATTAAACGCGCTTGTCAATACCGCAGCCGGTGCTTCCTGGGTTTCGATTCACAACGGCGGCGGAGTGGGAATCGGGTATTCCTTGCATGCCGGAATGGTTGTCGTAGCCGATGGCTCCGCGGCAAGTGACCGCCGGCTGGAACGCGTGCTCACGACCGACCCCGGTACCGGCATCATGCGCCACGTGGATGCAGGCTATCCCGAAGCCGAACGAGTGGCTCGCGCGAAAGCTGTGCGTATTCCCATGGCCCGCTGAATGGAAGGCGCAGATCTTTTAGCAGTCGTCAATTGCGGCCAGCTCGTCACCATCGCCGGACCCAAGAGGCCGCGAATACGCGCCGAAATGAACGAGCTTTCTATCGTCGAAGGCGGCGCCATGTTGATGCGCGGCGGCGTCATTGAGGCGGTGGGTACTCAGAAAGAGATCGATTCTCTGCTCTTCGATGAAATTCCCACAGTGGACGCGGGCGGCGGCGTTGTGCTCCCCGGTTTCGTGGATGCCCACACGCACGCTGTCTTTGCGGGCACTCGCGTCGATGAATATGAACGGCGCGCGCGCGGGGAAACGTACCAGGAGATTGCTGCCGCCGGTGGCGGGATTCGTTCCACCGTCGAAAAAACGCGCGCAGCAGCGGAAGATGATCTGATCGAGGCCTCACGGCGCTACGCGAACTGGTTTACGCGCTGCGGTACAACAACCGTTGAGGCGAAATCCGGTTACGGCCTCACCACGGAAGATGAACTAAAGATGCTGCGCGTCATCGGCCGGCTGGGTTTTATTCCTACCTTTTTGGGCGCGCACGAAATACCGGATGAATACCGCGAGAATCCGGATGCGTATGTCGACCTCGTGATCAACGAAATGCTGCCCGCCGTCGTCGAGCAAAATCTGGCCGAATATTGCGATGTCTTTTGCGAGCGCAACGTCTTCACCATAGAGCAATCGCGAGCCATTCTGACGCGAGCGAACGAACTGGGGCTCGGCCTGCGCCTTCATGCCGACCAGCTATCCGCAAGCGGCGGGGCAGAGCTGGCAGCCGAATTGCACACCGCGACTGCCGATCACCTGGAGCACGCAGATGCTCGCGCCATCGATGCGCTTGCGAGGGCGGGTGTGCAGCCGGTGCTTTTGCCTGCTTCGGTCTACTGTTTGGGCCTCAATCGCTTCGCACCGGCGCGGCAAATGATCGAAGCCGGGCTGGCCGTCGTGCTCGCAACAGATTTCAATCCCGGTTCATCGCCTACTCCTTCCATGCCGTTTGTGCTTTCGCTAGCCTGCACGCACATGCGAATGACGCCAGCGGAAGCCATTACCGCAGCCACAATCAATGCCGCGTATAGCCTCGGGCGCGGGGACAAAATCGGTTCGTTGGAGCAGGGCAAGCGCGCTGATTTCGTGATTTATGATTGCGAGGATTTCCGCGAACTCCCCTATTTCGCCGGCGTGGAGTTGGCTTCCAGTGTGTATATCGGCGGAGATGCAGCCTATGCGCGAGTAGAGGGAGGCGGCGACGAATCCATGTGGCCGCTACGGCAGGGTTCAACGAGCGGAGCATGGTTCCGGGTTTCGTAAACGCGCATTCGCACGCCTTCCAGCGAGTCATTCGCGGGCGCACCGAGCATCGCACAGCGGCGGCGGCCGACAGTTTTTGGACCTGGCGTGAAGCCATGTATCGTGCTGCCAATCGCCTCACCCCAGAGGACGTTTACGATGTCGCGCGCATGGCCTATATGGAAATGCTGCTCGCCGGCATCACCACAGTCGCCGAGTTTCATTATCTGCATCATGCGCCGGGCGGCTCGCGTTACGAAGATCCCAATCTGCTGGCGCATCAGGTGATCCGCGCGGCCGGCGATGTAGGCATCCGGATTGTTCTTTTGCGGACCGCGTACGAACGCGCCGGGTGGCGAAAGCCTGCCAACCCGTTGCAAAGCAGATTTATTTTTCGCGATGTGGATGCTTTTATTCACGAAACGGAGGAACTAATAAAATCCGCCGCCGCGCCGGTCGGAATCGCTTTGCACAGCGTGCGTGCGCTGGAACTTCGTTCCATGGTGCGCCTTGCCGAATATGCGCGGTCAAAAAATCTACCCCTTCATATGCACGTGGCTGAACAGCCCGCTGAAATTGAAGAATGCATGGCGGAGCACCGGCAGCGCCCGGTCGAGCTGCTGCGTGAGAACGGCATTCCCGGCGCCGACTTCACCGCCGTTCACGCCATCCATATCACCGAGCAGGAAGCAACCTGCCTGGGCGCCGCGCAATCCACCGTATGCGCTTGTCCCACCACGGAACGGAATCTGGGCGACGGCCCGGTCCCCGCGGATCTTTTGCTTCAGAAAGGTGTGAAGATCTGCTTCGGCACCGATAGCAACGCCCAGATTGATTTGCTCGAAGATGCGCGCTGCCTGGAGTATCACCTGCGCATGAAGAAACTGTCGCGCGCTATCTTGCCCGCCGTCGTGCTTTACCGGGGGCTGGCAGAAAGCGGATCTCACGCTCTGAAGATGCCTCCAACCGAAGGCGACTACCTTACCATCGACCCGGACCATCCATCGCTGGCCGGATCGGAAGGCGGCGACTTAGCTGCTCAGATCGTATTTGCTGCGCACACGGCGGCGATTCGCGATATCTTTGTAAACGGCAAACAGGTTATCTCAGCAGGCCGTCACCCGGATCAAGACGAAATCATCAGCGCGTTTCAGAATGTCCAAGAGCGGTTGTGGCGATAAGGATCTGTTCCGATTTCCGATGGCCGTACGTTCGCGAACGACGGATAGACTTGCTATCGCCCTCTGTTTAACGGCTGTCGCCTACTGCATCTGTTGCGCGGCGTTGAAGCTGCACCGCGTCTCGATCGATGTTGCCGCGCTCCCGCAGACGGACCCCGCCGCACCCGAGATTTCGGGGCGCGCCTTCGCACCGGATAAAGTACCTGGCTACATGGATGTGCCGCCATTTAAGGGATCAGTCAAAATGTACGCGTCTTGGGGGACTCCGTTGCCCCCTGCAGGCTGGGCTTACAGCGCCTGGTACAAACCGGCCGCTCACTTTGGAATATTCATCGCAGGTTATCCGAATCGCTTCGATAATCAGCTTGGCATTGAAGTTCAAACCGCCAAAGCCGGCGTAATCCGTCTCCCCGTTCCGCCCGAATTGATTCCCGGACAGGCGTGGTGGTTAAAAACGTTTTCACTCCCGGAAGATGAACGGCCGCTAAAATTTCGAATCTTCGCTATCGCAGCGCCGCGCGATTGGCAAGGCTGGCTCGGTTTCTCCGAGCCCTTTGTCATCCGTTCCGTGAACAATGTTGAGATCTGTAAGCAACTGCTCTGGATTCTACTTACTGCCGCCACCGCAATTGTCGCCTTTCTATCTCCTGGTTTGATTCTGAGGCGGAAGCGGCCCAACCTGCCCTTCATCTGGATTCCTCTGCTTGGGATGGCACTGTTCGCATTCGTCGGACTGGCTGCATGGATCGGGCCGCCCCAACTCAGCCCGCGCCTGATCTGCCGCATAGGCCTATTTCTGATGATCGGGTTTGCTACTTATAACGTCATCCGTTTTCCTTTGTCGACTTACATTGTGACAGCGGAACGGCAGGTGTTGTTGGTCTTCCTATTACTTGTATCGCTTGCAACGGCCAAGACGATTTACTCGCTGGGTCCGGAGGGCGAATTATTCGCCGCAAAAAATTCGCGGACCTACGAGGTAGGCGCACGCTCTGATAGCCGCTTTTCGTACCACACGATACAGCTCGTGCGCTTCCGCGAATCTCCATTCGGGCAGTTTGCCGGCAGTATGTACGCGCCCTGGAGCTTTTCGCATCGCGGCCCGATCGCCGGTCTTGCCGCAACGCCAATTGTCCTCTCCGCGCGTGTGAATGTGCTGCACACCTGGCCTGACCAAGCCTGGTGCCCCTTCGATCCCGAGGGATTAGAAGCGTATCGCATCGCTATGATTGTTCTCGCGTGCTGTGGACTTCTCACCGTATTCGGTCTTGCGAAACTGTTTCTGCCGGATATGTGGGCGTTCTTCGCATTTCTGATCGCCGCCACAGCCCCGTTCACAGTTCACGAGATTTACTTCACTTGGCCCAAGCTTCCGGAGGCCGGATGCGTTCTGCTCGCCGCGTACCTGCTCTTCAAAACTCGGTACTTGCTTGCAGGATTAGTGCTGGGTTTCGGGTATCTGGTACATCCTTCTGCCTTGATTTGCCTTCCGGCTCTCATTGGCATCATCATCCTGCAGAAGCGGAAGCCCTCCGTTCCGTATAGCTGGATTCGCGAAATTTTTCCGATGAGTCTAGGCGTTGGCTTCTGGCTCGTGCTTTGGCGCGTAATCAATGAGAGGCACTATGCGCAGGATTACTTTTTCGAATATTTCAAAATGACAGCCGGCGCGCCGCCCACGGTCGCCAATTGGTTTCGCTCGCGGGCTGATTCTCTTCTGAATACGCTGGTACCGCTGAACCTGATCCTTTTTCACCGCCAGAGTCTCGAACTTCAATCCATTTATGAATTCTCGCCGCCTGTTATCCAGTTCTTCGTCTCGTATTGGAGCACGCTTCCGTTCGGTGCAGGCATCGCATTCTTCCTGGCGGCGCTGCTGCGGCTGGTCTATGTGGGTTATCGAAAAGCGCGCGCTTGGCTCATGGCGCTGTTCGTCATTCCTTTTGCGTTGTTCGTACCGTATTGGGGTTGGGGCAGCAGCGGCCTACTTCGCGAAGGCCTGCATGCCTGGTTTCTAGGACTCATGATGTTTGTGGTGATCATCTGGTACCGGCATCTGCGCACCGCCAATTGTTTTTTTCGCGTGGTGAACTGGACGCTGTTGTTCAGGGGCGTGGAGACGATTTGCGTGTTGCTGCTGCCCACCATTGCCTCGCAGCACGCGTTCGTGCAGCAACCATGGATTCTCAGCGACACGGTTGCACTTGCCGTCATCTTTACGCCGGCATTCGTGCTCTACGCCTTTGTTTTTCGCTACGCGGAGCGCCTGCGCGGGCAGAGCATGAGGGCGGACCTGAGCCTGGCTACGGATCATGCTACGGTAGTCGGTGAAACACACGCGGGCCCTTAGCTCAGCGGTCAGAGCAGAGGACTCATAATCCTTTGGTCGAAGGTTCAAATCCTTCAGGGCCCACTAACCAAATCAAATCGCTTATAACTATTTGAATCGCGGCGCCTCTAACAGGGACTTTCACAGGGAGTCGAAGCGCGTGCAGTAAAGCAGCTCGTTCGGCTAAGGCGCAACAAAGATCAGGCTTCACCCTCCAGCGGTTCAAAGTGGATTGATCGGCTTTGTAAATGGTATGGCAGGCTCCCGCTGTGCCAACTTTTGAATCATGGACTGAAAGAACGCTTCTCCCTCGGCCAGCGTTTTCTGGCTGTCAACTACCCTGTTTCCCTTCGGATGCGACGAGTTTACTCGAACAAACCACGTTCCTTCCAGGAGCCCTTGGTTCCACAGCGGCGCTCCCCGTATCGCGATACTCTTGATAGCCTTCTCCAAATATTGAGACCACATCAGGCCGTCCTCCTTGCGTTTCGTGTCGTTCGCCAAATCGAAAACAAGGACATACCCGATCCCAACCTCTGGAGCCAGTTGCTGGACATTGGAGGCTTCGCCCATCAGGTCATCTAATCGGTTGGGAACTGACCCACCAACATTCTTGAGAATGGACTTAAGGGAAATTAGGAGCCGAAATTTTCCGGCGAACTCGTACGCTACATCCCACTCCTTGCGACGCGCCAGTCCTTTGACCGTCAGTTCACCTGAACTTCCACCTTTGACGCCCGGTAAACCGTGTAGCTTCAACTGCCGCGTACAGAAGTCAGCAAGGGTACCGAGTCTGTTGGGCGATTGTTTCGCCTTGCTGAACAGTTCGTCAAGGCACGAATTGAGTTGCTTAACTGGCTGCATTGCAACCGAGC
The DNA here is from genome assembly GCA_021324185.1 of Terriglobia bacterium. Taxonomy (GTDB): domain Bacteria; phylum Acidobacteriota; class Terriglobia; order Bryobacterales; family Bryobacteraceae; genus Bog-105. Next base: position 21,254 of record JAJPJN010000072.1, on the reverse strand, counting down.
ACTATCTAGTGCGGCCCGCGTAATTCTCAATGACGAGTTCCGCGTCTATAGCTCCAGCCATCCGGTTGACGTTCATTGTGCGACGGATGCGCTTCTTCGCGATTTCTACGTACGCAGGTTCGATCTCAACCGCTATGGAATTTCGCCCCGTGGAAATAGCAGCTTGGATTGTTGATCCGGTTCCTACAAATGGATCGAGTACCGTATCGCCCGCAAATGAGAACAGCTTGATAAGGCGTTCGGCGAGCTCCTGCGGAAACGGAGCTGGATGTCCATCACGGGTTGATGCACCACGAAGGTCAGACCAATATGAACGCAGCCATCTCTGCATTTCCTCCTTCGTCAGCATTGACAAAGCTCGACGAAGCGGGTCGACCGAACGGTATTCGCCGCCCTTTCGCAGGAAAAGGATGTGCTCGGTGTCGTTTTTGACTATCGCACCCGGCTGGTATGGCTTGCCGTAGAAGCCCGCGCCATTTCCCTCCGCTTCAGTGACGCCATTTGCGATTTTGTGCCACAGAATGGGCGTCAAACAATCGAGGCCAAGTGCTCTGGCCCTAACTTGAATGTCCGCATGGAGCGGAACGATGTAGTGCCGCCCCTCTCGTCTTCTTGAAACACAGACATCACCGACGATACAGCAGATCCGGCCACCTCCGACCAGAACCCTCTTGCACTCACGCCAAACTTTGTCCAACTGATCCAGGAAATGCTCGTAATCAGCAACGTCACCCAGTTGCCCCGGATTGTCTTCTTTGTAATCCTTCAAGGTCCAATAGGGCGGAGAAGTAACGATCAGATGGACCGATTCATCGGGAATCCAAAATAGGTCTCGCGCGTCACCCAAGCAAAGTTTGTGCGTTGTCCGATTCCATGGTGCGGGCCAGGGTACCGTCCTGAAGTGCGCGTTTGCAACTTGAAGCGCCTTCAGCCCCTCCGGTGAGTTTGCGTCAGTGGGAAGTTTGAAAACAACTTCAGCGTGGCTCCGAACTTCGACGAACTGACTGGTTCGTTTTGGCCGAGCCGCCCTGGCATCTTCACCCGATTTCTCTTTCTGTCGTGCAACGGCCATTCACAAATCCCTCTCACGTGGCGGAACAGCTCCCGCTATTCATGCGCTTCGGCCAAGCTAAAAACATATCACATGTCGTTTGTTCTATGGTGATTAGCGTGATAATTGCTTTGAGGACGGCAGACACCTCACGCCAAACGCCACTAGCCCACCTCAACGCGATTTGATCAGCACCAACGACACTCCGCTCCACTCGCTCTTGCCGGTGTTTTGCGGAGGATGATTGCCCATCGGCATGATGCCGAGCAATTTCGAATTCAAATGAAAGTGGGACTGAAGGTACGTTCGAACAGCCAGCGCTTTCTGCCGCGAAACCAGGTACTGCTGATCCGGCAAGCCGGTCTCCGAATAACCCTCAACCATTACCGGATTATGCGGTAAATAAGGCACCAGATCGGACATATTCTGGTTCACAATGTTCTGGCCCTGGTCGGTTAGCTCCAAAGTCCCGTCAGGTTTCATAGTGAACAGGCCGGTATCGGGTATCCACACGCGCACGGTGGGTTTCTTGACGAAATCCGTACCTGCATATTGATTGCGGCTGATGTCGCTCAAATTAAAAAAGCCGCGCCGGTGAAAGAAGCCCCGCAAAAAGAAGTTATGTTTGACGGCCTCTGTATCATCGGCTAAGTTCCCCATCGCCTGGTTGGCTTGCTGGATGGTGTTGTGCAGCGCCTCCGCGGTCGTCTCGTTGCTGTTCTTGCCGGCGGCCAAAAAAGTCCCCACGGCCTGATCAAGCTGCCCCGACATATCCTTGGCATTTGCGACAGTGGCATGTACGTCCGGCAAATCGTTCTGCTGGATGCTCGAGATCATAGAGTCGACGTTTTGCGAAGCCTGCACCGCATTCGCGCTGGTCTGGTTGGCGTTCGCAATTGTTTTCGCGACGTTTTCCGCCATCTCTTCATCGGTCAACAGCTTGCCCGCCGTGCCCTGGCCGTGTCGAAGCCCAACTGCAATCGCATTTGCATTCCCGGTTAGCTGGGCGGCATTCGATGTGATTTTTTGGACGTTGGGACGAACCTGCCCGATCACGCCATTCACATTACTGGCAATGCTGGAATAGTTATCAATGGCCGCATCGACATGCTTGTGAACATCGTCAATTGTGCTCTGTACCGATGTCACCAGCCCACTGCCTTGTTTCATCAATGCGGTCATGTCGAATGGCGCCTGGCTGGGCAGCGTGCAACCGTTACACAGCGGGGAATTGGCGCTGCCCATTTTGATGTCGACATACTTGGCGCCCACCATTCCTGCCGTATCGATTGTGGTGACTGAATCCTCGCGCACCAACTGGCGGAACTTCTCGTCCACTTTGAGATGCAAATGAAATTTATTGCCGGCATTTCGGGGAACATCAATTGCGCCGATCTGCCCTGCATCCATTCCCGACACGCGCACACGCGCGCCTTTCGTCAGCGTGTCCACGGAAACGAAATCCGTATACACTTCGAAATGTCCTCCGAAGACCTGGTTGTAGCTGCCAATCACATACAGGCCGACAGTAAACAGCAGCAGCCCCCCAACGATAAAGACTCCGACCCAGAATTTTTTGGAAAAAGACCTCATGTTTCGGCTCCCGCGGCTAAATTGCGAACTACCGGATCGTCGCTTTCTTCCAGTTCCTGAAAAGAGCCGCACTCGACAATCCTGCCGCGATTGAGGACCGCAAACTTGTCCGCGAATTTGCGCGCCCCTGCCACGTCGTGGGTAACGGCGATCAGCGTCACGTGACGCTTTTGCTTCATCTCCAGCAGCAGATCGTAAATCTCTCCGGCCGTGATGTGGTCCAGCCCGCTGCTCGGCTCATCCACAAGCACCACCTCCGGTTCGAGTGCCAGCGCGCGCGCCAGGCCCGCGCGTTTTCTCATCCCTCCGGAAAGTTCAGACGGCATCTTGCGGCCTTCTTTGCTGAGACCCACATCATCCAGCCTTTGTTGCACGATGTCTTTGATCTCTGCATCCGACTTACCGGTGTGCCGGCGCAGCGGGAAGGCGACATTCTCATAAACCGAGATGGAATCAAACAACGCCGCGTCCTGAAACAGAAACCCGATCTTCTTGCGCACTTCCCCGAGTTTGTCGCGCGCTAACGTTTGCATCTCCTGGCCCAGCACCAAAATCTTTCCCTGATCCGGTTTTAAAAGCCCAATGATGAGTTTGAGCGTGACGCTCTTACCGGCCCCGCTGCGCCCAAGCAGGCCGAATGCTTCGCCCGAACCCACCTGGAAGGAAACGTCCTCCAGAACCTTCCGCTTCTCAAATGTTTTGGAGACGTGATCGAGAAGTACTGCTGGCTGCGCATTGCCGCGTTCACTCATTCGGGGAACCAGAAGAAGATCAGTTTTACGAGTATCACGTCGGACAAAATGACCAGAAGCGATGAATACACCACGCTCCTGGTGGAGGCGCGTCCTACCCCCGTCGCGCCTTGTGTCGCAGTGTACCCCAGATAGCAGGAGACCGTTCCGATAATGAATCCGAACACGACCGTCTTCAGAATGGATGGAACGTAATCCGACCACCCCATGGGCGCGAAAGCGTCCCTCCAATACAACTCGGCCGGCATTCCGCCCGGAACAATCATTTCCGATATCATGCCGCCCATCACGCCCGAAAAATCGAGCAGCGTTGTCAAAAGCGGCAGGGCAATCACACACGCCGTAATGCGGGTGACAACCAGATATTTGAAGGAATCGACCGCCAGCGCCTCCAGGGCGTCAATCTGCTCCGTCACGCGCATGCCCGCAAGCTGCGCTCCGATACCCGCGCCCACGCGCCCGGCGACCAGCAGGCTGGTAATCACGGCGCCGATGTCCTTAAACATCCCGAATGAAATCGCTTGCGGCACCATGGACTCAGCGCCGAACTGTTCCATGGAGGACCTGGTCTGCAGCGAGAGCACCACCCCGAAAGCGAAACCGGAGAGCGCGATCAGCGGAACGGAACGAAGCCCGGCTTCGAAAATCTGATCGACCGTCTCTCCGATTTCAAACGGGCGCCTGAATAGATCGCGGAATGCCCGGGATGCGAAAACTCCCAACTCACCCGCGAACCGGAAAAATGAAACGACCCAGCCAATTATGGTTTTCACGCTTCGCTGGAGCCTTCAGTTGCGCTCCGTGGCGCTGGCGTTTCGGGCTCCATTTCGAGCTTAACTGGCATAGACCTCCGATGGCATCCCGATTTCGGGTGTCTCGACACCGGTAGATACCACCATGGCTTTCATCCCTTCCGGCAGTTCCTGCAGGAGCACGCACCTGCCGTTGGGAAGAATCAGCGCATCCCGATAGGAATAGCTTTGACTCGTGATTTCGGTCACTATTGCGCTATCGCCGGGCCGCAGCCAAAGACGGCGGCTGCTTTCCGAAGGCATTTCGGTAATCATCAGCCGGGTCCCGGGCGGCATGCACACAGCCGGAACCACCGGGCAGCTCCGTGGCGTGAATAACGACTTGAAGCCGACGCAAAATCCCTTCCAGCCGGTCGCCTTTGCAATCTGCTTGGGTGGTACGTCCATCACGGAAGCGAAGCCAATCGTTCCGGTGCCGAACTTGTGCAGAACCACCGTCTCTCCATCCTCTGCTAAGCGGTTCGGAACCGCGTAAAGCGAATAATCACACATCTTGGATTCCCCTTTTACATCGTTCAGGCAACTGCTCAGGGCGAAACTCCTGCCACCCTGACCGCCGGTGCACCGAGTCATTATGCGCATCGAAAGAGCGGGCGCCCTGCATTTTCCACTGAGCCTTGCTGACTAGAGGACGATCTACATACCTTGACCATTACCTGCACTAAGTTACAGTCCCCCGCGCCGCAGAAGTTCAGTAACAGGTGTCGACCTCGCGCAATCCCCCCAACGGGAGGAAAAATTGAATCGGGTAAACGGAAAATCAGGTGATCGAACGCACGAAGTGGTTATGATCACGGGTGCATCCGCCGGTGTGGGACGCGCCATTACGCGCGAGTTCGCAAACCGGCAAGCGTCCATCGGGCTTATCGCGCGCGGAAAACAGCGGCTGGAAGCCGCCAAAGCGGAAGTGGAAGAAAAAGGCGGCCGGGCACTTACGTTTTCCATCGATGTCGCGGATTCCGCGGCCGTCGAAAATGCTGCTCAAACGCTTGAAAATGAATTCGGTCCTATCGACATCTGGATCAACAACGCCATGACCACCATCTTTGCGCCGCTCTCCGAGATCACGCCGGAAGAGTTCCGCCGCGCCACCGAAGTTACGTACTTGGGATGCGTCTATGGCACCATGGCGGCGTTGCGGCGAATGCTGCCGCGCGATAAAGGCACCATCGTGCAGATCGGCTCGGCTCTCGCCTATCGTTCTATTCCGCTGCAAGCACCCTATTGCGGGGCCAAGCACGCCATCGTCGGCTTTACGGATTCCCTGCGCTCCGAACTCATCCACAACCGCAGCAACGTACATGTCACAGTTGTTCATCTGCCAGCCGTCAATACGCCGCAGTTTAGCTGGTGCCGCACGCGCCTCCCGCGCCATCCCCAGCCCGTGCCGCCGATCTTCGAGCCCGAAGTTCCGGCGCGCGCCGTCTACTGGGCAGCCCACCACAAGCGGCGTGAAGTATTCGTCGGCATCCCGACCATCAAGGCGATTTATGCCCAGGACGTGGCGCCTGGTTTTGCGGATTGGTATCTCGGCAAGAACGGTTATTCTTCCCAGCAAACGGACCAGCCGGTTCCTGCCAATCGACCCGACAACCTGTTTGCGCCGGTAGAAGGCGATTACGAGGCACACGGCATATTCGATGCCGTCGCAAAGCCCTACAGTGGCCAGAACTGGGTCAATCTGCACCGCGTGCCCATCGCGTTGATTGCGGCCAGTGTAGCCGGGGCAGCGGCGCTGTTCTGGAAGGCGAAGAAGTAAGCCGCCTGGCTGCGCCGCGCATTAGCCCGGCTGAACCCGCTCCCATCGCTTCACCGTGTATCGCGCAGCCGGTCCCGTCCCCGAACGTTCCATGTTTCCGGAAGGCTGCCGCGGATCCCACGTCAGATTCACACGCGTGAACACCGGCTTGATCGAGCCATCATCCTCGTACAGCACCGCTCCACGTTCACCGCTGCCGTATGCACGCACCGTAAGCGTGAACGATTCGGGATCGTTCGTGTGTAAAGTAGGCTGCGCCAAAGGCAGAAGCGCGCCCGACTTGACGAACACCGGAATGTAGTCGAGCGGGCCGCTCCGCATCACGCTTTGTGAGCCGGCCGTTTTAGCTCCGGTCCAGAAGTCGAACCATTCGCCTTCGGGCAGATAGACAACGCGGCCGCTTTGACCGGCAAACAGCGGTGCAACAAGCAGGTCGTCCCCGAACATATATTGATCGTCAACGGTCCACGCCTTCAGGTCGTCCGGATAATCCATTACCAGCGCGCGCACCGGCGGAACGCCCTCGAGATGATAACGGGCGAAAGCCGCGTAGAGATACGGCACGAACTGCATCCGCACCTCGATCAGGCGGCGGCAAATCGCTGCCGTGTCTTCCCAGTCTTTGCTGAATTTGCCGGCGTTGTTCGCCTCCCGTTCCACCTGCTTCCACGGCGGATTTTTGATGTACCACGCATTCACCATTGCGAGGGGTGAGAAGATCACCGTTTGTAAGCGCCGGATGAGATCCTCCGTATTCGCCGCATCGCGCACTTCCGGGCACCACAGCAAGCCGGAAAATCCGCTGTTCACCAACGCGCGTACAAACTGCCGGTGATCGTATAAATCGCTATAAAGCACGTAAGGGAATGGCGCAGCTAAAGCATGCGATGACCGGACCAGGCCGAACGTCCGCGTCTGCCGCCGGTCGTACTGCGATTGAATCGTTTGCTGATAGTGCAGGCCAAACAGACAGTGCATCTGCTCTCCATCCGCCTGCGAAGGAAATTGTCCGAGTTCCGGAAACGACCAGTTGCCGGTGTAATCGGAGTTATCGCACTCGTCTAATTTGAATCCGGAAACGCCCTTCGAGACAAATTCGCGGTCATGATAGCCGCCGAAGATCTCTCTCGCGCGCGCGTCCAGAAAATCCGGAACCAGACCGCGCCACACTTCGTAATCGCCGGACACGTCATAGAGTGGCGCGTGCAGCGGCGAACTCGGATGCGTAAAAGCGTGCTCCCAGAGGTTAATGTTGTAGTTTGATTTCTTCAACTCTGCGATCATCGCCGCAGGATCGGGAAAAAGATCGCTCCATACGAACGAGCACGAATACGAATGCGATTGCCAGCCCGGCTCCAGCCCGATCACATCGCACGGGATGCGTTCATTCCGTAGCCCGGCGGCCAAATCCAAAACTTCTTTCTGGCTGAACTTTTCGTAGCAGCGGTACCAAAACCCCAGGCCCCACCGTGGCGGCAACGGCCCACCGCCCGCGAACAGGTTATAGCGCTGCACCGCCTCGCGCATCGTAGGCCCGGCAAACAGATAAATATCGACACCCTGCGCCTTGGGGACCTCAATCAGAACTTCGCTCGCTTCCGCTATGTGATAGCGCTCATAGGCAGCAGGCAATTGCGCGATGCGCGCCGCCACTGCGGCGTCTGGGGGCGTCTGGCCGCGATGCTTCTTGATCTTGTTTCCGCAATAGATGTTCACGTAACGCGCCGAGTCGATGAACACTCCGTAGCCCTGCGCAGATACATAAAAAGGTACCGGCGCGTGTGAATCGCCTAAATCGGCCACCGGGTCCGCATTCACGCGCAGCTTCTTCTTCAAGCCGCGCTGCAACACCGAATGAAACTGAAGCCCCAGTCCGTAGACCACTTCGCCGGGCGCCAGCGGCAGCCTGACTTCATATCCCCGCTTCGATGAATAGCCGGAGATAGATTGGAGCGCGATCGGAGGCGCATCCGCAGCAGGCAGGGTCGCCATTCTGTCGAGCGCAGGCGAATAATATCGAGTGCTCACCGGAGTTATGGCTTCCGGTGTCCCGAATCGCAGGCGCCATACGCCGGGCAGTTCGGATTTCGTAGCTGTCTGCTGCGCGCTCGCCGCGGCCAGCGCGCTAAGGCCCGCAGTAAATTTGCCGAATTGTCTTCTCGTCATGCGCCCAGGTCCACCACCGCTTCCGCGATCTGCCCCAGATATTTGTTATCCGCCATCACGTCCAGCGCAATCGCAACGCGGGAAAAAAGATTCGAGTAGCCCGCTGGAATTGAAATCGCAGCCTGTACCTTGGCTTCGGAGTTTGCTTCCGCCGAAATTAAAATTCTGGGTGGACTTGCGCGCCAGCCATCGGGTAGAACAAACATCGCCGCGATCTCAACCCGGCGCGGCCGGTAATTTCTAAAACGCACTTCGACGTTTTTCGCCTCGCCCGGCCGGATGCTCATTTGATACGGATATATTTTGAGCCAGGAAGGATCGATTCCCATATTAGGATCGGGATCGGCAATCAAATCGCGGAAAAACGCATCCTGCTTCTTGGCCCGCTCTTCGAAATTCAGCGCCGCCTCGCGATCCACCAGAAACGGCCTGCCATGCCCCGGCGCAATCAGGTTCGGTTCGAAATCCAAAATGTTCCGAATCGATTTCAAATGGTCGCCGCTCCTCACCTCGTTCCGGTAAATAAGGTTATGCCGCAGAGAATTGGGATGCTCCGGATCGTTGAAGAAGGCATCCCCGGTGAACGCAATGCGCGCGCCGTCAATGGTGGCGAACATCGCCATCTGATAATTCGTGTGGCCGGGCGAGTGCACCACGGTGAATTCGAATTCTTCCCAACGGAACGTCTCTTTATCGCGAAAGGAGCGGTCCACCTTAATCGGCTCGCCCAGAATGCAGCCGATATTCAATCCTCGCGGGTTCTCCAGAACCTCCACCATGTTTTCATAGCACCAGATTTTGGTCCTGTAACGCCGCGTCAGATACGGGAAGCCATTAAGATGATCGTCGTGCACATGGCTTGGCATCGCGACGTCAATGGACTTCATGCCGTAGCGCGCGCGTATCTTCTCGATGCTGTGTTCCACAAAGCGCATGTGATTGCGCACGCCCACATAACGCGTGAAAACCTGGAAAAACGTCCAGCTCGCTGAGCCGTAATCGACAAACAAAGCTTTGCCGCTGTTACTGACAATCGCGTAGAACGAAGACGTCGTGTCCGTGTTTGCGATCAGATGCGGCGTGACTGCATACGGTTCCAGGTCGGATGTGGGTGGGTGGGCATACCAATAGCGATGCCAGTCGCGCAGCTTCTGCGAAAGCTCGGCCATCCCCGCCAGCGGCTCCGGAACGGGCCGGCCGTGCGACGGGCAGAGAAGATCCGGCTTTAATTTGGTAAGCTCCGCCAGCGAATAAATCGAAAGATCGACGCCCTCGTGCTCCTGATAGTAATACTGCAGATCGTAGAGCGTTTGCACCTTGCCCGGCGAGTGCATCAGATCGCCCGAAAACGCAACTCTCTTCCCGTCCACTTGGCAGATCAGCGTAATCGAGCCCGGCGTATGTCCCGGAGTGGGTTGAACAAACAGTTCCGTTGTACCCCAGTGGAACGTGCTGTAATCGTGCAGCAGAGCCGCCACCGGCACGTTCTGGGTCAGCGAAAAAAAATCGTTCTTGACGTCGTAGAGCTCGAAGATGCGCCGGTTGCGCCAGAAATTCTCAGCGGCTTCAAAAAATTCGCGCTCATGTTCAGGAACCGCGATCGGAATCCGCTGCGCAACCGCGCGTCCATCCCCTTGCGCCTGGTCGCGATGATGATGCGTGTGGAGAATCCAATCGATGCGCGAGACGCCCAGCTCCCCTAGAAAATCGAGAATCTTGCCCGATCCGAAATCGATCAACAGCCCGCGATCTCCCCTGCGGATCAAATACACGTTGCAGGTGTCTTCCAGCAAAAAAAGATTGTCCGAAATCTTCTCCGGCTTGGCGTCCGGTTGAAAGCCATGGGGTTGGGGGTCGCCCTGCTGTGCCGAAATAACGGGTGCGGCCGCGATGCTCGCCCCGCTTTGCTTGAGGAAATGCCGGCGCGAGAGATCTTCCGGTTGATCAGACATTCGCCGTAGCCTTTCGTTGCGGTGTCCTGCGCATCCACGCTTCCGTCTCCGCCGCGCTGCGAACGCCTTCTACCGCTCCGACTTGCTCCACACTCATGGCCGCCACCGCATTAGCAAACAGTCCGGCCTCGGCGAGCGAGGCGCCGCGATGCAGTGCCGAAAGAAAACCGCCGGCAAAGCAATCGCCCGCTCCGGTCGTGTCGCGCGCCTCCACCTCAAATGCCGGACAAAGGATCTCCACGTCATCCGTATAGATGGCGCACCCGCGGGCGCCCAGCTTCAATACGCAAGTCGGAACACCACGCGCAATAGCCCACCGCGCCATCAGCCGCGGCTCCGTCTGTCCCGTGATTCTCACCGCTTCCACCTCGTTCATAAAAAGAAGGTTCACACTCGGAAGGCACGGTTCCAGTGTGTCAAGCCAGCGCTGGCGCGGATCCCAATTCGTATCGAACGACGTCCTAAGCCCTGCCGCCCGTGCGCTCTTCAGCAATTCAGGTGCTTGCTCTCGAAGACCAGGCGTCACGAAAACTCCACATAGATGAAAATGCGCCATGCCCGCGTATAGAGTAGGATCGATGCCGGATGCGCCAACGGCCGGCCCGCACCGGTGAAAAAATTTGCGGTCGCCGCAGCTATTCACCAGAGCAACCGTGCATGCCGTGCGGCCCGCATCCCGGCTGACGTGCTCCGTATCCACTCCGGCCAGGCGAATTACCTCCAGCACAAATCGCGCCTGATTGTCCCGTCCCACGGCGCTCAGCAGACGCACCGGAACACCCAGGATTGCCAGCGTGCGCGCTGTGCTGGCCGCGCTGCCGCCGCATCGCTGCTCGATCGTGTCCACAAAGCTCGTCGGCTCGCCCCAGTTCAACTCCTCCACGGGCTGCACCAGAATGTCGCACACGATATTTCCGCAACAGAGTATGCCGGCTTCAGTCTTCACCGCGAATCGGGGCTCCAGTCCACTTCTGAGATCGGCCCCACCACCACGCCCCACATCACTGCGCCAACGAGCACAATGATCGCCGACACCACAAATGCGGCTTTCGACGTCCCGGTCGCCTCAACGGCGTACCCGGCCACGAGCGGTGCAGCCACGCCTGATAAGTTTCCGATGCCGTTCTGAATGCTTGTCCAGCGGCCCGCCATGCGAGCGCCCGCCAGCGTCTGTGTAATCGCCCAATGATTCGATGTGTAGGCGCCGAACGCCAGACACGAGAAAAACAAAAGTGCAATAGCAGCAACCGTGCCGGGTAAAAACGCCACCGCCAGGATCACCGACGAGCAGATCAATCCACTCACGACGACCGTCCGCCTGACCGTGCCCAACGGCGCACCGCGTGCAATCACACGATCCGAGACGAAACCCGCCGTTACCGTACCGGCCGCGGTAATGAATAGCGCCGCGGAGTTGATCACCGTCATCCGCTGAATGGAAAATTGCCGCTCATTCACCAGATACGTGGGAAGCCACGTCAGCAGGAAAAACCAGAAGTAGTTGCCGCAGAAGTGTCCCAGAAAAGTGCCCCAGGCGCTGCGCCGGCGCAAAAGCGACAGGATATGAGCCGGCCGTGTATGACAAGGCCGCTTCGCGTAGGAATGCGGCATATATTTCAACCACGGAATCAGCCAGACTAGCGCAACCACCCCGAGAAGAATAAAGAACCAGCGCCATCCGGCAGTCACCAGCAGCACGCCGCCCAGAAGCGAACCAACCGCAGGTCCCAGCTTGGAGCCCGCGTCCAGCAGAGCGTTGGCGCGGCCTCGATGGTGTTGCGCGAAGTCGCTCGCAAACACGCGCGAGTAACACGGATACGCCAGCGATTCTCCTGCGCCCAGAAGCATGCGCGCCGCATACAGAGCTGCAAAACTCGATAAAAGCCCGGTGCTGAATGTCGCTAGAGACCAGATAACGAAGCCGCCCGCCAATACAAATCCCACCGGCAAAACATCGCTCAGCCAGCCCGAAAATCCAATAAGCTGCAGCACCGCGTAGCTCCAAAAGAAACCGGAAAGCAGCAAGCCGATCTGAACGGGCGATAGATGCAGGTCTTTCTGCATCAAAGGAGCGGCAATAGACAAATTGCCGCGATCGATATAGTTCACGAAAATGGAAGCGATCAGCAACGCCAGCAGAATCCACTCGGATCGCGACATCGCGGCGGGCTTTGGTTGATCCGTTATGGAGACACTACTGCCCTTTTCCATAGACATACTGCCGCGGCTTACGCAATTCCCAATCTCCGTTGCATATCCTCAAGCGACACTGCCTTGGTTTCCGGAAACAGAAACAGCACCACAAAGAACTGCACAATCGCCATGCAGGAGAAGAATGCGAACGGCGCTGCGTGCGAATGCGCGGCCACAACCGGAAACAGCCCCGAAACCACCGCGTTCATCGCCCAATGAGTAAAGCTCCCGAGGCTCTGTCCCTTCGCGCGCACGCGATTCGGGAAAATCTCGCTGATATAGACCCAGATCACCGCGCCTTGTGAGAACGAGAAGAACGCAATAAAGCCTACCAGCAGCCAAACCAGCAGCGACTGATGACTCTGTGTTCCAAACACCCACGCTACTCCCGCTAGCGATGCAGCGCACCCCACCGATCCGATCAGCAGCAGCGTACGTCGCCCGGCATGATCGATCAAAGACATCGCGATCACCGTCGCAACCAGATTTGTCAGGCCGACCGCGACGGCCTGCAGATCGCCTGAGACTTTGCTGAACCCTGCTCGCAAGAAGATATCGTTCAGGTAGTAGAGAATCGCATTGACGCCCAGCATCTGATTGAAAAATCCGATGGCCACCGCCAAAAATATCGGGCGCGCATATTTCCGGGAGAAGAACGGCTCGCGCTCGTGCGAATGCTCGATATCAATCGAAGCAGCGATGTCTTGTATCTCGGCTTCTATGTTCGGTTCGCCGATCTTCTTCAGCACGTGCCGCGCCTCATCCAGCCGCTTCTTTGCCACCAGCCAGCGCGGGCTGCGCGCAATGCCGAACAGCATCAGGAGGAAAAGAACCGCCGGAATGGCCGAGACGCCCAGCTTCCAACGCCACTCCGTAGCGCCAAATCCCGCCTGCCCGATCAGATAGTTCGAAAGGTACGCCAGCAGAATTCCCACGACCACATTGAATTGAAAGAAACCGACCAGACGCCCCCGCCACTTCGCCGGTGAAACCTCCGCGATATACATCGGCCCCAGAACAGAGGATCCGCCGATTCCCAGCCCGCCGATGAGCCGAAATGCGAGCAACGCGTACCAGTTCCACGCAAAAGCGCAGCCCACCGCCGAAAGCACATAAAACACCGCCATAACGCGCAAGCTGTCCCGGCGGCCGTAACGGTCCCCCGGTATCCCCGCGAACATGGCGCCCAAAATGGTGCCCCACAGCGCGCTCGCTACCGTGATGCCAACCATTCCCGGAGTCAAATGATACGTGCCGCGCAGCGCATCCGTTGTCCCCGCTATCACCGCCGTATCAAAGCCGAAGAGCAGCCCGCCTAACGCCGCTACGCCGGAACTTCTAAGTAGGAATGAATTTAGTTGCACGTTGGCTCACAGTTCTGAGAACACATCCCGCGATTGTATCGAGCCCCCGGGCCGTCAATTTGTTTGAGTCGCCTACAAAAAGGAATACAATCATTCTCATGAAATTCGTGCTCGCTGTTGTTACCGCCGCCGTCCTGGCCGCCACGTCATCTTCGTCCGCCCGGAACAGCCGCGGCATTGTCCTCGATCGCACCGCCGTAATCGTTCTTGCGCCGGATGAACCTGAGCCCGTCCGCCAGGCCGCGGAAGATCTGGCCAATGATTTCCGCAAGGTCATGGGCGAGCCTCTGAAAATTCTCAGCGCAGAAACGAATGCCGCCGCCCCCGCCATTCTGATCGGCGAACCGGCGCACCTTCCCGATCCGTTGCGCCCCGCCGGATTAAGTGCGCCCGAGTCTTTTTCGATCTCAGCCCGCGCCAACAACATCGTGCTTGCGGGGGCCGACATGCGCGGCACGATCTATGCTGTCTATCAATTTTCGGAAAAATATCTCGGCGTCGATCCCATGTATTACTGGACCGACAGTGAGCCCGCCCATCGCAGCTCCATCACCATTCCTGAGCCGCTCGAAGAGCGCTTCCGCCCGCCCGTCTTTAAATACCGCGGCCTCTTCATCAACGACGAAGACATGCTGACCGGCTGGGCGCCTGCTCCCTCAAACGAAAACACCGGAATCTCTTTAGACGTTTGGAACAAAATTTACGAAACCATCCTGCGTCTCAAAGGCAATATGGTTGCGCCGGGCACCTGGATTTTCCCCGACGATGCGCAAGTGAAGCTGGCCGCCAAACGCGGCCTCATCGTAACCCAGCATCACGCCATCCCGCTGGGATTGAACGTCGCGCGCTGGCCGCAGAATGTCCCGTACAACTACACAACGCACCCGGAGATTCTCGAGCGTGCCTGGCGCAACGCCGTCAATTCCTATCTGCCTAATCAGGAAGTCGTTTGGTCCGTTGGACTGCGCGGGCTATCGGATGTGACCTATGCATCCATGGACCCCAGCGTTCAGAACGATAACAAAGCGCTCGCCCAACTGATCAGCAAAGCGATTGCAGATCAGATCGGCATCGTGCGCGCCGTCCGCCCCGATGCGAAATTTGTCACGAATCTATGGCAGGAAGGCGCGCGCCTCGTGCAGCAAGGCTTACTCAAGATTCCTTCCGGCGTCTCAACCGTTTGGGCGGACGACGGTTACGGCTACATACAAGACCACGGCGATGTAACTGCCGGGCAGGGCATTTACGATCACGTCGCCATGATGAACGGGCGTGCCAATCAACTGACGGAAATGGTTCCGCTGGAGCGGAGCTTTTCGGAAATGGGCCGCTACATCAAAGCAGACGCGACGAGCTATTTTCTCGTCAACACCAGCGACATTCGCCCCGTCTCCATGTCCACCCAGGCAGTTATGGATGCCGCCTGGAATGGCCTGCCCGTCGCCACCAATCCGGACGAATTTTACCGCCGCTGGTCCACAAAGGAATTTGGCGAGAAAGCCGCGCCGAAGCTGGTTGAACTCTACAAACAGTACTTCAAAGCGCCGGCGCATTTCGGAGATCCGCCGCGCGAATACGGTGATCAGCTCTATCACACTGAATCCCGGATGATGTTGCTGACCTATATGATCGACGCCCCGCTCTATTCCATACCGAGCCAAGCCCCCAAGTGGTCTCCGCCGCATGTGCTTCTGCCGGGCGCATCGATGCGGCCGGCCGGAAAAGAATGGCTGCGCCAGACCGTCGCAAGGGAAATTCAACAATGTGGCGATGCGCAATCGCGCTGGGATGCAGTCTGGAAAGACGCCATTGCGATTGAGCCGCTCATCCCCACCCTGCGCCGGCCTTTTTATCACGCCCAAGTGCTCGCGATGATCGCCATCAATCGCCAAAGCAATCGCATTCTCTACCTGGTTTCGAAAGCCATCCAGGACGCGCAAAACAAAGACACGGCGCAGGCGCACAAAGATCTCGCGGAAGCCTTAAGCGCCTTCGATGAAATTGAGCGGGCCGAAGCAGCCGCCGAATACGGCAAATGGAAACACTGGTATCGCGGCGACTGGCTCACCGGAATCTACCGCACCCGGCAGATCGTGGAAGTCATGACAAAGTTCATCGACGATCCGGAAACGCACCTCGCGCCCCCGGTCTTATGGGACGGCTGGGAAGCTTACTACCACATCATGCACTATGAAGGCGACCGCACGGCGGATGTGAAATAGGTCTACTTCGCCGCGCCGAACAACGACAACGAAATGCCGTCTGCCATCGCTGCATATCCCGCTGGCGATGGATGCAGATGATCGCCTGAATCGAACGCCGGCCGCATTCGGTCCGGATGCTCCGGGTCGCGCGTAATTGCATCGAAATCGATCACCGCATCGAAATGGCCCGGCACCCGGATCCACTTGTTCACAGCTTCGCGGTCCGGTTCATCCGCCGCGCCCGGATGATAATAATCCGAGCCCATATACGGCAGAATCGTCCCCCCGATCACCTTGATGCCGTGCGTATGCGCCCGCGTAACAAGCTGTTCGTAAGCCGCAAGAATCTGTTGCACCAGCGCCGCATGTTCCGCCGGCGTAGCATTGCCTCTGCGCGCCAGCCCGCCCAAGTCATTCACACCTTCGAGTACGATCAGATACCGCACGCCCGGCTGTGCAAGCACATCTCGGTCAAAACGAGACAGCGCGTTCGGCCCCAGCCCGTCCGTCAGCAGATGGTTCCCCCCGATGCCCTGATTGAGAACGCCGATATTCCGATACCCAGGCGCGCTTTGCAGTCTGCGCGCCAGCACGTCCGTCCAGCGGTTATTCCCGTTCGTGGTCGCCCCATGTCCATCCGTAATCGAATCCCCAAGCGCCACAATCGCCGCTCCGTTCGCAGAACCCTGCACATCCACACCGGAGAGCTGATACCAGTGATCGATCTTCTTCGCGTTCGGAAGATCGGGAGCAGAAATCAGATCGCCGTGCGCCAGATAAGATGTCGCGCGCGAGCCCGGATGCCCGGTCTCCTGAGCCGGCGGCTCATCGTAATGAATACTGATTACCAGATCGCTCAAAGCCGCCATTGGGTAATCGATCGGATCAGAGAGAAACTCGGCCCCGGCCGGAATCGTTACGTCCGCGCCCCCGTGAAATGTAAGAGCCCGATCCGTCCCGCTCTCGATCGCCGCCGAGGACACAGAAACCGCGCGCGCCACATGAACGCCGGTCAGACGCAGCGGCGCAGTCCCGAAAGCATTCGACACATGCACGCGTATCCTCCGGCCTCCCACAGAAAGATGAACAATCTGGCGCAGGGTCGCATCGCGCAGATCGTCCGGCGCAATCGAATTTTGCGGCTCCGGTATTTGCTGGGACGTCGCCCAGGAGCCTATCCATGTGTTCGGCGGCTGCGCTTGAAGCACCGCAAACGCCGCAACGGCAAGAAAAAATTTTGTCACTTGCATGGCATGATCTCGATGTAATCGATGGCGGCCCGCTCGCCCCCATCCGGAACTCCCACAATCCTCACCTCATCACCCGGACGCAGCGCCAGCGCGCCCGTTACGTAGCGCGTGCTCGAATTGGAATCGGGCTTCCGCGTCGGCAGCCACTCATCCGCAGTCCACGCCCCCACTTGTTGTCCATTGATAAACGCTTCGAAATGCGACACGCCGTTATTTTGATCAAAATACTGCACCGCCAGGTTGTACCATCCCGGCTTGCCTTCGAACTTCACACTGGCACTGCACTTCTCAGCCGGACACGTAATCGCCTTCGCGCCCGAAGCGTCCTCCCACGGCGAAACATCCGTCACCGCGTAGCCCGCAAGCGACATCGCTTCCGCTTCGATTCGATCCGGATGATGACCCACGCGGCCTTTCGCATCGGCAATGCCCGATTCGTGAAAGAACCAGTTGCAAACTGTGTCGCGCCACACAATCGCATGACCCGCCTGGTATTCCAGTTTCTTCAACACAGCCTCAAACCGCTGTTCATCCACCAGCCCGCGCAGCGCTTTCCAGCGCTCGGGGAATGTCTGCGCCTCGGCCGCCCCTTCGTAATGCGAATCGTAGATGTGCTGAATAACCGTTTTGCCCGAATGCAGAACGTACTGATAAGAAACATGATGAAAAAACAGCAGCAGGTTGTCCGGACACGTCTTCAGCGACTCATACATCGCGGCCACTTCCGGCGGATACTGGCCGATGTAACCCGTTCCCGTCGCCACCGTGCGATCCATCCCGATTCCTTTTTTATCCGCTCGATGCCACTGCCCCCAGCCGTTGCGCTCCGATGATTCGATTCCCGGACCGTAATGGCTGCCGATATAGATATGTTGCGCATCCCCCGCGATATCGGTCAGGCCGCCGGCGCCCAGCGGTCCCGTGTACTCTTCGTACACGCGCCAGGATTCCAGTTCCAGATCGTCAATCGTTTTCAGCACCCGGTCATTCTGCCCGAATGTCAGCCGCGTCCATTCATCAACAATTTGAGCGGCGGATAAATTCGCGTTCCAGGCAATGCGGCCGAACGCATATAAGTTCGCCATCGCCAGGTCGTAGCCCAGCCAGTTTTCATCCCGCCCAACATTGGTCACAGCCACAAAACCACCCAGCGGCCGGCCGAAGGTTTTTCCGGAAACGATGTCCTTCACCAGCGTTCGCTGGTTGTTCACGCGCATATCGAAGTTGAGAATTTCTTCCCACATCGGCAGCAGAAAACAGAGATGGCGTTGCTGCCCCGTATACTCTTGCGTGACTTGAAGCTCCAGTGTCATGTTGGTGTGCTTCAGCGCGCCGAACAGCGGCGAAACCGGTTCTCTCACCTGGAAATCGATCGGCCCGTACTTGATCTGGATCAAAACATTGTCATCGAATTTCCCGTCAAGCTTCGCGAAGTTGTCGTAGGCGGCGCGCGCGCGGTCATTCTTCAGATCGCGCCAGTCCATATGGTGGTTGTAAACGAATCCGCGATAGATCAGCACGCCGCCATGCGGCTTCAAAGCTCGCGCAATCACATTCGCGGCATCCGCATGTGTGCGGCCATACGTCGACGGCCCCACGCGTCCTTCAGAATCCGCTTTCAGCACCATGCCGCCGAAATCCGGAATCAGTTTGTAGAGCTCATCGGCCTTTTCTTTCCACCACGCGGCGACTTTCGGGTCCAGCGGATCAAATGTATCCAGATGCCCGATCGTCTTCGGGCTGCTGAAGTCCACAGAAATCGAAAGCCGCACGCCCCACGGCCGGAACACATCGGCTATGCGCGCAATCTGCGGCAAAAAATCGGACGAGAGCACCAGCGGGTTCGCATTCACGTTGTTCACCGTGCAGCCATCGATTCCGAGCGATGCCAGCAAACGGGCGTAGTCGCCCGCCCGGCTCAAATCCTGAACAACTTTGCCGTTATCAAAGAATATCGAGCGCCCCGCATATCCGCGTTCAATGCTGCCATCCAGGTTGTTCCACTCGTTGGTCCAGCGAATCGGCGCATATGGCGCGCTCTGTTCCATCACGTGATCCAGGTCTTGTTGCAGTGCCATCTTGCGCAGAAGCGCGAACGTACCATACAAAACACCGCGATCATTCGTCGCCGTGATCAAAAGAATTTTGTGCCCATGCGCAGCCGTCGTCTCCAGCAGATAAGCATCGTCAGGCAACTGCTGCGGCAGCAGCATGCTTGGCGCCGCCTGCTTCACGGCTGCCAGCGTCCCCAGCAGAATGCAATCTTCATCCGGTAGCCGCGCATCCATGCGCAGCGTGCGGCCCAACATGCTTTGAACGCCGCGAATCAGCTCTTTCTGCGCGCTTTCCTCAACAGCAGAAGAGTCTAATGCAACCGCGACGGCAGGCAGCCGCTGGTACATCAGGCGAACGTTTGCATCTTGGACCGGCGCGTAGCGCAGCCAGGCGGCATAGCCCGTCTCGGCCCGCATCGTGACAGCGAAAACGAACAGCAGTAAGACAGAACCCTTCATCGCAAGCTCGGACAACGATCGTCCTTCGGATCTGCCCAGCGGTCATTCGGAATAATAGGAGCCCAACCCGGCCGTAGCGGGTCCTGATCATAGGGGTAGCCGCCCAGTTCCTGATACAGTTCCTGGTACTGCCGCAGCTTTTCGCGATTCAACTTTACGCCCAGCCCCGGCCCCTGCGGAACCGCAATCGAACCGCCTTCATACTTCATCAGCCCGCCTTCAATAATGTCATCGGTCAAATGATGGTAATGCGCATCCGCCGCATAAGACAGATTGGGAATCACCGCGCCCAAATGCAGCATGGTGGCAAGTTGAATGCCCAGCTCGCCCGATGAGTGAACGGCGACACCGAGTTGAAACGTCTCGCACACGCCCGCCGCTTTGATACAAGGACGGATGCCGCCCCAAAACGTCGTATCGAGCAGAATAACGTCGCAGGCAATGTCCAGAATATTCGCCGAAAGCTGCTCGAAGTTGACCACCACCGTGTTCGTCGCAAGCGGAATCCGTACCATCTGGCGAACACGCCGCAAGCCGTTCAACCCGTATACCGGGTCTTCTAAATAGTCGTTGCGCAGATCTTCAATTGCCTGCCCGACGCGAATAGCCTGCTCGGTAGACCACGCCCCGTTTGGATCGATGCGCACATTGTCCCCCGGAAACTCATTCGCCAATGCGCGAAACGCTTCCACTTCATAATCTGGCGGAAAAACGCCGGCTTTCAATTTGTGGCTGCTGAAGCCGTACTTTTGTTTCAGTTCCCGTGCCAGCCCAATCAGTTGCTCCGCTGTTCGCACCTCGCTTTTACCCGTTTTTTCATCGGCAAAACGCCAGAACAGATAGGATGCAAACGGCACCCGGTCGCGCAGCTTGCCGCCGAGTATCGCGTGCACCGGAACATTCCACGCCTGCCCCAATATGTCCAGACACGCAAATTCCAGCGCCGCCAGTAGCTGAGTCCGGTTGTTATAAAGCGATGCCGTCGGGTTTGCGATCCGGAAACGCATCTCTTCCAACTGCGCCGGATCATGACCTACTAAATAGCGTTTCAGCCCGCGAATCGCGGCTTCAGCCGATTCGCCTCCGCCGCCCATCTCGCCTAAGCCGGTAAGGCCGTTATCGGTTTCAACTTCTATAACTGTTCGGACAAACCGGCCCCAATGGCACCCGTTCGCATGCCGCAAAGCAGCATGCAGCGGAACGGTTACGGTGTACGCGCGAATATCACGAATTTTCACTGACTACTTAAAAACGCAGATACCCGGCCACTACTAGGTAGCGTGGTATCGAATTAGTCGAAGAAATTATCCCGAACCCGTTGTAATTTATTGTTCCGCTCGGAGTAGTGGACCAGCAGCAGCTTCCGCCCGGATTGGCAAACACCGGCGTGTTGGTCAGGTTGTAAGCTTCGCCCTGTAACTGAAAGCTGAATCTCTCCTTGATCGGGAAAACGCGGGAAACCGTGGCATTCATCTGGAACAAGCCCGGGCCGAATACGCCGCCAAGGTAATGTCCGGTGGTCCCCAGCACTCCATTCGGTGGATTGGCAAAGGCCGATCCATCGAAATACGGGCTGCTGGAGTTGTGTCCTCCGTAAATTGATACCACCGGGCTGATCTGAGTCGCGCTGGCGCCTTGGCCACCG
>JAJPJN010000114.1 GCA_021324185.1 Terriglobia bacterium | reverse complement strand
GACCTCATGCGGCTCGCCGAAACGGTTCATGGGTGTGCGAAGCAGGATTTCGCGGCCGCGTTCGGTGCCGGAAAGCAGGTTGGAATTCAGCTCGGTGGGAAAGACGCTGGGTGGGTTTTCGCGATGAGCGCTGCAGTTGCGCGTCGTCCGAAGTCGTGATAAGTATTCGGGTGAGACCTGATTGCGGCCTGACGGCACGCCCGTTACTATTGGCGGTCGGCATGTTGGCACTACAGCCTTCTCCTTTGTATGCACCCTTTCGCTGGAGCAGGGCGACCGCACGCGAAAACATCCAGACTTGGCTGGAAATTTTCGGACCGCGCAATCCTGAAGTCCTGAGACCCGGACAGACTCTTTTTCAGGAGGGTTCGCTTGCAACTGAGGTTATTGTACTGGTGAGTGGCTTGGTCCTGCTGGAGCTGTACGTCTCCCGTCGCTGCGCAGGATGGCGCTCTCGGGTTACGGCTCCCCGGGCAGGTCATAGAGCAGTGCGCCCACAACCTCGGTATTCCATATCCTGTATCGGCGCGCACGGTGAGCGCTGCGCAGATCATCCGGATCCCTCTAGTCGAGGTACAGAAAAGGGAGCAAAAGGATGCACGCGCCGGCGCATTCCTGCGACGGGCGCTCTCCACGGACTTGTACTACGCGGTCGTGTTTATCACGCGCCTAAAAAGTTACACGCCGGCGGATCGTGTTATGGAGTTCGCAAGTGTGTTAGCAGATGTAACGAATTCCGAGATTAAGTTTGGCAGGCGGCACGTTTCCATGCCCGTTCATGATAGCCAAGCCGCTGAGATTCTTGGATTGTCGCCGCGGCAGTTTAAGCGGGTGAAAAGGCAATTAATCCGCCAGGGGCGGTTGACGATCTCCGCCGCGCGACTTTGGTCGTTTGCTGAACGTGCGGACTGTGAGGTCAAGTCGCGCGTATCCAGTTTCTAAGCGGTATGGATATCAGTTCGAACGCAGCCGGTGTCCTAAGCCGCGTGCTTACAGGGAAAGCCTCTCTTGTTCGGTAAAAAAATTTCTCCTGTTTTCGCATAAAGATAGAGGATTTCGGGGTCATGTGTCACTAGCCGTCATTCGGACTCACAGTTAAAATCCTACAAAGCAGAGGTGGGGGGACCATCATTCGATCGGTTTTGAGCTTCTGCAAATTAGATGAAAGGAGGCCACGATGCGCCGCAAACTCTGGATAGTGACAATGGCTCTGGTGGCGATATTTGCCGCGACCGGTCCTCAGGCTTCCGCGAGTGCCATCGAGCCAGGCTATTGTCGCGCGTCTGGTTCGCTTTGTACAAATGGACAGGACTGCTGCAGCCAAATTTGCGACTGTAACGATGCCCAGTTTACCGATGGCTCTGGCTGCTATTGTCAGTGAGGCAGGCAAGGCGCATTTCAGGCCTACTATGATCTTCTGTTCTCGTCGCAGCAGCTAATCGGGCGAACGACTTGGACAGATTTCGCCAGGCGGGCGCATGTGCCGGACCTAGTTGCTTTTCAGAGGTGCTTAACAGATCCTGCCACTGTTGATGCGGTGAGGCGAGATCAACAGGCCGGGCTCGCTTTGGGAGTGGTCGGTACGCCGACCTTGCTCATCAACGATCTCGAGGTTGCGGGCTATCCGGGCAAGCGCGAGCTTTCCAGGCTGGTTCAGGGTGCGCTTTATGCCAAGGGACCAAAATCGATGCGCTGAGCGGGTGGTGGCGACGTAGGACCCAATATCACTTCTGCTGGCATGAATCACTTTATACACGATCTTGAGTACGCGCTGCGCATCTCCGCCCAAAGAAAACAACGGCTGACAACAACGGTCATCGTGCTGGTTGTGGGCGTCGGAATAGCAGCGACCAGTTTGGTGCTTAGCGTAGTAGATGCTCTGCTGGTACGAGGTTTGCCATTTCCTGCGGCCAAGGATCTTGTTAGCGTTGAGCTGGCTAGCGCCCGTGAGCACCACCGCAGTTTTTTTGGTCATTCTGCTGATACACGGCTCTACGAAGCGTGGGGGCGGGACTCATCTGGGGATTTCACGTTAGCTGGCTTCCAGGGCGGCGAGGCCGTGCTGGCAGGGAACTGGCTGGCTCGTAACGTCCAGGTAATCGGTGTTACCCCGAATATGATTCCGCTGCTCGGCATCCGTCCGCTGTATGGCCGAGGTTTTCAGGATTCGGATGGATTGCCAGGCGCAGAGCCGTGCGTCCTCTTGAGCTACAGCCTGTGGGCATCGTTGTTTGGTCAAGATGCGAGCGCAGCGGGTCGCTGGGTCACTCTGAACGGGCGGCAATACCGCGTTATCGGCGCGATGCCCAAGGGATTCCATGTTCCACTTTCAATACCCGAGTCGCGGCAGTCGGATCCGGAACTGTGGGTAACTGTGCGCCAGTTTCAGCAATTGCTTTCGTGGCCCACAGGTGTGACTGACCCTCCTCTACCCCTTGAAGTCATCGGTCGCGTACGCCCCGGCGTTCCGCTGACGAGTGTTGAAGGACGCCTCGACCGCGTTCTGGAAAACCAGCTAAGCGGCACGGATCGTTTCAATAGCGACGCTGCCCGGGTACAACGGCTCCAGAATGTCGTATCGCGGGCTGTTCGCACGTCTCTATTGCTTGCCACAGCGGCTGTCGCCCTACTCCTTGCCCTGGCTTGTTTCAATGCTGCCAACCTTCTTGTCGCCAGGACGATTTCGCGGGGCCGGGAAATGGCCACGAGAATCGCGGTGGGAGCTTCGCATTCGCGTCTGCTGCTCCAATTGGTGACCGAAAGCGTCGCGACCTGCCTCGTAGGTGGGGGCTTAGGCGTGGTGCTGGCGTATGTTACGATGCCCGCGCTTTTGGAGCTGGGAGCGGCATATCTCCCCGATGTGGAATCAGTTTCCCTAAACTCCCGCGTGCTCTTGTTCGCTTCTGCTCTGATGCTCTTTATAGGGGGGCTCGTGGGGACGTGGTCTGCTTTCGTCGCACTGAGCCGTTCCCCAATGGAGGCTCTCACGGCTCGCACACCTACAAGTACACGAACCGTCCGACTTTGGATTCGTGGGCTTGTCGTTTTGGGAATCGCCTTCGGAATAGTCCTTCTCGCAGCCATGGGTTTGCTGGGTCGAAGCTTCCTTCGCTTGACCGAAACCAACCGCGGGTATGAAACTCATGGCGTGATAGTGGCGGCTCTTACATTACCCGATCAACCTTACAAAACTGTCGAGGCCAGACGATCGTTCACGTTCAGACTGTTGGGTGAGCTTCGTAACACCTCTAAACTTGCGTTACCGGCGGTATCCAGCGGCGTGCCGATCCTTGGCGGCACGGCCGGCATGGCACGGAGTGCTGATTTGGCTGGCGCAACCGGTAGACGGTTCGCGATCTGGAGCGTTGCGGGCGATTACTTCCGCAGCCTCGGAATACCCATCTTACGTGGTGTAGAGCCGCGATCGACGGTGAATCAAGGAGAAGTCGCGATTGACACCGCCGCTGCACGCGCGCTTTTCGGTAGCGAAAACGCAATTGGTCGCTCAATTGTTTGGGGAAACGAAAAGAATCGCGCGGTCGTGAGTGCGATCGTTGGAGATATTCAGGATCTTTATGTAAATACCAACAATAACACTAGATATCGCATGGCGAATCCGCACATTTATGTGCCGGTAACCGCCGTCGTATCGAGTGCGATTCGAGTGTGCGCACGGGCTCGCGGCAGCTCTACCGAGGCTGTCGCGGCGCTTCGGGAGGCCGTCAATCGGATAGACCGCAACGTCCCCGTCGAGGCCGATACTATGAGGAGTCTGGTTCGCATACAACTGGCGCGAGAAACATTTTTATTCGTGATCGTCGCGGTATTTGCAGGAATGGCGCTCGTGCTCGGCGCTGCCGGCATTTTTGCGGTCATGGCGCACTCCAGCGCTGAACGAACGCACGAAATTGGTGTGCGTCTGGCTCTCGGTGCGCGACCCAGTGACATCGTAACACTTATACTCCGCGATGCGTTTCTTATGATTGCCGCCGGGGCCGGCATAGGGATGTTGGGGGCCTTTGCTGTAAGCCGAATACTGCGCAGCGCCCTCTTTGAAATTTCACCGTTCGACGCGGCGACTATCTTAGGTGTTGTTGCAGTGGCTGCAGTGGTATCGCTTCTGGCGAGCGCTTTACCAGGGGTTAAAGCGTCCAGGGTGAGCGCGACTATAGCATTACTGATCGAATAGCATTTTCAAGCGCTTGTTTGGATGGCTAGTTAGGAGTTCACGCCCGACGCCAAAAATCCGCCATCGACGGCTATGCACTGGCCGGTAATAAAGGAAGCCGCGTCGGAGGCGAGGAGAACGGCGGCGCCGACGACCTCATGCGGCTCGCCGAAACGGTTCATGGGTGTGCGAAGCAGGATTTCGCGGCCGCGTTCGGTGCCGGAAAGCAGGTTGGAATTCAGCTCGGT
>JAJPJN010000183.1 GCA_021324185.1 Terriglobia bacterium | reverse complement strand
CACTAACGTGCGACCGGGGCGGAAGCGAACGGATGTCGAGGCCGCTGCGCCGAATCAAAACGGCGTGGGAGCCACGTTCGTCGAGCACATATTCGATCAGCGCTTCTTCAGGGCGAAGCTGGGATTGCACCGCCTGAACAGCGGCGGGCTTGCGCCGCAACAGTGCCATTGCCTTTTGGCTACCCAATTCGAAAGGTCGAAGCTGCATGTACGCTCGGTCGAGCAGATCGAGCGTATGTCTCGTCTGAGCGGGTGTTAGCGAGTCGTGCATAAGCGAACGCTGCAATCGCGCTATCTCGTTTTCAGCCTGGACCTCCTTCGGCGTCGCGGGGCCACTCTCGCGAGGGTACCGAATGGAATCCAATAGGGCGCGGCCACGTGCGGTTTCGATGATCTGGAATGCGTACGGTGCGTCGTGCAGTCGCTCCCACGCGAGCCGAAAGTGTCCGAGGTAGATGTCGCTCATCGCCGCGATCATGCCGCTCTTGACCTGCGAACTGGGCGCGTTAATGAGAAGTCCTTCTACAAGACTGGTGGCCCGACGGAATGAAGCGTCTGCACTCCGGGCATCTCCCAGAGCCACTTCAACCTCCGCGCGTTCGGCGACATAGACAGGAAGATCGTAAGCCTCATCGACGCGCTGAAGTGCGCGCATACCGCGATCAATCGCGGATGACGCTTTCCCATACTGCTGTGTCGAGCGATAGAACCGAGAGAGATTCAGGTATGCGGCGGCTTCCGCCCTTGGTAACGAAGCGGCGGCGGCCACCTTCACCGCCTGTAGATAGGACTTCTCGGCGGTGTTTAGATCATTGCGCCGTGCGGCAATTTCTCCCGCCGCGTTGAGCAGTTCGGTTTGCGCTCCGGCCACATGCTCGCGTTCGGCTTGGGCGAGGAGAACGGGAATGAGCTTGCTGGCATCGGTAAGGCCGCGCTCTCGTTGCGCTTCGGGAAGATTCATCAGAGCCCTGACGCGGGCAATCGTGAGTTGGAGCGGCAATTCCGCGTAGCCGCGCTTTCTTGCGAACTCATCGGCTCGGTCGAGAATTCCGAGCGCGCGATCGGCCATTCCGTTCGTTGCCAAGCCATTTGCCAGCCACGTGGCGAAGTGCAAATAGGCGGGCGCATCGCCGAGCTGCTCTGCTTTCGCCAGGGCCGAGTAGAGCGCCATGCCCGCAGCGGCAATGTTTCCGCTGATACCGGCAACGAGGCCGAGCTGGCCTCTTGCGCGATTCTCCCACTTCTGGTCGCCAATCCTTGCCGCGATCTCTCGGACGCGAGTCCAGTCTTCGCGTGCGGCTGCTGTGTTCAGGTTGAGATCGATAGTGCCGATGAGTGAAAGCGCGCGGATTTGTAAGGCCGGGTCGTTCTGAACAATCGGGCTGTTCAGTATTCGTGTGGCTTCCGCCCGGACGGCGCGATACGAACCTGCCTCTTCGTCGCGATGTAGACGACCGAGCTTGGCATAGATTTCGTTTCGCAAGTCACCGTTTGCATGAAATGCCGTTTCGGCACGAGCGTACAGCGGCCCGGCAGCGGACCAGTTTCCCTGATCAGCCAGCCGGTCGGCTTGGGCGACCGGATCGTCAGGCGTCTGGCCAAGGGTCGGCGCAGGCGACGAAGCGAACAGGACACAGATTATCGCGATTCGGAGATCGCATACGGGGGAGATGTACTTCCTGAGCAACATAACATCGGCGCTCACCCTGTAAGGCGGCAGAACAGCCGCTCGTGACAGGAAATTTCAAACTCTTTTCAGAACGTTTCGAGAACTTTCAAATGGACGAATGCGGGACCAGCCTCAGCTTCTGTGATTTCAAAAATTTACCGCTTTCTTTCAGGTTAACCGCCATGCCGCCGAGTGTCACGACCAGCCCGCGCTGGGCCGTACGGACTGAGGGTTCTCCCTCGATATATGGGGCGGCGGAGGCGGGGTCTGGACAAAACCACACAAGTCGTTCGGCAGCAGATCGCGGCCATGGGCGCGAGTTCGTTCGAAGTTGGGCTATTCAAGCCCGGCGCGCCCGGGGAGGGCCGGGCAGTTATGATTCCAAGAGTCTGGGACGCGGACGCGCTCATGCGCTCGATCCCGTGGCTTCGTTATCAGAACGCAGACGGGCGCAACATCTACATCAGGCCGAAGGGCGAACACGATCTGAGTCTGGTCGATGATCTGAACGCCGCGTCTATTGAGCGTATGAAAACCACCGGTTTCGCTCCGTCGGTTTTAGTCGAGACGTCGCCGGGAAACTTTCAAGCGTGGCTAAAGCATCCGGCGCGTCTTTCGCGCGAAGACAGCACGATGGCGGCGCGGAAGCTGGCTGAGCAGTTTGGAGGGGATCGCGGGGCGGCCGATTGGCGTCACTTCGGACGGCTCGCTGGGTTTACCAATCGGAAGGAGAAGTATGTGTCGGAGTCCGGAGTCTATCCGTTCGTTCGGCTGATTGAATCGAGCGGGGGACGCTACCCCGAAGGCGAACGCTTTGTAGCGTCGGTCGTAGCCGAACGTGAGCGCATCTGCCGACAGCGCGAAAGCTCTACCGGCATCGCGGACCCGAACAGGCGAGCCTCGGTCCTGAAGACAATCGATGATTTCCGAGTTGATCCGAAGTACGGCAGCGACAACACTCGCATTGATCTGGCGTTCGCAATTTATGCTATTTCGCATGGAGCCGATCCACGTGCTGTTTCGGCAGCGATCCGCTCACGCGATCTGTCCCATAAAGGAACCGAAAAGCGCCAGGAACAATATGTCGAAAGAACGCTGGCGAAAGCTCTGGGTGCGATGCGGTCGCGTTGATTGAGCCGGTTCTCAGCAGCTTCCGACTTGCCGACGACTCTGGAGCAAATCGGAAGGTAAGGAGGTAAACGGTACGACGTTAAGGGTGGTCTAGGTGCCGTACAAACCGTTTCCGGTTGGCCTATGGAGGGGTCACCGCTTGGAAGGGGCAGCGTCCTGAACCAGCCCGGCCACGGCAGAATCAAACGAACGCTTTCCGTCTATATACGGCTGCCAATCTTTTTCTAGTGCGCCGATGTACATGGGCCACGCGCGTCTCCAGAGCCCGATCGCCTCTGCAACGGGCACATATCCGGGTATGACTTCCTTCACCAAAGCACCGGCTGTATAAAAGAGAACAGCGTGCCAAAGGGTCGGTGGATTCAGAGTTACACCCGTCGCACCGCACTGTTTTGAAATGGCTTCTTGAACATCGTCGATCATGGCGTGAGAAGCCTCGTGGAAAAGGACTTCCAAAGCTGCATCCCCTTCGCCCGACGAATCCAAGCTAGAGACGGTGATGAGGGTTGAGTGTGTTGTTGTATATGCGCCGGCCCAGTTTGCGTAAGATACGACTTCGACGGGGATTTTTTCCACTGGCCACCGCTTCCGGTATACCAACGCCAGCCGATGAGAAAGAGCGTCTCCGTACCTGTTGACGAGCGCCGAAGCCCGAGCGATCCAGTGCCGGTTCACGCGGTCTTGCTCAGTCCAGTAAAGAGCTCGGTACACCGGAGCTCCCGCGTGAAGCGCGTCGACCATTTCAGGAGGAAGCTGTGGGTCCTGCAGTGAATTGCTGTTTCCGGCGTCAGACAATTCGTAATTGGCTGTGATCAATGTGCGATCTCGTAGCGCATCCTTGTTACCGAATTGACGATAGTAGGCGCAAGCCTTATTCCATGCGGTCCGCTGGTCGTCGGTCATCGCTGGATTAGGAATAGCTCGCTGCGCAGCAATGGCTGCGTCTTTTCTTGCATCAGGTGCGGCGAGCACCGCCTGTAAATACAGGAAGTGGTGAAGATTGATCCAAAAGCCGCTATGGAACTCAAAGAACTCTCGGTTGCCTGCAGTTTCCCCGTGACTGGCGGGGGCATCTGTGGAAGATTGCTGACCTGCGTGTGCAAGGGGGATGCCGAGGACGCCTATACCGACAGATACAACAAGGATTTCCCTCATTGTCGAAAGCCGTTTGTATCGCGAGCGCTTCATGCAAAAACCGACTGTTACCGGACTGACGAGGCTCGAATCGGCGGTGATTATATCAAACGTGTTTCTTCAGTTTCCACGCGTGCGCAATCCGGGAGACCCAGCTTGCAGGGCAGCGGTTACATCCCCGTGTCGCGAAGGGTTTACCGATCCTGGACAGTACCATCCCAATTGTGCCAGATCACGGGCAACCTGGAAATTGAAGTGACCGTCAGGCACTTCACTACTGATGGCAGAGCGCGGAAGCGCAATCGAGCCGCTCGTTTCGAGCATTCGCTAGCCCTTGCAAACCGCGTAAAATGAGCAACGCCATGACCGCGAAAGCTCAACCGGCATGGCGGACCCGAACAGGCAGGCGTCGGTCCTGAAGACAATCGATGGATTTCCGAGTTGATCCAAAGTACGGCAGCGACAACACTCGCATCGCTCTGGCGTTCGCAATTTATGCTATTTCGCATGGAGCCGATCCCGGTGCTGTTTCCGCAGCGATCCGCTCACGCGATCTGTCCCATAAGGGCACCGAAAAGCGCCAGGAACAATATGTCGAAAGGACGCTGGCGAAAGCTCTGGGCGCGATGCGCTCGCGTTGATTGAGCCGGTTCTCGGCAGCTTCCGAGTTGCCGACCACACGTCAAATTGGATGCTAAATACTGCGCCGTCAGGCGCGATCTATGCCGATGTGCTAGTCTCACAAATCGAACAGAATCGTCGTAAGCAGGCCAGTTGCTGGCCGACCAAGAAAGAGGAGCTTTGGTATGCCTCGGTACTTGATTTCATTCGATGACGGGTCGATGGACCACATTCCGGAACGCGACTTGCCAGCAGTGGACGAGGCTGCGCACGCTGTGGTTCGTGAGGCCAAGGCTGCTGGGGTTTGGATCTTTGGCGGTGGCGTCCTTCGTCAGCAGGCGACCATTGTTGCGACCGACGGAACCAGTTCGCAAGGACCGTTGCCTGAGACAAAGGCTGTTGGGGGGTTTTCGATCATTGAGGTGCCCACGCGGGATGAAGCGTTGGCATGGGCGGCTCGCATTGCCAAGAGCTGCCGATGCTCACAGGAGGTCCGCGAGATTATGTACGACCCGGAGTCCTGAGGCCGCGGAGTGCTCTGGTCACATGTAGTCGGGAAGGGTAGATCTACCGTGCGTGGTTGGGGCAGTTCTATCCGGAGTTGACCAGTTTCCGGCGACCCGCTATTGCTACCGAGAAATGGATCAGATACGGTCCGGAGTTCGCCCTTGCCGAACAGTGCCAGCGAAGCGCATGTGTAGATTCCGCAACGCGCCGGGTAGACGCATCAGAGATTAGGAGCGACAACCGTACTTCACTCCGCCAATCGAACAGACCGCCGAAGTTACCTCTACTCCGGTCCTCCCCTGCCTACTTCAACGGTGTCGCTTCCGCAGTCGCCCCTGCGCCCTTCTGTTCCTGCTTGGCGCGTGCCGACAACTCATCGTTAATTTTGAGCAGCGGCACTCCGTCCGTCCACCACTTTGGCGCGGGTTTGTCCATCAGGTAGTAATCGAAAAACTCCTTCATGCGCTCGGTGTAGTCCTTCATGTCTTCCGGTTTTACCAGGCCATGATTCTCGCCGACGTATTCAAGCATCACTACCGGTTTCCCAAGCCGCCGCAGCGTGTTGTAGTACTCGATTCCCTGCGTGTGGTCTACCGCGCCGTCTTTGTCGTTGCACAAAATCACCAGCGGCGTCTGCACATTGGTCGCATGATACACAGGCGAGTTGCGAATATAGGCAGCCATGTTGTCCCAATATCCGCCGGTAAACCGTCCCTGGCTACTTTCGAAAATGGGCTGGTTAGCAGATCCCGTGTTCCAGTAAATCGAGCTGTACATGCTGATCATGTCCGTTAGCGGAGCACCCGCAATCGCCGCGCGGAAGGCCTTCGTCTGCGTCACCGCAAACGCTGTCTGATAACCACCCCATGAGTGCCCGTGCAAGGCGACACGATTCGGATCCACAACGCCTGTGGCTTCCGCCGCCTTTAGCGCAGCCAGAATGCATGTGATGGAAGAAATACCGGGATCGTTTACTTTGTAAGTGATATCCGGAGTCAGTACGGCATAACCGTTGCTAGTGTAATAACCGACGCTGAAGCCGTTAAAGCCCGGCTGCGGGTAAGTGTTCGCGCCCTGTGATAACTTCTCGTAAATATAAACGATGGTCGGATACTTCTTCTGCGGATCGTAATTCGCAGGAAGATACAGCGCGCCCTGCAACTTATCGCCGCGAATGCCTGTGTACTCGACCAGCTTCACGCCTTTTGTCCAAAGGAAGTTCTTCTGCTGCGGGTTGGCGTCCGTAATCTTCCTGCCGTCCGCGAGCAGATTGCCGGCTGCATAAAAGTCCGGATACTCCTGGTTCGTTTCGCGGCTGTAGGCAAAGACATCCGCATTTTTCGCTTTCAGTAAGTTCGCGTAGGACGCGTCATCCCAATGCAGCATCTTAATGCCCGGCTTATCAGGGTCAATGACGCCAATTCCGCCCTTTTTGGTCCACTCGCCATAGGCACGCACGTAAAGCGGCTTTGCAAGATCCCAACCCTTGTCGTCCGGGTCCAACTTCCAGATCTGCTCGTACCGGATCTTCTCTTTTTTGCCGTCGCCGGTCAGGTTTACTGCTTCACCGCCATCGGCAGGAACCTTCCAGATGTCCCATTTATCCGTCAGCAGAACGTACTTTGAATCCTTTGACCACCCCATGGACCGCGTCGGCGGTTTTACGACATTGTGGTCATCGTCGGTATCGATGAAGACTGCCGGAACCGGCTTAGTCAGATTATGGGACTCGCCGGTCTCGAAGTTATAGCTGAAGAAATTTCCGTCTTCGTAATAAAGGACATGTGTGCCATCGGGCGAAGATCCCTGCACCCAGCGGGCTTTCCGCAACACCAGTTTCCGCTCACCCGTTTTCGGATCGACCTTATACACATCCTGGTATCGCTTGCCGTCGAGATTGGCCTCGAGCTCGTATGCCCGTATGTCGCTGCCCATCCCATATTTCGCCTCCGCCGGAAGCGCGACCTCCTTTAACTCCGGGCTCGCCAGCCGTACAAACTTGTTTTCGCCTGGAATCCACGCGCACAAGTAACTGAAGTTCTTATCACGGTTTTCCTGTACCTGTTGCATGGATTGCAGGCGGCTATCCTTCCAGTGCCAGATCATCAGGTCCGGTTTGTCTTCGGAATCGTCCGGCTTCGCTGCAGCGGCATCCTTGGCATCCGCGCTATTGCTCGCATCGGCTGCCGGTTTCGCTGCCGCTGCGGCGCGCGCACCGGGGCCGCGCCCCTTCTCCTGCTCCTTTGGCTTTAACTCGTGTATGCCGAACGTAACTTCGGATAAATCGGCCATCCAGGCCGGACGCCGCTCAGCCGCAATTGCCATGCCCGCCGGGAACGATTGATCTTTTGCCGGATCGTACACCAGCTTTTCAGGCGCCCCGTTCTCACTGAAGTTTTTGAACGCGACCAGCGTGTAGACTTTGTCTTCCCAACGTTTGTCATCCACGCCGCGCAGAACTGCCAGAGCGTCACCCTTTTCGGTCCAGTTCAGACTCTTGTAGACCGCCTTGGCGGAATCCAACGTGGAAACCGTTCCGGTAGTCATATTCCGCAGGTTGATGCCGTTGCCGAGCTTGTCCTGCGCATCGACAATCCAGGCGAACCAGTTTCCTTTTTTATCGAAGGCGAAATCGGACACATTACCGAGATTCAATTCCTCCCCGCTCGCCAGATCCAGCAGAATCAGGTCTGTGCCTTGCGGTTTGTCGTCTGGTTTGGCTGCGGAAGCCGATCCGCCTTGCGCGGCAGGCGCGCCTGCGACAGGCCCTGCTGGTTGGTTTGGATAACGCTGCAGCGCGATCGCCGTTGCCCGTTCGCCGGAAAAGCTGAAGCGGCGAATGCGATCAAATTCAGTCTTCTTGCCCGTCGCCAGTTCTACCAGCACAAGCTTGTTTTCGAGCGGCTTGTGCTGCTTTTTCAATTGCCGCCCTTCGCTTTGCGTCGGATGCACCTCGTAGGCCAGCCACTTGGAATCGTCTGAAAACACAACATCCCGTGCCGGAACCGCCATCATTTCCATAGCGCCGGGATTGAGAGGATTCGGCCGCGGCACTTCGCCTATGTCAAACCGCTGCTCGGCGCCGGTCTGGATATTCTTCAGAACCACCTGCGAATTGCCATCATTCGGAACCAGCTTGTAAGCGAACCACAGCCCGTCATTTGAAATGACCGGCGTTTGAAGGCGTTTCCAGGCCAGAATATCCGGCAGAGTGAGCGGCTTCTGATCCGCGCAAAGCGGTGCGGAAAGGGCAAAAACAAACGCAGTTAGGGCGATGGCAAATTTACAACGCTGCATGTCACGGATGCTAACACAAAATACTGTTCCGAAAAGCCTTCATGATGATGTCCGAAAACGGCCAGTATTTCCTTGGCGCTTTTCTTAGAATTTGATTGTGCTGCTCGATCACGATGCTTGTTATTGCGCCTTGAAGACCCACGATGCGCGTTTTGACGGCCGCTTCTTTGTGGCCGTCCGAAGCACGCGGATCTATTGCCGTCCCATCTGCCGCGTTAAAACACCGAAAAAGGAGAACTGTACTTTTTATTCGACGGCGGCGGCGGCCGAAGCTTCTGGTTACGGCCCCTGTTTGCGCTGCCGTCCTGAGCTTGCACCAGGAAATGCCATCGTCGATGCGGTGGAAAGAATTGCGCGCTCTACTGCGGCGCTCATCGAGGAAGGCCTGTTGGAAGAAATCGGCGTAGACGGCATTGCAGACCGGCTGGGCGTCACCTCACGTCACATGCGGCGAGTATTTCAGGCCGAATTCGGCGTCACGCCCATTGCTTATGCCCAGACGCGCCGTCTTTTTTTAGCAAAGCAGTTGATTACCGACACATCCCTCTCGCTGACTGAAATCGCATTTGCTTCCGGCTTTCACAGCGTGCGCCGGTTCGATGCGCTTTTTCAGCAGCGGTACCGGCTCAATCCGCGAAAGCTGAGAAGAGCACCCTTGAACAGCCAGCCGGCGGACGCGCTATCGTTCGAACTTAGCTATCGCTCGCCCTATGATTGGGACGGCATCATCTCCTTTCTGAGCGCGCGCGCAATCGCAAGAGTGGAAGAGATCAGTTCTGCTTTTTACCGCCGCACGGTTTGCATTCTTCGCGCCGGCAAACTGCACACCGGCTGGATCGAAGTAACGCATCGCGCCGCCCGGCAGACCATACGCGTCCTGGTATCCGCTTCGCTTTCGAAAATAATTCCCGCCGTGCTGGCCAGGGTGAAACGGCTCTTCGATCTGGGATGTCACCCGGCTGAGGTAAACGGGTTGCTGGGCGCGCTCGCGACAGCGAGACCCGGACTGCGCGTGCCCGGTGCTTTCGACGAATTCGAAGTCGCCGTGAGAGCCGTGCTGGGCCAACAAATCAGCGTGCGGGCGGCTCGAACCTTGGCCGGACGCTTTGCAGCCGCATTCGGAACCGCAGTGCAATCGCCGTTTGCCGAGCTTTCTTCTGCCTTCCCGAATGCAGCCGAAATCGCTCGCCTCGAAATCAGTGATATTGCCGGGCTGGGCATCACCTCCGCACGCGCACGAACGATTCTGCGAATCGCAAAAGCCCTTGCCGGGGGAGATCTGCAGCTATCGCCCGAAGCCGATCCGATTGACACAATTCAGAAGCTGAAAGCTATTGAGGGCATCGGCGAATGGACAGCGCAATACATCGCGATGCGCGCGCTCGCCTGGCCCGACGCGTTCCCGCACACCGACCTTGGCCTCAAAAAAGCGCTGAAAGAAACCAATCCCAGGAAACTGCTCGCCGCCGCAGAATCATGGCGCCCGTGGCGTGCATATGCTGCCATGCATTTATGGACCAATGGAGGCGCCACTCAAAAGGAACAACCATGCAACTAAATATCGGACATTTATCTTCGCCAATCGGCACACTGACGCTCGCCTGGGACGATGCCGGGCTGCGTGCCCTCGATTTCCACGGCTTTGAGGACCGCTTTCAACGATTGCTGGCATCCCACTATGGCGCCTGCGAGCTGAACACTACGCCAATTCCCGCTTTATTTCGGCACCCTATCGAAGCTTACTTCGCGGGAGATTTCTCACTGCTCGATCTCATCCCGACCTGCACAAACGGTACTCGTTTTCAGCAGCAGGTTTGGGCGGCGCTGCGCGAAATCCCCGCAGGGACAACGCTGTCATACGGAGCACTTGCGTCCAAAATTGGAAAGCCGAACGCAACCCGGGCAGTTGGCCGCGCCAACGGAGCCAATCCGATCGGAATCGTTGTCCCGTGCCACCGCGTCATTGGAGCCGACGGTTCACTCACCGGTTACGGCGGCGGTATGGATCGCAAGCAATGGTTGCTAGAGCACGAGCGCGCGCACGCTTTCCGCTTGACCGCCTAACCGGCACTCCGTCGCAAGAGCACGCAAAGCAGCGCCCACCCAAGTAAGGCCCCGGCGACATACGACGGAAAATCCGACCAGTCGAACGTAGTTCCAAGAATCACTCTTCCCAGG
The DNA here is from genome assembly GCA_021324185.1 of Terriglobia bacterium. Classification (GTDB taxonomy): domain Bacteria; phylum Acidobacteriota; class Terriglobia; order Bryobacterales; family Bryobacteraceae; genus Bog-105. Next base: position 42,086 of record JAJPJN010000183.1, on the reverse strand, counting down.
AACGTTCTGCGTATCGCTTCGAGCCATGGCGGCTGCCACAACTGCGCAAACTCCAATCCGCACGTAACCAGGAAAACAGTCAGCGCGATTCGCCAGCGCCTGGCCTGGGGAACTAAACCGGCTACCACTACGACCCAGAACACAACGTAGGCTATGCCACCCGAGCGATCGCGCCACTCGGCACCGATCGGCGCCAAAAACCTCAGCCAATAGCCTGCCGCACCGATAAGAACAGCAGTTAAGAGGAGCAAAAAGCGTTGCCGCATGTGAAGCATACGGACCCGGTGAAGACTGCCCTGGCGGCTGAAGAGATATTGCACGAGAATTCCCTGGCGACAGTGACAAAGAATTACATCGTAGTCCGGCGGCGTGATCTGCGCGCGCAAGCCATCATCCGTCTGCCGCAAATTACCAAACTGAAGCGAATCGTCACAACGAACCCGGGTTATTTGGTCATCGCGGCTGCCATCTACCTGTTGGCCGCCGCAGCCGCCTTATCAAAGCAGGGCGACAAAGCCGGATTGCCCTTTGCAGCCTTAGCCACCATATTCGTCGCCGTATACTTTGTGACGCGCCGTGCCGCCGTGGTCTTTGTTGCGGACGGGCAAATCACAGAAACAAGTCTCGGAACTTTTTCCGAAGCCGCTGCGGTTGTGAACGCCATTGCGACGGAGTTACCAGACGTCGTCGCTGCCAAACCGCTGATACGGCGCCGTTACTCATTAACGGGAATCACTGCAGAGTCGTCAAATCCGCCCGTGCTTACGCTTACGCCGCGGCTCATTTCGCTCCAGCGCACTAACGCAATGCCCGCAAAGATAATGGCCATCGACACGAGCTCGCGATAGCCAAACGGTTCACGCAACAAGAGCCAGCCCAGGAATACCGCGACAATCGGATTCACAAACAAATAGATGGAGACCAGCGCCACCGGCAAGCGCGCCAGCGCATAGATATAGCTGCTGAATCCTACAATCGAGCCGAAGATGACGAGATAGCCGACCGCGAGATCCGACTGTAGCGAAATCGTGTGCGGCGGCTTTTCCAAGATCACCGCCGGCACTCCCACCGCGAGACCCGCCGCGAACTGCTGCACCGCTCCGCTGACGAACAGAGGAACCTGCGTCCTGACGCGTTTCTGCAACAAGGACCCGAGCGTCCAGCCGATGCCGCTGACCTGCAGAAGCAGAAATCCGGCCACCGTGCGTCCGGTAATTCCTTCACCGTGAACAGCCGGCCAGACGAGATAAATCACTCCACAGACCCCAAGGACTAAGCCAGTGACGCTGACGCGATGCGGCTTTTTTCCATGCGGCAGCAGCGCATCAATGCCGATCATCCAGAACGGACAAGTGGTGTAGAACAGAGCGCTTAATCCGCTGGGAATCCATTGCTCGACGATGGCGAGAAATCCGTTTCCGATCCCAATGCAGATGATGCCGCACAGCGCCGTATAGAGCAGTTCGCGCCCGCGCGGGAGTCTCGCTCCTCCGAGGGCGGCGAGCGCCAGTAAAATCGCACCGGAAATAATGTACCGGCCGGAAATCAGATAAAGGGGTGGTATCTCCTCCACTGCGACGCGAATGGCGAGATACGTCGCGCCCCACAATAAGCAGACCGCGATGAGTGCGGCATAGGCAAGGCGGCGCGAACTCTCGTGAATGTGCGAACCCGTAAAGAGAAATGGTAGCGTTCGCAGCGAAATACATCCGGCTTCCTGCTTGCGCTTTTCCGTCTCCGGGGTTGCTTCTTATTTCGCCGCCGCCCATAGATCCCCAACGACAAAGCCGTCCGGAAACGGATCATCCTCCGCGACCACGTAATTTGCGAAGCCCGTAATCCATGCCCGCCCCGTAATGGCCGGGACTACGGAGTTATATGGGCCCGTCTTGCTCTCCGCCAGCAAGCGCCCGGTGAAAGTCGTACCCAGAATGCCTTCGTGAACGAAACCCTGGTTGAGCGGCAGAAGCCCTTTCGCATGCAGCACAGCCATTTTGGCGCAGGTACCCGTGCCACAGGGCGACCGATCGAGCGTTCCCGTCCAGGAGGACGGGCGATTCCAATCCAGTTCTCCGGTCGAGACGATCACGGCATTGCGCCGGTCTGCTTCGCCTATTGCCGGAGCCGAAAGCTGTGCGATGGTAATTCCCGAAATCGCCGGGTTCTCCGGATGCACAGCGGGAAGTTGATCGCGGCTGGCGGCTTTGATCATCTCCCCGATACGCACGATATCGCGCGCCTCGTCCGGAGTGAGTTTCAATCCGAACTGCCCGGCATCCGCAATGACGTAGAACATACCACCATACGCGACATCGACCTGAATCGTGCCCAATTGCGGCACCTCGACTTTCGCATCCAAATGCACGGCAAAGGCAGGCTGGTTCTGAAAAGTCACGGCGATCACCTGCCCATCCCGCATTTGCGCCTCAACCCCAATCAGGCCTGCAGGCGCTTCCAATTTCAGCCGCACTGTGTCGCCCTGCGCGCGAATCATTCCGGTTTCAAGCAGAGCCGTCACAACACAAATCGTGTTGCTGCCCGACATAGGCGGGTATTCCACCTGCTCCATAATCACGAAGCCGGCATCCGCTTCCGGGTGCGCCGGCGGCAGCAGCAGATTGCAGTTTGCAGCCGGGTACCCGCGCGGCTCGCGCAGCATTCGCAGCCGTAGATCATCCATGTGCTTCTCGATATAAAGCCGCTTCTCAAACATGCTGTTTCCGGGCACATCCAGGACTCCGCCGGTAATAACGCGGCCAGGTTCGCCGCAAGCATGCAGATCCACGGCCGAGATCATTCGCGAAAACTTCATCAGCTTCTGATCATAGTCGTGAAAGCGCTTACGCGCGTCATATACTGGTTCGCATCCCCTTCATTGAGGAGCGGTGGTGCGATTAATCCATAAACTTAGCCTTTGTTCATTAGGCATGCTCTGCGCATGCATTTCAGCATCGGCCCAGGCAGGCGGCGCTGCGCGCGCCAATCAGGACGGATTGCGGTTTCGATTTCTCGGACCGCAAGTCGGCAATCGAATCTCTGCCGTGGCGGGCGTACCGGGAGATCCAAGCGTCTATTACGCCGGCGCGGCATCCGGCGGCGTCTGGAAATCGACCGATGGCGGCAACCGCTTTCAGGCCATTTTTGACGATCAGCCCGCCGCCGCAATTGGCGCTTTGGCGGTTGCGCAATCTGATCCAAGTACCGTCTGGGCGGGCACCGGCGAAGCTTGGGCCATTCGCGATAGCGACGTAATGGGCGATGGCGTCTATCGCTCCACAGACGCAGGCAAGACGTGGAAGCACATGGGCCTCGATCAAACCGGCCGCATCGCGCGAATCGTCATCGATCCCCAGAACGCAAACGATGTCTTCGTCTGCGCTTTAGGCCGCGCCACGGGCCCGCAGCAGGAGCGCGGCGTCTTCCGCACTACCGACGGCGGCACTCATTGGGACCGCGTCCTCTTTGCAGATGAGAATACCGGCTGTTCGGGATTAGCGATGGACCCGCACAATCCGCACATTCTCTTCGCCGGCATGTGGCAAATCGTCATGCACACCTACGGAGAATTCAGCGGCGGTCCGGGCAGCGGGGTTTTCGTGTCGCGGGACGGCGGTTCTACCTGGTCGCGCATCTCAGGCCACGGCCTGCCCCGTCCTCCAGTCGGCAAAATTGACGTCGCGATCGCGCCCAGCGATTCCAATCGCGTCTTTGCTCTTATTCAGACTGCGAATCAAGGCTCCCTTTGGCGTTCCGATGACGCGGGCGAAAACTGGCGCGTGTTGAGCCACAGCCGTGAGTTGATCGGGCGCGCCGGCTACTACATTCGCATCGCTGTTTCACCCTCAAATGAAAACGAAGTGCTGGTTGCTAACAGCTCCTTCCATCAATCGCTCGATGGCGGCGAGACGTTTCGAACTGTCCCCTGGGGCGGCGATACGCACGATATCTGGATCGATCCGACAAACGCCGACCGCTTTGTCATCACCGATGATGCCGGAATGAGCATTACCACGGTCCACGGGCGCGGCCTGCACCGCGTCACTCTCCCCATCGGGCAGATGTACCACGTGGCCGTCGATAATCAGATTCCGTATTGGATCTACACCAATATGCAGGACAACAGCACCATGCGTGGTCCCAGCGCCGGGCGCAGCTTCGGCGGGCGCGGCGGCGGTGGCGGTGGAGAAACGGAAAATCCGGATACAGCCGGCGCAGCTTCCGGAGGTGGCGCAGTTCCTAGCGGACCCGCAGGCCCGGGCGCCCCCGGAACGCGGCCGCAAACACAAGCCCAGGCAGGCGCTCCCGGCACTCAAAATCAGGCTCCTGCTGCTGGCGAAACACCAGCCGCTGAAGGTGAAAATCCTGCTGCCGGCGCTGGCGGCCGTGGCGGCCCCGGTGGTGGACTCGGCGGCGGCGCAGCAGTCGGCGGCATGCCCGTCCAAGCTGCCGGTGACGGCTGGGAACACAACCTCGGCGGATGCGAATCCGGCTTTACTCTGCCTGATCCCACCGATCCCGACATCGTTTGGGCTACTTGTTACGGCAACGAAGTCACGCGCTATAACGCGAAGACGAAAGAGGCTCGATCAGTCAGCCCCTGGATTCACACGCTCGATTCACCTCCAAACGAAACCAAATACCGCTGCCACTGGACGCCGCCGCTCGCGATCGATCCCTTCGATCACAACACCGTCTATTACGGCTGCCAGGTGATTTTCAAGACCAGCAACGGCGGGCAGAGCTGGGATGTCATCAGTCCTGATCTGTCCACCAAAGATCCCAGCCGCCTGGTCTCCTCCGGCGGCATTGTGGCCGATAATCTCGGCCAGTTTTACGGCGAGGTGGTGTTTGCCATCGCGCCTTCGTCCATTCAAAAAGGCCTCATCTGGGCAGGAACAAACGATGGCAAAGTCTGGTACACGAAAGACGGCGGCGCTCATTGGAACGATGTGACCCAGAACATCGCCGGAATGCCGGCCTGGGGAAGCGTCTCCAAAATTCAGCCGTCATTTTTCGATCCGGGCACAGCTTATATCGCGGTCGATTTTCACTTGATGGACGATCGTGATCCGTACATCTACAAGACGACGGATTTCGGCAAGAGCTGGACGAAGATCACCGGCGGCTTACCCAAGGGACCGCTTGCCTACGTGAAGTCAGTAGCGGAAGATCCGAACAAGAAAGGCCTCTTATTTGCCGGCACGGGCAACGGCTTCTATTATTCCTCTGATGATGGAGCAAACTGGCATGCCATGGAAGCCGGCCTGCCGCACGCGCCGGTCACTTGGATCGAAGTACAGAAGACGTTTCATGACGTAGTTGTCTCCACATATGGCCGTGGCATTTACATCATGGACGACATCACACCGCTCGAGCAAAAAGCCGATCATCCGTCTGAAGCGGCCGTCACACTCTACAAGCCGCTAACGGCGTATCGCCTCGTGCCCGGCGGCCACGCCTTCATCGATTTCGAATTGAAGTCGCCGGCGCGTGCCAATCTCGCTATTCTCGATGCACAAGGCAAACCGGTTCGCGAGTACAAGAACATCGCTGCGCATCCCGGCCTCAATCGCCGCAACTGGGACCTGCGCTACGAGCCGCCGAAGCTGGTGAAGCTGCGTACCGACGCACCGGACAATCCGTTCATCTGGGATGAACCGCGTTTCCGCCACGCCGACTCCCGGCCGATCACGCATTGGGGCATTCAGCAGGCTCAAGTGGGCCCGATTGTCGCGCCGGGCAAATACACGGTGCGCTTGACTGTGGCCGGCAAAGACTACAACGAGCCGATAGAAATTCTGAAGTCGCCCAAAACTCCCGCGACGGATGCTGAATTGGCTGCTTCCGTAAAACTGCAACTCCGTATCCGCGACGACATCACCCAGACCTCCGATATGGTGAATCAGATCGAGTGGATGCGCAAGCAGGTGGAGGACGTGCAGAAGATGCTGCGGGCCGAAAACGGCAAACCCGATCTGCTGAAGACCGTGCAAGGCATGGATCAGAAGATGAAGAACGTCGAGTACGAATTGATTTCCAAGACGGAAGCAAACAGCGACGACAAGTATTACGTAGAGCCGTATAAGATCTATCTCAATCTGATCTGGCTGAATGGAGAGGTCGGCACCGGCGCCGGCGATGTCGCAGGCGGCGCGAATTTTGCGCCAACACAGACCTCAATCGAGGTGCTCGAGACCATTGAGAAGAGCTTGAGCACGGCGCAAGCCGCTTACCGCGCTCTGGTGGACAAAGAAGTACCCGCGTTCAATCGCGCGATGGTTGGAGGCGGAATAACGCCGCTCACAGCGGTCGCGAATACAACGAAAGCGCAGTCAGGCTCAGAACCGAAATAAGATTTTCAGCACGCCCGGTTTTGCCGCTTCGGCGAACGCCTGCGCCGCTTCGCCGAGCGGAAACTCCGCGTGCAGCAAAGAACGAACATCTACCTGACGGCTTTTCAGCAATTCGAGCGCCGGTTCAAATCGTCCGCAGCGCGAACCGATCAAACTGATCTCGTTAACGATAACCGCCGCGGTATCGACCGGCACATCGCCGTGAACGGTCGATTTCATCACGACGGTTCCACGCGGCCGCGCCATTGCGATGGCCTCTTTCAGTCCCTCTGCAGAACCGGTTGCATCCACGACAAACCGGTAGGCCGCACGCGGCTTTGCCATATTCCGGCTGAAGACCGTCACATTTGCGCCATGAGCCCGCAACACTTGCGCAATGAGTGAACCCAGCTTGCCGGGCCCCAACACAGCAACCTGCTCTGCGCGCGGAATTTCAACCTGATCCAGAATTTCACAGGCCGCCGCAAGTGGCTCAACGAAAACCGCTTCTTCGTCGGAAATGCCGCCGGGCACAACATGCAGGTTCGCTTCAGGAAGCGTGAAGAACTCGGCAAATGCACCAGCGTGTTTCACGATGCCCAGAACCGTCCAGTTCAGGCAATGGCGTCCCAAGCCAATGGCGCAAAATTCGCAGCGGCCGCAAGCGAGATTGATCTCGCCCACCACACGGCGGCCCACCAGCGCAGAATTATCCGCCTCCACTACATCCGCTACGAATTCGTGTCCCGGCGTTCCCAAAAAGCCGTAATAGCCGCGCTGCAACTCGAGATCGGTGTTGCAGATTCCGGCCACGCGCGTCTTGAGCAGCGCGAATCCAGCCGCTCGCTCGGGCGCCGCTTTATCCCGGATCGAAACAGCGCCCGCCTCCAGATGGACGGCAATCATGCAATCCATCTTCCGGAAATGGAAAACCTGATTACCAGCGGTTCTTGCTTCCGCCGAAATCGCGCTGGCGTCCCCCGCCACCGCCGCTTTGCGAGCGCTCACGCCGCTCCGGCGGCCGCGCTTCATTCACCACCAGCGCGCGCCCCATCAGAGCGCGGCCGTTGCAGGACTGCACAGCCTGAGTAGCCAGTGCGTCGTCATTAATCTCGACAAATCCAAATCCCCTGGCCTCGCCGCTGAACCGGTCACGCAAAATATTGACACTGTCCACATGTACGCCAGCCTCTTCAAAAAAATTCTGAAGATCTGCTTCCGTAGCCTTGTAGGGAAGATTCCCTACGAAAAGCTTTGTCACTGAATAAACTCTCCTAACTGTTGTTCGGAAACGAGGTAACCTGAGTTGGGCGAAACCTGCGAGGGAAACACACAAAGCGGGAAAACCGGCACTCCAAACTGACCCTTCTATCGTGCCACAAATGGGCGCGGCCTGGCAGCGAATCACTCCGATCTGGCAGTTCTACGCGGATTTTTACTGAAGATTTACCGCGGCGTAATGAGCCCGCCCAGCTTGTCCTGTTCCGCAGCTACATGGCGCGGAAAACGCGTTGAGTACGCCTCCAGATATTTGAGCCCTGACCCCGTGTTGAAGATCACGATCTTTTCTTCCGGGCGCAGAAAACCGGTTCGCAAGAGCTCACGCACAGCAGCAACGCAAGCTCCGCCTTCGGGCGCCGGAAAGATTCCTTCGCAAGCCGCAGTTTCCTGTCCTGCATCCAGCATCTCTTCGTCGGAAATGGAAATCGCAACGCCGCCGCTTTCGCGAATCGCCCGCAACACGAGAAAATCCCCGAGCGCTTTCGGCACGCGCAGCCCGCTCGCGATCGTGTGCGCATCCTGCCAGAATTCGCTCGTTTCTTTGTGTTCTTCGAACGCGCGCGTAATCGGGGCACAACCTGCCGCCTGTACGGAAATCATCTTCGGGCGCTTGCTGCCGGTCCAGCCCAGCTTTTCCAGTTCCTCGAACGCCTTCCACATCCCGATCAGGCCAACTCCGCCGCCGCAAGGGTACAGAATGGCGTCAGGAAGCTGCCATTCGAATTGCTCCGCGACCTCGTAGCCCATCGTCTTCTTGCCTTCAATGCGATAGGGCTCCTTCAACGTGCTGACTTCGTACCAGCCCTCGCGCGCCTTGCGTTCGGCAACCATTTTTCCGCAATCGCTGATCAGCCCATCCACCAGCGTCACGTTTGCGCCGTAGGCTTTACACTCCACGAAATTCGCCTGCGGCACATCGCGCGGCATGAAAATGTTGGCCTCGATTCCGGCCGCAGCCGCATACGCCGCCAGCGCGCTCGCGGCATTCCCTGCAGACGGAATCGCGAGTTTTTTGGCTCCTAATTTCTTTGCCATGGTGACGGCGCAGCACAACCCTCTGGCTTTAAAGGAATCGGTCGGATTCTGCCCTTCATCCTTGATCCAGAGGTTTTCCGCCCCGAGTTCCCGCCCCAGTTTCTCTGCCCCTACCAGAGGCGTCCAGCCTTCACCCAAAGAGACCGCTTCAGAGCGCGTGGCCGGCAGCACCGGTTCGTAGCGCCACATGCTCGCCGGCGCGCCCTGCAGATCCTCTTTGCGCCAGTTCCTTCGAACTGCATCTAAGTCATAATTCACCAGCAGCGGCCCGCCGCATTCACACAGATTTAGCAGTTGATTCGCAGCAAACGTCTGGCCGCAGCGGCTGCACACGAGGGAAGTTGGAAGACCCATTTATCACCTCATGCTAGCGTGCAGGTCCTTCCAGGTTTGTGGCACAATGTGGGAAAGCGCCAACAAAACCAATAGGAGGGCAGAGTGGAGTATCCACTGAGCCGGGATAAACACGCTGCCATGACGAGATACCTTTCCGGTATTCGGAAACAGTTGCAAGACGTGTCTGACCTGTTCACGTCGCGTTATGGCAAGAACAGCAGTATTGCCGAAGTGGCCGTCAAGACGCTTGTATCCGCTACACTACTGGAACACGAGTTCATGCTGCTCGATACCGCATCCGATTCAAGCACCTTCGACGAAGACTTCGAAGGAAGAAGCGCTACTCAAAGAATGCGCGGCTGATTTTCACTTTTATGCGTCTCGCGGTGTTGATCCTGCTCTCGCTGATAACGGCAGCCGCCTGCCTCGCCCGCGAAACGGTCTATCTTGCATCCGGGTTTTGCATTACCGCAGATTCACACACCGTAGCTGATGGAGTTTACGTACTGCATGTCGGCAACGGAACACTCGAATATCCGGCTGCAGAAATCAGCGGAATCGTCCCCATTGCTGAACCGCCGGCCACCCCTTCCGATCACCCGGCTCCTCCTTCACTCAAAACCCCCCGGGCCATTCTCAACCAGGCCGCGGAAACAGAAGGTGTAGACGAAACCTTGTTGCGTTCGGTCGCAAAGATCGAATCGGGGCTGCGCCAGGAGGCGATTTCACGGAAAGGCGCGCTGGGCCTCATGCAACTGATGCCGGCCACGGCGGCTGAATTGGGCGTCAATCCCGGCAAAGCCGACCAGAATGCATCGGGAGGCGCGCGTTATCTACGCGCCTTGCTCGAGCGCTATCACTACAATCCTGTGCTTGCTCTTGCAGCCTACAATGCGGGTCCCGGCGCCGTGTCAAAATATCGCGGCCTGCCGCCTTACTATGAAACGCGTACCTACGTTGTTCGCGTGTTGAAGGAATACCAGCGGGAGCTCAAAGAAGCAGGTATTCAGCCGGGGGACAAAAACGCAGTGCAGCCGCAGCAAATCGCTAAAACGCCCAGCGCCACAAACCAACGCCCGCTGTATAGCCTGCGCCCACGGCCGCAAAAAGCACCAGATCGCCCTTCTTTAACCGGCCTTCCAATATCGCATCGCGCGTTGCAAGCGGAATCGTTGCAGCCGTTGTGTTGCCGTATTTATGGATGTTCAGCACCACTTTTTCCGGCGGCAGGCCCAGACGCTCCGCGGTTGCATTGATAATGCGCTTATTAGCCTGATGCGGGATCAACAGCTTGATTTCCGAAGGCGAGATGCCGTGCCTTTCGAGCAGCGCTTCACACAGCTCATACATCTTGCGCACCGCAAATTTGAAGACCTGTTGCCCTTCCTGCTTCACATAATGCAGACGTTTGGCAACCGTTTCTTCACTCGCAGGCAGCCTGCTGCCTCCCGCGGGCATATTCAGATAGGGCGCGCCGGAACCGTCGATCTCGTTCAGATGACCAATAAACCCGCCTTCTCCCTCGTTTGCCGGTTCAACTAAGAACGCACCGGCGCCGTCGCCGAAAAGGATGCAGGTCGCGCGATCGGTGTAATCGAGAATGCGCGACATGGTATCTGCGCCGATCACCAGAACTTTGCGATGACTGCCGGCCATCACCAGGTTTGCCGCCACTGTCAGTCCGTAAATAAATCCGGAGCATGCGGCCACCAGGTCAAAACCCCATGCGCCTGATGCGCCAATCTGGTCCTGAACCAGGCAGGCAGTGGAGGGAAACATCATGTCCGGCGTCACTGTGCAAACAATGATGGCTTCGATCTCGGCCGCAGGAATGCCTTTGCTGGCCAATACTTCGCGCGCCGCAGCCACGGCCATATCGGATGTGGCTGTCGACTGATCGGCAATGTGGCGTTCCCGGATGCCGGTGCGCTCCAGAATCCATTGATCCGTGGTCTCGACCATTTTTTCGAGATCCTGGTTCGTCAATACGCGCGGGGGAACGGCGCAGCCGATGGCGCTGATCTTTGCGGTCAACAATACTTACCTGCCGTCCAACTCTTCATTTTTTTTCACCTCAACGGATAACAACAAAACCGAACCACCATGTTATCTTTGGAAAAAATGCAAGTCGAGTCTGCTCTCCTCTTTGAGACTCCGGAGCAGATATACGCACGCGTTTTTCGAACCATCAAGCCGCGAACGCCGCTGCCCAAAATCTCGGTTCACTTTCGCCGCTACGCCAACGCCAACAGCAAAGCATGTTTGAAAGACGATCACTTGTTGATCGAAATCAGCGATCTCCTGCAACCCGCTCCAGCACCCATTCAGGAAGCGCTCGCTTTCATTCTCATTTCGAAATTATTCCGCCGCGCCCCGGAACGCTCTGTGCTGGCCCGTTATCGCCGTTATCTGAACCGTGGAGACGTCCGGCGAAACCTGCAACTGGCAAAGCAGCAGCGTGGCCGTAAGCCGTTGCGCGATGCCAAGGGCCGCGTGTACGACCTCAGCGCAATTTTCGACGATCTCAATTTTGAATATTTTCACGGGCTGATGGCGCAGCCTCAACTCGGCTGGAGCATTCGTCCGTCGCGCACCACTCTGGGGCATTACGATCCATGCCACCATGCCATCGTGCTAAGCGCGTTGCTCGATTCAGAAAAAGCGCCCGAGCTTGTCGTCCGGTTTGTCATGTTTCATGAGATGCTTCACCTGCGCTATCCCACAGAACACAGAGGCGCCCGCCGCTGCGTTCACACGAAGGAATTCAAGCAGGCCGAAAAACAGTTTGAGGACTACTTGCAGGCGACGGCTGCGCTGAAGAAATTCATAGAGGAAGCGGGATAATCCGTTACGCTGCAGCTTGTGCTTCGGAGAGAGCCGCGAGTTCCAGGCTCATATTCTCGAGCACTGCGATGAGCCGCCGTGCCGCCAGGAACCGGAAGCCCACGCAGCATAAGAAATAGCTGCACTCGGCTTCCAGCACGGCAGCCGAAAACTGCCATTTTAGCCGCATCAGCCGAGTGACAACGTCGGATCGATCCTGGTTGTTGCGCGCCAGAATCATACGCGCGATAGCGTGCAGACGATTGAAATCCAAGATGAGCCGTAGCAGGTATTGCCGGAAAATACACAGCCGCTCCCGCCTCAGCTTCCTGTACAAAGATTCGTCAAAACCGGGCTGCCGCGACAGAAACGTAAAATCCTCGTCCGACAGCAGCTCTTCCATCGGGTAGTAAGCGGAAACCGAAAAGCTCTCCAGCCATTCCGGTGTTATCTCTTCGATTGACGTTCTTCGATACAGCCAACGAAGAATGGGGAAGAATAGGGCGAGTGTGAGGCCACCCAAAAGCAAGGGTGCCACAACCGCAACACTACTCAGCGTCATCACCGTGAATATAACTTACCGGAATGCGGGGGCGTTTTCAAGAGCAAATTTCGCCTTTGGCGGCCAGAACGGCAACTTTTTTTTGGGTTGGCCGGCACAACCAGCGGGAGAAAAATGCGCCAAATCGGAAAAATCTTAGGCTGTAACCCGAAAAGCTACGCTTATTTGCCTATTAAGTCCAATGGGGTCAGCGGCGGACAGCCCGCAGCAGCGAGGCGTTCATGGCTTCGAGCTGCGCGATGAGTAGATCTTCCTGCCGCGAATGCGCCGGCGCAACGCTGAGCTTGGCCGGTACTTTCTCCCCGGCTTTCGTAAGGAAGATAGCCCAGTAGGCGAAAAGCCCCGCCGAAATCCCGGCAATCAGCATGCTCACCAGGCGAAGAAAATCGCGCGAGCCGGCCGACCACAGGCTCACCGCCACCATGAGAGCCGCTTTTAGCGCGAAATAAACCACAAAGCCGCTGAAAAACATGGCCAGATTTCTCGACATCTGGACCGGAAACCATAACAAAAACAACAGAATAGCGAGAAGCGCCAGCAGCGCTACCGTCGCTACCACGCGGTCAAGAACGAATCCCGCCGACACCAGATGCGCGATCCGGCCCAAAAGAGATTGCGTGCTGACGGCTTCGCGATATTCCGGCAGCGCAGTGAATAGCGCGATCAAAATAGCGGCTGCGAAAGAAATGTTTAAAACTCGATGGGAAAGCTTGAGTATGCCCGGTAAATGGGCCAGGATGGCGTCCAGCAAAGCATAAATGGTTAATAGCGTGAACACCCACAACACGGCATGCTGTACCAGCCAGGCGATTCGATAATCAAACCGCAGCGGCGTGCCCTGAAGATGCTTCTGTACAAGCCAAATCAGGTTCCCCGAGGTGTCGGCTAGGAGAAAAATGCAGAAGTAAAGATATGCTTTGTGGAGCCCGAGAGATAGCAGTCTCGCGACGAGAATAAAGCCCAAGCAGAGCTCTACATACTGTATAACCGCAGGCCAATCCATTAATCTGCTTTCCGGCCGTATCTAAATCGTAGTCAAATAACGCACGGAGAGCAATACATAAATAATTCGTCGCAAAAACTTAAAGCTGGCCTTGGAAGATTCAGGTATTCGAGTCAGGCGACGGCACCATCAGAAAGTGTAAGGAGGATTCGGGCTGTTCGGATCGGGTAACGGTCCGTCAAACGCATACGGCGGATTCGGGCTGTTGGGGTCCGGCAGCGGTCCGTCAAACGCATATGGCGGATTCGGGCTGTTCGGGTCGGGCAGCGGTCCGTCGAATGCATACGGCGGATTCGGGCTGTTCGGGTCGGGTAGCGGTCCGTCGAATGCATACGGCGGATTCGGGCTGTTCGGATCGGGCAGCGGTCCGTCGAATGCATACGGCGGATTCGGGCTGTTGGGGTCCGGTAATGGCCCATCGAGTGCATAAGGGGAATTGGGGCTGTTGGGGTCCGGCAGCGGTCCATCGAATGCATACGGTGGATTGGGGCTGTTTGGGTCGGGTAAAGGTCCATCCAGTGCATAAGGAGGGTTCGGGCTGTTTGGGTCCGGCAATGGCCCATCAAATGCTAATAGGGGGTGTGTGATTGTGACGGGGAGTGTCGCCCCTTGGACCATCACAGCGTGGCTTGCAACGAAGCCGAATACAACGAGCGAAGAGCAAATTAGTGTTTTCATAATTCAGGATTTCCCGGCTAAATAGTCCGTATTTTTTCGAATACTCTCAGCCGTACAATAACTTAGCCATACAACGCCACGAGGCTATGTAGTCAACGTTTTCTGACATCGGAACGGTACTTAGCCCTACCAGTACTTACAGGAGCTTGTATGCGCCGCCGGGATATGTATGATAAGAACTAAATGCGCCATGCGCAAACCAGCCACCGCGTCCACGACGTAGCAGACGAGATCTGGTTGCGCACGCTTTCCCGAATTGAAACAGTTTACGGCCGTTTAGTCTACCTCGCGGGATTGCGTGATCCCAACACGGGCCGTTATGAGCATTACGGAACCAGCCCGTCTGAGGGACTAGCGGCAAACCGCAGCCTGAAACGAATTCACGAACTGTTGTTTACGGAATGGGTCGCCTATCCTTTAGAGAAGAAGATGGCCGACGTGCAAACCTATATCGACGGGATTGACGATCTGAATCGCAGTGAGCTGATCGATGCCTGGCTGCGCCTGACACCTTACAAAAACCTGGTCCCCGCATCCATCCAGGGCCCGGAGCGCCGCAAGCACATCTCGGATTTCGAAGCCATCCTCGGATTGCTCAAGAATGTGTATGGCGTCGCTTCCCCAGATCCAACCGCATAGCGACAGCCACTACCTGGCCGATCACCTCAGCTTCACCCGGCATCCGGTAAATCTGCGGCAGCTCTTTGGAGCTGGAATGAGGATGCAGGATCAATAATCCCGATTGCTCCGTACACCAGGCGCAAGTGTGCCCGTAGCGGTGTTCCACAAAATACAGCGGCCGCTCATACTCATGCGCCCAACCCTCTCTGGCAATGCGGCGCTTGCTTTCGTCGATCTGGACAAACGATCCGGGCGGCAGGATGGGATACATAAACCAATCCTCCAAACCGATGTATCCGTAGCGGTGTCTCTTCAAATCCAGATCGCCAAGTAGCGCGACCGGAACCCGGCCCCACAGCCGCACTTGACGCGATATGAATGAGGTTTTTTTCGGATCGAAATCGGGATCGAGCTCGAGCGGGATGGATGCGGAAACGTTTACTCTTGGTTCGAAACCAACCAGGTGCGTATTGTCGAGCGGTAATTGCGCAGCGTCTGCCGGCAGTTCATCCAAACTGATTCCATACCAGCTAAGTACAGTTGCAAAATCGAGGCGATATATCACGCATAACGAATAAAGTCGATAGACGGTGGGCAAAGTACCCCGGTTCTCTATATCCGCCAGGCGGCTAAGCCCGATGGCAAACTCAGGGTTACCATGCATAGTTGCGATTCTTTGGCTGGCTTGTTCCACATCGCGGTAGCGGAGCCGGAGAAATTCCCGCGCCTGCCGCAACCTTCTACCTGGTAACTGCACAGTTCGGTACCGTTGAATTTATGGTTTCGACTTATCGCAGCTCCCCAAGAAAAATAAAATTGGGGGAGTATGCCAGATAGGACGCACCGGCTGTTCCGATATCAGAACAAATCCCCGCTGACATGTTCATGCGATGCACTCGAGTTCCGCCGGCGCGGCCCACTACTATTATCCTCGGTAGCTTACCCTGGGTGTTTCCCTAAGTACCCACCCGTGTATTTTTTACCACCAGACTTTACTTTCTAAGATGCCAGCTAACCGTAAACTCCGCATAGCCTTCCAGGGCGAGCTGGGCGCGTTCAGCCACGCTGCCGCTACCAAATTGCTGGGGGCTCGGGCCCGCCTGCTGCCATTCGAATCCTTCAAAGCTGTTTTCGAGGCACTCCGGCGCGGAGAAGCCACTCACGCCGTAATTCCCATCGAGAATACTCTGCACGGTAGCGTGCATGAGAACTACGATCTACTGCTTGCCTCCGGCGCCCTGATCGCCGGTGAAACCACCTTGCGCATCTCACATAACCTCATCGCGCTGCCGGGCGCCAGGCTTTCCGAGATTCACCAGGCATTCTCGCACCCGGTGGCTTTGAACCAATGCCGCCAGCTATTTGAGCGCTATCCGCAAATTAAGCCGGTATCGTTTTACGACACGGCGGGAAGTGTAAAGATGCTGGTGAAAGACCGGCCGCCAGGCGCGGCAGCAATTGCGTCCGACATCGCCGCCAGGCTCTACGGCGCCAAAATTCTAAAACGGCACATAGAAGACAATCCTAGGAACTTCACTCGTTTTTTTCTGCTGACGAAACAAAGCACTTTCCCTAAGCGCCGGAATCGCCCCTGGAAATCTTCGATCGTCTTCACCACGCCCAATGAGCCGGGGGCGCTTTTCCGCGCCATGGCCTGCTTTGCGCTGCGCGATCTGAATCTCACCAAGATCGAGTCGCGGCCCGTGGTAGAACGCCCCTGGGAGTATCTCTTTTACGTCGATTTCATGGGATCCCAGACTGACCCGAAGGTTGCCCGAGCCCTGGATCATCTGCGCGAAATCACGACGTTTTTTAAGTTGCTTGGGAGTTATCAGCCCACGCCCTAGAGCCTGGGCTGATGAACTTAGATGTCGTAATAGAGTGCGAATTCGTACGGATGCGGGCGAAGACGAACCGCTTCGGCTTCTGACTTGCGTTTATAGCTGACAAAGGTTTCAATCAGTTCCTCGGAAAAGACGTCTCCCTTGGTCAGGAATGCGTGATCGTCTTCCAAGCACGTCAGCGCCTCATCGAGTGTTCCGGGCATGGAAGGCACCTTCTTCATCTCTTCCGGAGAAAGGTCGTAGATGTCTTTGTCGAGTGGCTCGCCGGGATCGATCTTGTTCAACACTCCATCCAGCCCCGCCATCATCATCGCCGCGAATGCCAGATAAGGATTCGAGGCCGGGTCCGGCGGCCGGAACTCGATGCGCTTCGATTTCGGGCTGTTGGAATACATGGGGATGCGCACGGCCGCTGAGCGATTGCGCCGTGAATACGCCAGATTCACCGGTGCTTCATATCCCGGCACCAGCCGCTTATAGCTGTTGGTAGTCGGCGCAATGATAGCCGATAGTGCGCGCGCGTGCCGCAGCAACCCGCCGATATACCACAAAGCAGTCTGGCTCAAACCAGCATAGTTGTCACCGGCAAAGAGCGGCTTGCCGTCGGACCACAGGCTTTGATGCGTGTGCATCCCGCTGCCGTTGTCTCCAAATAGCGGCTTCGGCATGAACGTAACACTCTTGCCGTACTGGTACGCGACGTTGCGGACGACGTACTTGTACAGCATCATGTTGTCGGCCGACTTCACCAGCGTGTCGAACTTTTGATCGATCTCGCATTGGCCGCCGGAGGCCACTTCGTGATGATGGCATTCAATCTGCAAGCCGCACTCCGCCATCGTCGCCACCATCTCGCTGCGCAGATCCTGGTAGTGATCTGTTGGAGGAACCGGGAAATAACCTTCCTTGTAGCGCGGCCGGTAGCCCAGATTGTTGTGCTCGCGGCTGGAATTCCAGCGGCCTTCTTCGGCATCGATGAAGTAGAACCCGCTGTGCTGGTTCTGATCGAAACGTATGTTGTCGAAGATGAAGAACTCGGCTTCGGCTCCGAAGTAAGCCGTATCCGCGATCCCGCTGTTCTTCAGATACATCTCGGCTTTCTTGGCAATCCAGCGCGGGTCGCGATCATAGTGCTGGCGCGTAATCGGGTCGATGATATCGCCCAGCATCACGATCGTGCGCGTCTCGGCAAACGGATCCATGAAGGTCGTCGATGGATCCGGAATAATCAGCATGTCGCTCTCGTTGATAGCTGCCCATCCGCGGATGCTGGATCCATCAATCCCGAAGCCGTCTTCAAACGAGTCCTCGCTCAACATCCCGATCGGATAGGAGATATGCTGGCTCAAGCCCGGCAGGTCGGTAAAGCGGAGGTCAACCTGGCGGGCGTCGTTCTTCTTAGCAAATTCAAGCGCTTCTTTGGCGTTCATCAAATCTCCAAAAACAATAATCTAGGTTGGGGGGTGGCGCGTCGGACTCGCAACGCGGAGAAATCCGGGCAACTCGTTAGAATAGCACTGCCCGCAGGCGGGAGCGCATGGTTGAAACTAGAAAGTGAGCTATGGCGGCACGCGATGTGACAGGACCGGCGCAACTGCAGCTTGCCTGGGGACCTGAGCGGCGCGTCTTCACCGTCTCTGAGATCAACGGCGCCGTGCAGCGCCTGTTCGAGTCGGAGTTTTCAAATATCTGGGTGGCAGGCGAGATCTCCGGCTGCCGCACCGTCACGAGCGGCCATTTCTATTTTTCTTTGAAAGATGGTCAGAGCCAGCTCAAGTGCGTGCTCTTCAAAGGCGCAGCGCGGTTTGCCAAGTTCCGGCCGCAAGATGGACTCGCCGTACTGGCGCGCGGCCGCCTGGAAGTCTACGAAGTCCGGGGCGAGTACCAGCTCATTGTCGAGTTGCTGGAGCCGCAAGGCGCCGGTGCGCTGCAGATCGCATTCGAGCAGTTGAAAAAGAAGCTCGCGGCCGAAGGCCTGTTCGATGCGGAAAAAAAGCGGTCTCTCCCGAAGCTGCCCAGGCGCATCGGCATCGTGACTTCCCCAACAGGAGCAGTCATCCGCGACATGCTGCATGTTTTGGAACGGCGCTTTCCCGGGCTACACATCCGACTCTTTCCGGCGCAGGTACAGGGCGAAGGCGCCGCGCAGCAGATCTGCGACGGCCTGCGTTATTTCAGTTCCAAAACGTGGGCGGACGTCGTGATTCTGGCCCGTGGCGGCGGCTCACTCGAAGATCTTTGGACCTTCAATGAGGAAGTTGTCGCGCGAACGATTGCCGCCTCGCGCGTGCCCGTTATTTCTGCAGTCGGCCATGAGACCGATTTCACGATCGCCGATTTTGTCGCTGACCTGCGCGCTCCGACACCATCCGCGGCCGCCGAGATGGTGATCTGCACGCGCGAGAGCTTGTTCGAGCAGCTTGCCGGGTGCCGTGCCAAAGCCATTCAGGCGATTCGTTACCGCTTGCTTCTCGCATCGCGCGATCTGCACCGGCGCGGCGCCGAACGGGCTAGTACCGTCGTGCATCGCGCGATCGGCAAGCGTATGCAGCGGTTGGACGATGCGCACGAGCGGCTGTTGCGATTGGAACGTCGTTTGATTGAAGCCCGCGCTCGCGCTCTAGCTGATTCAACGAAGCGCCTGGAAGCCGCTAACCTGCGCCTGCGTTTTGCGCGAATCCGCCACCAGCAGGAGCTTCTGGAGCAAAGCTTGCGCCGCTTGATTGTCGCGCGGCTCGAGAAAGGCCGCCGGCGCCAGGAAGCTTTGGAAGCGCATCTGACCCAACTCAGTCCTCTTGCGGTGCTCAGCCGCGGCTATGCGATTGTGTCAAACGCGCAGAACCATATCATCCGCGCTGCAGGCGAAGCGAATGTCGGTGAACTGCTGGATATCCGCCTGCATGCGGGACGCCTTACGGCTTCCGTCACCCGCAAGGATGAGACGGAATGATTCCGAAGCGAGCGATTTGCCTGCTCAGCGGCGGCTTGGATTCGGCCACATGCCTCGCGATTGCGCGCCACGATGGCTTTGAAAACTACTGTTTGTCTTTTGACTACGGGCAGCGGCACCGGCTGGAATTGGAAGCGGCTGCCCGCGTGGCGGAACACCTCAAAGCGGCCGAGCATAAGATCATCGCCATTGATCTGCGCGCGTTCGGCGGCTCGGCACTCACCAGCGATATGGATGTTCCGAAGCAGCGCAGCGCTGCCGAAATGGGCAATGGCATTCCCGTCACATACGTACCGGCTCGCAACACGATTTTTCTTTCCTTTGCGCTCGCCTACGCAGAGGTGAGAAACGCTTCCGACATTTTCATCGGCGTGAACGCGATCGATTATTCCGGCTATCCCGATTGCCGGCCCGAGTTCATCGAAGCCTTCGAGCGCATGGCAAATCTTGCTACAAAGGCAGGCGTAGAAGGAAGATCCCGCATCAGCATTCGCGCCCCGCTCATTCGCATGAGCAAATCCGACATCGTTCGCGCGGCTATCGCTCTGGGCGTCGATTTGAGCCTGACGCACAGTTGCTATGATCCTGACCCGCAAGGCCGGCCCTGCGGGCACTGTGATTCCTGTTTGCTGCGGCGAAAAGGCTTCGATGAGGCGGGTGTCTCCGACCCCGCACTTAAGTGAAAATCGCGGAGATTTTTTATTCCATTCAGGGCGAAGGCACATTGGTGGGCGTGCCTTCAGTGTTTGTGCGCACCTCTGGCTGCAATCTGCGCTGCACCTGGTGCGACACGCCCTATACCTCCTGGCAGCCGGAAGGCGAAGAATTAACGATTACCCAAATCGCTGAGCGTGCACAGTCGTTCGGGGCTTCGCATGTGGTCATTACGGGCGGTGAGCCGATGATCGCACCCGAAATGGCGGCTCTTACGGAAGCGATTGCCGCGACCGGAGCGCATATCACGATCGAGACAGCCGGCACGGTGTATCAAGCCGTCCGCTGCGATCTGATGAGCATCAGCCCGAAGCTCGCGAATTCTACCCCTTGGAATCGCGAGGGCGGCCGCTGGGCGCCGCAGCACGAACGGCTCCGGTACCGGCCGGCGGTATTGAGCAAGCTGATGGCGGACTATGCGTATCAGATCAAGTTTGTCGTGGCCTCGCCCTCTGATCTGGAGGAGATCGAAAAGATGCAGAGCGAGCTGGGGGCGGCGGCCGGACAAATCGTCTTAATGCCCGAAGGGATCAATCGCGAGGTGCTGCGCGAACGCGGGTTGTGGCTGGCCGAAATCTGCAAGGAACACGGCTATCGATTCAGCCCGAGATTGCACGTTGAGCTTTGGGGCAATCAGCGCGGCGTCTAAGATGGAGGTTGAACTCGACTCGGCACAAATTCCGCATCGGCGCCGTCAGTTATCTGAACACAGTTCCGCTCGTCTGGGGTATGCTGCATGGCGAGCAGCGTGAGCAAGTTGACCTGAGTTTTTCCCTCCCTTCTGAATGCGCCCGGCAACTGGAAAGCGGCCAGCTCGAAGTTGGGCTGGTCCCAGTCGCAGAGATTACGCGCCAGCGGCTCGAAATTGTTCCGGGCGTGGGCATCGCCTGCTTCGGCCCGGTGCGCAGTATCCTCCTGTTCTCGCGCGTTCCCTGGCGCAAGGTGCAGACCGTAGCCGCCGATATCGGGTCACGCACTTCAGTGCAGTTGGCGCGCATCATTCTCGCCGAACGCTTTGGCGTGGAGCCGGAAATTACCGCGCAGGAACCGCGGCTTGAAGACATGCTCGCCCAATCGGATGCGGCGCTCATCATCGGCGATCCGGCCCTGCGTTTGGATCCACAGAGTCTGCCGTATGAGCACCTCGATTTAGGAGACGAATGGAGAAAGCTGACGGGCCTGCCGATGGTGTTCGCTGCCTGGGCAGGCAGGCAGCCCGCGCCGGGGCTTGCGCGCATCACGACGGCGTCCTATGAGTTCGGCAGTACGCATATCGACGAGATCATCGAAAGCGAATACGGAAAGCGTGGCGTCACACGGGCGCTTGCTGAAACGTATCTGCGCCATCACATCCGGTTCGTGCTGGGCGAGAAAGAAATGGAAGGACTCCGCACGTTTGTCCAATGGGCGGGATTGGAAAAGACAGATGCTTACGCGACAACAGGCAGTTGAACTGTGGAACCGCAACGATCTTGTTGCGCTCGGTTTAGAAGCCGATGCAGTTCGCAAACGCCTGCACCCCGAATCCATCGTCAGCTATACGCTCTCGCCGGAAGAAGCCGTTTTTGAGCATGTTTTCCTGGGTGGCGCAGAAGAACGTGTGGATCGGTTGGCCGAATTGTCGCACACGAGAATCACTGTTTTCCGGCCGCTCGTGGCGGCAGGCGCAACGGGCGTGGAATACCTGAAAACAGTCGCCCTTTCGCGCCTCTTTCTTGACGACGTGCCCCACATCCAGGGCAGCACGAAGTTGTTCGGCTTAAAGGTGGCGCAAGTAAGCCTGCGATTTGGCGCTGATGATTTGGAACTCGCGGAGGGAGTGGTTACGGAAGAGGAGTTGCGCCGGCTGATTCGAGAGGCCGGGTTTGTTCCGAAACAGCGCGATGCGCTGTTTCGGACGTATTCCATTGCTTAGATTTAGCTGGCGGTCTTAGGAGCCGGACGCGAAGCTTTGATGCGCTTCATATCGAGCGACTTGTTCGACCAGTCTTCCGCTTGCGCCACATCGGCCTTGGCCTGCTCTGGCGTATCTTCCAGCGCTGCCTTTTCGCGAAGCAGCAGGTTCATGTAGGACATGGCGTCTTCATTCTCTTTGTCGTACTGGAGGCACTTCTTCAGGTTGTCCATGCCGTCGACGATGTCGTTCCAATATTTGTCCTTCAGCTCTGCCTTAACCTTTGGATCCTTCAGTGGCCCGGGGTCATCCGGCTTCATTTTTTCATCGACGCGCGCTGTCTGGATGGGAGCGAATGCTCTGGTCCAGTCAATCACGCCGAGATAATAATATGGTTCGGAATCCTTGGGATCGACCTCAATCCGGCGCTCATTCCATTTGGCCGCATCCTGCAGATAGGACATCTTCTGCTCCATATTCGTCCCGGCGCCTTGCGCCGAGTTGAACGCCATGGAGGCCATAGAGGCGAGGGCCAGCGAGTTCTTCGGATCGTGTTGCAGAACCTTTTGAAACTCCTGCTTGGCCGCGGTGTACATCTTTTGATTGTCGGGCGAGTCGACTCCCGGTACCCACTGGATCATGTATGAGGTCGCCAGATAGAGTTGCGCGTTCTGGTTCGTTGGATCCAGCCGGACTGCTTCTTTGAAGTACTTCACCGCGTCGGCATACTTGTTGTTCTTGTATGCCTGAACGCCTTTATTCATGTCGTCGCGCGACTCGAGCTTGGCGCACCCGGTGGTGCAGACAATCATGCCCGCGCACAGCGCAAAGGACGCTACCTTCGAAAATCGCATGGCTATGTTCCTCCGGGCTATTGTCCCGCCTCGACCTTCGGCGTCATGATGCCCACTTTGTCCAGGCCGGCGCCTTTGGCGTCGTCAATCGCACGGGCGACATAGCGGTAATCGACATCCGGATCGCCCTTCACGAAGACGACTTTGGTCGCGCGCGTCTTGAAAATATCCTCCAGCCGCGCCTGCAGATCCGACTCCTTCACCGGCTGACCGTTGATCTGCATGCTGGTGTCCTTCAAAATCTCCACCACCACGGTGGGATCCTGATTCGGCGGCGGCGGGGGCTGGTTGGGCGGTGGTGGTTGAGGCACCAGCGTATCCAGTCCGTGCGGCGTCAAAGGCGTGATCACCATGAAGATAATCAGCAGCACCAGCAACACATCGATCAGCGGAGTAACGTTGATATCCGCTTTGGCTCCTCCAGAGCCGCCAACTGCCATTGCCATAAGCTGTAAATCCTTTCAGCTAAAACTCAAATCAGCTAAAACCCCAAGCGCACAGGCGTTTTGCTGCCGTTGTGCGCGTTTTGCCAAGCGCACAGGCGTTTGCTGCCGTTGTGCGCGTTTAGCCACGCCCACAGGCGTTTGCTGCCGTTGTGCGCGTTTAGCCACGCCCACAGGCGTTTGCTGCCGTTGTGCGCGGTCCATCAAAGAGTTAAACCTTTTTTGTTCTTGTCCTGAATCTCTTCCGTTATCAAACCGAGCTGATCCACTCCGTCCGTCCGAAGCTGATCGATGACGTCGGTAATTGCGCCAAATCTGGCGCGCGCGTCGGCCCGGATATAGACGGTTTTGTCACCCGTACGCGCTGCCTGAAGATCCTTGACCTTGGAAGCGAGCTGGTCCAACGGCATCATCGTATTGCCCGGACTCAGCCAGATCTTTCCGTCGCGCGTAATAGAAATCAGAACTGCGTCTTCTTTGTCAGCGTCCTGCATCTTGATCGGGTTGCGCGTCTTGACCAGGTTGACCTGCGCACCTTTCGTCAACATAGGCGTGATGACCATAAAGATGATCAGCAGCACGAGCATCACATCCACCATGGGCGTGACGTTAATGTCTGAAACAACTGGCGGCGCCTTAGGTAATTTCATTTCGCTACTCCTTAAAATCAGCCTTCTCGAGCCAGTTCAAACAAGGGCGGAGGCGGTATTCGCCTCTCGCCCCCAAAATCGATTCAACTCGAGACAATCATTAAAATGGCGCTTTAGCGCACCGCGCCCGCAGTCTTCTGCGTGCGCTTCAGGAAGTAATCGATCAATTCCGAACTGGAGTTGCCCATCTCGACATCGAACGCTTCGATACGGTTCGTGAAGTAGTTGAACATCCAGACGGCCGGGATGGCGACGAACAGACCGACGGCGGTTGTGATCAGGGCTTCCGAAATACCGCCGGCGACTGCGCCCAGACCGGTCGACTTTGAAGTCGAGATCGATTTGAAGGCGTTCATGATGCCGACCACGGTTCCGAACAGACCGACGAACGGAGCCGTGGAGCCGATAGTCGCGAGGCTACTGACGCCGCGCTTCAGCTCTGCGTGAACGATGGCTTCGGCACGCTCGAGAGCACGGCGAGAGGCTTCGATGTCCTCGCCCGGAATCTCGGAGCTCATCTGGTGTGCCTTGAATTCCTGCAAACCAGCGACAACGACCTTTGCCAAGTGACTCTTGTTGAATCGGTCAGCAATCTTGATGGCTTCATCGAGCTTGCCTTCGCGCAGCGCGCCGGCGACTGCCGGAGCGAACGCGCGGGACTGCTTGCGAGCCGCGTTATATGCAATCAGACGGTCGATCATGACACCGATCGACCATGCCGACATGATGAACAGACAAATGACCACGCATTTGGCCATCACGCCCATGTTGCTCCAAACGGAACGAGGGTCAAAACTGATGCCCTCCTGTTCCTGCAGGAGCCAAAACGCCCATACCTGAAGTTGTAATATCATGCTTCTCTCCTAAGTTGAATCGAGTTTTTAAATTTAAGCTGAATGCTCTCTAACTACCTATTGGAACTAACCTATTGGCTCAAAGTGAAGTTAACGATGATATCAGTGATGACTTCCACTGGTTGACCGTTAAGCAACGTAGGCCGGTATTTCCACTGCAACACGGCGTCTCGCGCGGCTTGCACCAAGAGAGGATGCCCGCGAACGAGTTGCAAATTTTCGATGTTTCCTTCCTTACTAATGGTTGCAGTAAATTCCACGGTGCCTTGCACGCGAGCCGATTTTGCGAGTGGCGGATAGATCGGCTGAACGCGCCGGATCAGGTTCGCTTCCATGACCTGACCGCCGATGCGTTGCGGACCAACCGGGGCAGCCTTCTTGGGCGGCGGAGGCGGAGGCGGCGCGGCGCTCGGCACACCACCAATCACTCCACCCAACACGCCACCGAGTGCTCCACCGGCTTCACCGGTACCACCGACTACGCCGATGCCGGCATCGGGTGGCGGCGCGGCCTCTTCAATTTTGTTGATCTGTTTGGGAATGACTTTCGGCGCTACCAACTGGTTGGCAATGAACTGCCGGATCACCGGTTTGGGCTGCACCTTCGGAGCCTGCGGCGGAGGCGGCGGCGGAGGTGGCGGAGGAGGCGGCGGCGCGATCAGCATGCTCTTTAATTGCGCGCTCGGCAGGGCCTCCGTGTAGATCAGAGGAATCAAAATCAGAACACCGATGATGCAGATCTGGAGAATCAGGGATAGCGCGATGGTCCAGGGCTTCTTGGTTTTCGTTGTTCCGTCTACGAACGTTTGCTCGAACATAGTGTACTCACCTCGTCCCGGAATATCACCGGGGTCGACTGATTGCTTTTCTACTTTGCCGTTTTCACCGGTTTGGCTGCCTTTACCGTATTCGCTACACTGCGCGCCCGGGCGGTATCCACCACAGGCCGCGATCTCCTGCGCCTGCTCTCCGACAGATTCTGCCAGAAGATCAGGATCGGGCTCGCGATGAATATAGACGAATACGTCCCGACGATAATACCAACAACTAATGCAAATGAAAATCCGTTTAGTACCTGGCCACCGAATAAGTACAAGGACATGGCGGTCAGGAATGTCAAACCGGAAGTCAAAACCGTCCGGCTCAACGTCTGATTGATGCTCAGATTGACGATGTGCTCGAAAGAGCCGCGCACCTGCATCCGGAGATTCTCACGGATGCGGTCGAACGTGACGATGGTGTCATTCATCGAGTAACCGACCAGGGTCAGCAGCGCGGCGATAACGGTCAGGTCAATCGGCTTGTTGAATAGCGAAAAAAGTCCAATAGTGATGATGGTGTCGTGGAATACCGCGATCACCGCGGCGACGCCGTAGATCCACTCAAAGCGGAAGGCGATATAGACCAACATTGCCCCCAGGGCAATGAGGACAACATTGATGGCCTGCTGGCGCAGATCCGCCCCGATCTTCGGGCCTACTACTTCGGCGCTGCGAATGGCAAAGTCGCCGGTAAAGCATTGCTGTTTTAGAACATTCAGGACCTGAGGGGTGACACCCTGAACGGAAGAAAGCTCATCGAGGTTGTGTATCAGGCCGGAATGAGCGGAGCGATAGTCGAGGATCCGCTGCACCAACGCCTGTAACTGATCATCGGAGAGAGAAGCTCCGGCGGCGGCGAGCGGGTCGCGCAGGCGGTCCATCAGATCGGTCTGGCCGGCCAGGTTGATGTCCAACTTCCCTCCGGAGTTCGGATTGAAGGAGGTGTTCAAGGCCGAGACAATGTCGCTCCGAACGGTCTGGATGTTCTGGTCAGTTACGGCTGCGCCGGTCGTGATCAGCACTTCCTGCGAGCTGCCGGCGCCCTGGGTGTTGTTAACTTCCTGCACCTCCACCTCGCCAGGCACAGCCTTATGGAGCGCAGATCGGATTGCCTCTGTGGGGGGCCGCTTTATGAAGTTGACATCCATGAGCGCTCCGCCAGTGAAGTCTATTCCGTATTTAGGGCCGCCTTTAACAATAAGGCTGGCGATGCCGGCTGCAGTAAGAAGCAAAGACAACGTGATGAACGGCCACTTCTTACCCAGGAAGTCGAAATTCGTGTTCTTAAAGATTTCCATTCAGCTTCAAAAGCCGGCATTCACTACAGATAGACACCGGCGATTAACAAATGTTCCCAATTCGCAGTGTGGCGGCCCGGCAAATTTGACGGGTCAACGCACCGATTAAATACTTAGAGCCCGCACCGGAGTGGGTCTCGAAAGCTCCCAATCAAAAATCGCTTTGGACACAAAGACGGCAGTGAACACATTGGCGATGAGACCAATGACCAATGTGACGGCGAACCCTTTGACGGGGCCCGAGCCGAACAAAAACAGAATGGCGCAGGAGACCACCGTCGTCACGTGGGTATCGATAATGGTCAGCAGCGCTTTGCTAAAGCCAGTATCTACCGCGGGAATAACCGCCTTTCCCGCCCGCAACTCTTCCCGAATTCGTTCAAAAATAAGGACGTTGCTATCGACCGCCATACCGATCGTCAGGATGATTCCGGCGATTCCGGGCAAGGTAAGTACGGCGTCAAAGTAACTGAGGCAGGCGATCAGGATGATGGCGTTTAGAATCAGCGCCAGGGTGGCATTGATGCCGGCCTTCTTGTAGTAAATGAGCATGGCCACGATAACGGCCAGAACGCCGGCGATACCGGCAGCAAAACCGTTCCGAATGGAGTCCGCGCCGAGCGAAGCGCCAACGGTATCTTCCTGTTCGTAAGTGATACCGGCCGGCAGCGTGCCCGCTTTGAGGTTGAGCGCCAGATCGTTGGCATCCTGCTGGCTGGCGGCTCCTTCGATGACGCCGTTGTCGCTAATTTGTCCTTTAATGACCGGCGCTTCCAAAACCTTGCCGTCGAGTACAATCGCCAGCCGCTGGCCGATGTGGGAGCCCGTATAGGCGGAGAACCGCTTCGCCGCATCCTGGCTGAGCACGAAAGCGGTGTCCCAGCTACCGGGCATCTGGCCCTGTTCCGGACGGGCATCGCGAATGTCCGGCCCGCGCACGATGGGGTTGCTGGTGACCAGGTAGACGCCGCCGCTGCGGGCGGTCGAGTCGGTTGTGGGGCCGCCGATCAGCTTGGTGCCGGGCGGAAGAACGCCATTATTCTGGGCCAGGGCGTCCTCGCGGCTGGCGTACGGGCCGCCGCGGACATCGTACAACTCGAGTTTGGCGGCAGTCTGGAGAATCTGTTTGACCCGGCCGGGATCGTCGACGTTCGGAAGCGAGATGAGCAGTTCGGAATCGGCATCCTCGCGCCGCTGCTGAACGGTGGCCTCGCTCAGGCCGAGGGCATTGATCTTTTTATCCAGTGTGTTTTTGGTCAGGCTCAGGACATTGGACCACATCGTGAGGGCGTCGGTCGGCTTGATGGTCATCCGGTAATCGGTGGCGTTCTGCGGGGTGAGCAGCCATTGCGAGAACTGGTCATTCACGACACTGCGGAGCATACCGGCCTGGGTGGCCGGGACGCCTTTAATGACAATCGCCACCTTGGTAGCTGTCGCCAGGGTTTTCGCCTCATCGACCGTAATGTCTGAGAAGGTGACGCCGCTTTTGGTTAAGGCCTGTTTGAGGCGGTCGGCATCGGCGTTCGCTTGCGCATTGAACGCATCCTGCTGATCCACGCGCACGACCAGGTAAGTACCGCCGCGCAGGTCCAAGCCGAGATGGATGTTCTTGTTCCAGTTCGCGACGAGCTGGGCTTTGCTGGTCGGCACGCCAATGATCCCGTAAATACAGACCAGGATGACGACCACGATGAAGATGAACTTAAAGCGTAAATTTCGTTTCATGCGTAACAGCTACTAGGGAAACTCGACTACTTTTTGGGCGGCTCGTCGGTGCTGACCACACTGGTGACAGCGCTGCGGGCTACCTGAATTTTCAGATTGTCGGGCTTAATTCGCAGTATAAGCGTATCATCATTCACGGCCACAATGGTGCCGATGATACCGCCGCTGGTGAGTACCGTTTGGCCGTTTTCGAGTGTTTTGAGCATCTGTTTCTGGTTCTTCTGCTGCCGGCGCATAGGCATAAACACCAGGAAGTAGAAGATGGCGATCATCAATATGACAGGAAGGATGCCGCCGAATAGGGAACTGCCCGGCGGGGTGGCCGTTTGAAAGAGAAGTATGGAGTACAGCATTCAGTTTTGTTCGGATTTAGCTCGCAGCCGCCAGCGATCAGCTATCAGCGACAGCGGTGGCACAGGACTTTAGAAATTCCGGGAACTTATCAACTAGGATAGCCTGCCGCATCCGGCGCATGATGTCAAGGTAGTAGCGTATATTGTGCAGGGTCGCCAGGGTAGAAAACAGGATCTCGCCAGCCTGAAGGAGGTGCCGGAGGTATGCCTTGCTAAAAGTACGGCAGGTATAGCAATCGCAGGCCGGATCCAGAGGCGATGGGTCATCCAGGTACTGGGCCTGTTTGATTACCACTTTGCCTTGTGAAGTAAAGAGGTAGCCGTTGCGAGCATTGCGCGTTGGCAAGACGCAATCCATCATGTCGACGCCTTGCGCCACATAAAGCGGGAGTTCTTCGGGCATACCGACGCCCATGACATAGCGCGGGCGGTCCGCGGGCAGAAGCGGCGCGGTGGCGGCAGCGATTTCAAGGCTCAAGGCGCGGGGCTCGCCGACCGAGAGGCCGCCGATGGCATAGCCCGGCGCTTCGAGTTCGAGCAGCCGTTCTGCGCAGGCGCGGCGGAGGCCGGGATACATACCGCCCTGGACAATGGCGAAGAGGGCGCAATGTAATCCCTTCTGGCGTTTCCTGTAATGCTCGAAGGCGGCGCATGCCCAGCGAATGGTCCGATCTGTGGATTCCCGAGCGGCTTCGTAAGTGGCCGGATAGCCGAGGCACTCGTCGAGCACCATCATGATGTCGCTGCCGAGCGCGAGTTGAATATCGACGGTGCTCTGGGGGGTGAAAAGGTGCTGATCGCCGTCGAGATGGGAGCGGAAGAGGACGCCTTCTTCAGTGATCTTGCGCAGGTTATCGAGGCTGAAGACCTGAAATCCGCCGGAGTCTGTCAGGATGGAGCGCGGCCATGCCATGAACTGATGCAGGCCGCCTAAGCGCTCGATGCGTTCATGACCGGGGCGCAGAAACAGGTGGTAGGTGTTGGCGAGGATGATCTTGGCATTCAGGTCATCCAGGAGGTCGCGCGGGGTGAGCGCTTTGACGGTCGCTTGGGTGCCGACCGGCATGAAGACGGGAGTTTCGATGGCGCCGTGGGCGGTGTGCAATAGACCGGCGCGAGCACCGGTTTGCGAGCATCTGGCCTGGATTTCGAAGCGAAGCGAGCCGTCAGACGGGAAAGACATTCAGGCGGCTACATGAGCGTCAATGTGGTACTGACCTTTTCGGCGCCCCAGGCAAAAGTAAGTTCGGCAGACTTATCGGACTTCTTAGTAAGCGTGATCGTAAACTCCTCGACGGGCGCGGTTTTTTGGACGGGCAAATCGAAACGCGCCAAGTCCTGTGACTTGTCGTAATTCGTGCCCCACACATCCGCTTGCCTGTTAATGATCATGGTCCACTTGTCCGGGCCGGTAATGGCCCACAGCGAATAGCTGCCGGCAGGCAGTTGTGGACCGCCCTGCACTTTTACTGCGGCGGGCACGGTTAATTTCGTGGCTTCATCAGCGCCCAGCCTCCAGACTTGGCCGAAGGGTGCTACTTCTTTGCCGAACTCACGATTCTTCAGGGAAGGCCGGCCGTAGCTGATGGAAATCTGTTTACCACTTAAATCTACTGAAACGGTCTCGTGCGGGCTGATGCGATTCTGCTGCTGAAAGGCCGCTGCGCAAAGCGCCAGGGGAATCGCGGAAAAGACGAGAATAGCGGTACGTTTGGTCATTGTTCCACTATATGCGGCGGATCGAAGGCTCAATCGGGTTAGAACTCCGAGGCGCCGCGGCGGCGCAGGATGAGATAGACGGGCACCCCGATGAGCACAATCACCAGCCCGGGCCAGGTGCTGGAGGGGCGATACATGAAGAGCGCCCAGAGAATGGTGGCGGCGCCGAGGATATAGATGATGGGAACAACGGGATAGCCAAGCGCGCGATAGGGCCGGTCCAGATTGGGCCTGGTCTGGCGGAGGCGGATGACTCCGGCAATCGTCAGAATGTAAAAGATCAGCGCCGAAGAGATGACGTAATCGAGCAGATTGCTGTAGAGATTGCCGTATTGCCGGGTGGCGGGATTGAATGTGCGCGGCAGCACAAGCGCCGAGGCCCAGATGCCCTGCACCAGCAAGGAGCGGCCGGGCACGTGCGCTTTGTTCAGTGTTCCAGCCGAGCGCAAGAAGAGGCCGCTGCGGGCCATGGCGTAATAGACGCGGGCGCCGGCGAGGATCAAGCTGTTATCGCAGCCGAAGGTGGAGACCATGATGGCAATGGCCATTGCGATGCCGCCGAATCCGGGCGCGATGGCGTCGACAACTGCTGTGGCGACGCGGTCGGCCGGCGCGTTTTGAATCGCCGATAAAGGCAGTGTCAGGAGATACGCCACGTTGGCCAGCAGATAAAGCGCGATGACGACTACCGTGCCGATGATGAGGGCGCGCGGCAAGGTGCGCCTGGGATCTTTGACCTCGCCGGCAGCGAAGGTGATGTCATGCCAGGAATCGGCCGAAAACAGCGAGCCGGATTGCGAGACGCAGATGGCGATGAAGAGGCCGAAGGTGGTGGCGGCGGTGAATCCGGCCGTGATTGGCGTGAGGTTGCTCTGCTGCCAGAAATGATCGAAGTTGGCGTGAATGGCGGCGGCATTGCGGCCGATGAAGACGCCGAGAATGATCAAGCCGAGAAGGGCGCCGGTTTTGGCGACCGTGAACAAATTCTGAACGATTTTGCCGTACTTGATGCCGAGACTGTTGGTCCAGGTCAGCAGCGCGATGACTGCAATGGCGAGCAGTTGCGTTGTCGAGAGTGAGATGGCGTAA
This sequence comes from Terriglobia bacterium, assembly GCA_021324185.1. Taxonomy (GTDB): domain Bacteria; phylum Acidobacteriota; class Terriglobia; order Bryobacterales; family Bryobacteraceae; genus Bog-105. Next base: position 10,204 of record JAJPJN010000183.1, on the reverse strand, counting down.
CCGGACGAGAGATGGATGGGAGGAACAATGTAGCTCGTTTCGGAAATGGCGGGAAAGAGAATGCCCGCATAGCGCGCGAATGCGACGGCGACGGCCGCGATGGTGCCGGTCTGGATCACAGTAAACAGGGTCCAGCCGTAGAGAAAGCCCCAGATGGGCGAGAACGCTTCGCGCAGATAGACGTACATGCCACCCGCTTCGGGAATCATGGACGCGAGTTCGCCATAAGAGATGGCGGCGGCGATGGTGAGTACGCCAGTGACGACCCAGGCCATGAGCAGCCAGCCGCTGCTTCCGATGGTGCGCGCCATATCGGCCGGGACGATGAAGATACCGGAACCGATCATGGTGCCGATGACGATCATGACGGAATCGAAGAGCCCTAATTCGCGAATGAAGCCGGTGGTTTTGGAGGCGCGGTCAGTTACCGGGACGGAATGATCCATTAAGGCTTACTGTACATGGGAGGAGGGGAAGCGCGAAGCAGGACGGCGCCGCCTGGAAAGGCGGCGGCAGCCTGAAAGGCTGGCCCCACAACGTCATTTGAAAAAACGAAGCCATTTTGGTTAACCGGCGGGTTGGGCTAGGGCTTGGAGGCGGGCCGCAATGTCGGGCGGAACGTAGCCTGCATCGAGGGCTGCGAAAAACTCGGCTTCGGACTGGAAGAGCGCGATGCCGGAGAGATCGCCGGAATTTGAAGCGGCTGCTTCGTCGGCCTCGCGGGTCTGTTTGCGGCGTTCGGATTGAAGTTCTTCGAGTTCTTTGAGGGCTTGGCGGCGCTTGCGATCGAGGCGCGCTTCCTGGATGTGCAGATTGCGCAGTTCCTTCTGATAGGTCAGGTGTGTTTGCAGAACGATTTTGCTGCGTTGGTCCATCGGCGGCAGGTCGGCAAACGCTTCCGCGAATTGCTCTTCGCCGTGGGCGTAGAGCGCGTATTCGAGTTCCTGGATGCGGCGCAGGCGCCAGTGGCAATCTACGATAATTTGCAGCAACTCGGATTCGATAGGGCCGACAGGTTTGTGATGCTGCTCGAAATCCGCCAGAAAGCGGGCGTATTCTTCGATATCGTCGGTTGGGAGAAGGACGGTGCGCCCGGTAAGAGCTGACTTCACTGCATTCTTAGAAGATTTCGCGAGGCCGGCTTCGGTGCGGGGGCCGGTGGAGAGTTGCGCGTTAGCTCGGTTGGCAGCGAGTTGGGCCGGAGAGATGGCTGAGGGACTCTGAGTTTGCGGAACAGCGGGCACGATTGCATTCTTAGACATGTTGGTTTGCTCCTTTTGCAAATAAAAATGGCCCGCAAGAGGAACAACGCCTCGTGCGAGCCTGCACAAAACGTAGCACGTGCAAGGGCGAAAACGAACTGTGGAAAAAATTTTTTGGCCGTAAGCAGAAGATATGGAGCGAGAAAAAAGATCTGTGGAAACTGTCACCGGCAAATTATGAAAGCGCTTACGATATCCTTTTTGAGCAATGAATAGAAGAGAGTTCCTGCTGTCGGCGGCCGCACTCGCATTGGCGCCGCGCACCACGTTGGCGGCCGGGGCGCGGATCGAGATTCTGCCGGATGAGCCGGCCGGCACGATTTCGCCGCTCATTTACGGGCATTTTACGGAGCATCTGGGCGGCTGCATCTATGACGGGATCTGGGTGGGCGAGAGATCTCGTATTGCGAATGTGGGCGGGATCCGGAAATCCGTGATCGATCACCTGAAGCGCATTCAGGCGCCGGTGATTCGCTGGCCGGGCGGCTGTTTTGCCGATAGCTATAACTGGCGCGATGGCGTGGGGCCGGTGGATAAGCGGCCGACGCGAACCAACTTCTGGGCGGAGACCGACATTCTGAGGAAATCGAGCGGCGGGCCGCAGAAGTATGAGCCGAACCGGTTCGGCACGAATGAATTTGCGCGGTTTTGCAAGCTGGCCGGCGCCGAGCCGTATTTTGCGGGCAATCTGCGCAGCCTGAATGCGTTCGATTTTTACGAATGGATCGATTACTGTAACTCGCCGCGCGGCAAAACTTCGATGGCGGATTTGCGGGCGCAGGGCGGCGATGCCGAGCCGTTCGATGTCAAGTACTGGGGCGTGGGAAATGAAAGCTGGGGCTGCGGCGGCGATTTTACCGGTGACGAATACGCGGTGGAGTTCCGGCGCTTTATCACCTGGGTTCCGACTTTCGGGATAGATTTAAAGTACATTGCCTCGGGCCCGAATGGGGCCGATTACGCCTGGACGCACAGCTTCTTTCAAAAGATGATGGAACACGGCCGGGGCGGGCTCAACCGGATTTTCGGGACAGCGCTGCATTATTACTGCGGGACGACCGGCAACGGAGTGGCGAATGAATTCGATACCGCGGGTTGGTACGAGTTACTGAACCGAGCGAACCGCATGGAAGAGCTGGTGACGCGGCACTGGCAGGTCATGGGCGGCTACGATCCCGAGCATCGGGTGAAGCTGGTGGTCGACGAATGGGGCGCCTGGCACCACACGGCGGACCCGCCGATTGCGCCCAATTACCTGTGGGCCTACTATCCGACGCTGCGCGATGCGCTGGTTTCGAGCATCACGCTGGACACTTTCAACCGCAATGCGGAGAAGGTGGCGATGGCGAATGCGGCGCAGATGATCAATAACATTCACACCTCGTTTTTGGCGGCTGAGGACAAGTTCACGGTGACGCCGGTGTATCACGTGTTCGATATGTATGCGGCGCATCAGGGGAACACGGCAGTGCGGACGGTGTTCAATGCACCGAAGGTTTCCGATCCAGCGGCCAAAGGAATTTTCGGCCTGGCAGGCTCCTGTTCGCTACGGGATAAACGGCTGGTTCTGACGGTGACGAATCCGGATGTGCAGAACGCACAGGAGACGGAGATTGCGATTGCCGGCGGCGCGCGTATTCAAAATGCCCGTGCGACGGTGCTGACGGCGAGCGATATTCATGCGCGCAACACGTTCGCCGAGCCGGAGGCGGTGAGACCGGCGGCAGCAGCGGCGGTGCAGGTTGGATCGCCTTTTATTTATCGCTTTGCGCCGGCGTCCGTGACAAGATTAGAACTCGACCTCGCATGAACCAGAAACTGCTGACTCTCAGTCCGGTTGACCTCGTTGTCATTGGACTGTATTTCGTGATGGTGCTCGGCATCGGCATCTATCTGAAGCGGTACACGAAGACGGGTGAAGATTTCTTTCTGGCCGGGCGCGATATGACGTCGTGGATCGCGGGATTAAGTTTTGTAGCCGCGAATCTGGGCTCGCTGGAACTGATGGGCTGGGCGGCTTCGGCTTATCAATACGGGATTCTGGCGACGCACTGGTACTGGATCGGCGCGATTCCGGCGATGCTGTTTCTGGGCATTGTGATGATGCCGTTTTATTACATTTCGCGCACGCACTCGGTGCCCGGTTATCTGAAGCTGCGCTTCGGCGAATCGGCGCGCGCGCTTTCGGCGATCACGTTCGGCTTCATGACGATTCTGATGAGCGGCATCAATATGTATTCGATGGCGCTGGTGATGAAGATTGTGCTGGGCTGGGACATCCACTTCAGCATTTGGGTTTCTTCGATTACGGTGGCTGCTTATGTTTTTCTGGGCGGGCTGCTGTCGGCGATTTTCAACGAAGTTTTGCAGTTTTTCCTGATCTGGCTGGGCGCGATTGTGGTTTCGATTCTGGGGCTTGTGGAAGCGGGCGGGTGGAGCGGGATGGTGCGGCGCATTCACGCCAATTTCCCCGGCCAGGACTACACGCACTTATGGGCAGGGCTGGGTTCGTTTACGGCGAATCCGATGGGCATTCATTGGACCGGAATTGTTCTGGGCCTGGGCTTTGTGATTTCGTTCGGCTATTGGACGACGGATTTTCTGGTGGTGCAGCGCGTGTTGTCGGCCAAAGATCTGCGCAGCGCGAAGATGGCTCCGATTATCGGGTCGGCGTTCAAGATGGCGGTGCCGTTTATCGTGATTCTTCCGGGGCTGTTGGGTCTTGCGGTGTTGCCGGAGCATCTGGTGGGCGAATCGCAGGCAGCAGCAATGCACGGCGCGCATACCTACAACGAAGTGCTGCCGATGATGCTGGCGCGCTACTGCGGGCCGGGGCTGCTGGGGCTGGGGATTACGGCTCTGATTGCGGGATTCATGTCGGGCATGGCGGGAAACGTGAGCGCATTTGCGACCGTTTGGACCTACGACATCTATCGCGCGCTGATCCGGCCGCGCGCATCGGACAGCCACTACGTGGCGATGGGGCGCTGGTGCACGCTGCTGGGCGTTCTGGTGAGCATTGCGACGGCTTACGTGGTGATGCAATTTCTCAGCATCATGGATTATGTTCAGGCACTGTTCAGCTTTTTCATTGCGCCGCTATTCGGAACGGTGATTCTGGGAATGTTGTGGAAGCGCGCGACGCCTGCGGCGGGATTCTGGGGCTTGCTGGCGGGCACGGTTTCTTCGATCAGCATGTTTTTGTGGGTGCATTTTGATCCCTCGGCGCTGCGCTACATTGCGTTATCGCCGAATGCGCAGAACATGGCTGAAAACATGTATCGAGCGTTGTGGTCCTGGATCATCTGCGTGGTGGTGACGGTGGTGGTGAGCATGTTCACGCGTCCGAAGCCGGTTGCGGAGTTGAAGGGACTGGTCTATGGCGCAACCGACATTCCGTCGGAAGGATCGATCCCGCTGGTTCATCGCCCGATTTTTTGGGCGGGTGTTGTATTCGTTGTTTTTGTCGTTTTAAACATTATTTTCTGGTAGAGACATATGCACGGTCCCGGATTTATTTCGATTTGGTTTTTCATCGGCACGCTGCTGACGATCTACGGCGTTCTGATCACCGCGACGGGCTTTTACGAGCTGGGGACGCCGCCGGCTAATCCGCCGGTTCTTTTCAGCCTGCACGCCGGCATCTGGTGGGGTTTTGTTCTGCTGGCGATCGGGCTTTTCTACTTCCTCAAATTTTTTCCGAAGAAACCGTAAATGGCTACAGAAACATCGCCCGTCCGGCTGGGCCTGATTGTCGGCAATCGCGGCTTTTTTCCAGATCATCTTGCAGCCAGCGGACGCGAGGACATGCTGCGTGTGCTTAAGGCGGCGGGAGTTCAGGTTGTGGCGCTTACGCCGGAGGAATCGAAATTCGGCGCCATTGAGACATTCGAAGAAGCGAAGCGGTGCGCGGACCTGTTTCGAAAAAATCGCGACACGATAGACGGCGTGATTGTATCGCTACCGAATTTTGGCGATGAGCGCGCAATTGCCGATACGCTGCGCTTATCGACTTTGCAGGCGCCGGTTCTGGTTCAGGCGACGCCGGACGATCCGAAACGGATGACGATCCGCGACCGGCGGGATTCGTTCTGCGGCAAGATGTCGGCCTGCAATAACCTGATGCAGTATGGCATTCCTTATTCGCTGACGAGTTTGCATACGGAAGCGCCGGATTCGGATGAGTTCCGCAAAGATCTGCAGTGGTTCATGGGGGTGTGCCGGGTGGTCCGCGGGCTGCGGCCCATGCGCGTGGGATCGATTGGGGCGCGTCCGGCCGCATTCAACACCGTTCGCTACAGCGAAAAGCTGCTGGAAGCGAGCGGCATTTCGGTGGTGACGATTGATCTTTCCGAAATTTTGGGGCGCATCCAGCGGATGGCGGACAGCGACGAAGCGGCGCAGAAAAAGCTGGCCGATATTCAGGCATATGTAACGACAAGCGATGTGCCCGCCGAATCGCTGTTGAAGATGGCAAAGCTGGGCGCGGTGATCGACGGCTGGATGCGCGAGCAGGAGGTTGCAATCAGCGCAGTGCAGTGCTGGACGGCACTCGAAGAGTATTTCGGCGTGGTGCCGTGCACGGTGATGAGCATGATGAGCAACAACCTGATGTCGAGCGCCTGTGAAGTGGATATCGTCGGAGTGGTCAGCATGCATGCCTTGCGGCTGGCTTCCGGAACGCCGAGCGCGCTGCTCGACTGGAACAATAACTACGGCGACGATCCGAATAAGGCCGTCTGCTTTCACTGCAGCAATCTTCCGAAGCATTTCTTCACGGACGTGAAGATGGAATACCAGGAGATTATCGCGGGCACGGTGGGCAAGCTGAATACGTTCGGCACGCTGTACGGCCGGGTGAAAGCGGGGCCGATGAGCTATGCGCGGTTTTCCACCCGGGACCGCGAAGGCGGAATTCGCGGCTACGTGGGAGACGGCGAATTTACGAATGACCCGCTCCAGACCTTCGGCGGCGCCGGCGTGGTGAAGATTCCAAATCTGCAGGGCTTGCTGCATTTCATCTGCGAGCAGGGATTCGAGCACCACACGGCGGCCAATCTTTCGCACACGGCTGGAATTGTGTACGAAGCGGCGGAGAGATATCTGGGCTGGGACGTGTATTGGCACAAGGGATGAGCACCGTTGTAGCGGGCGTCGATTTCGGCACGCTCAGCGTGCGGGTTTCTATTTTCGATAGCGAGCGCGGGCGGTTAGGATCGGCGACGGCCGAATACCCGCTGCACCGGCTGCGCAGCGATCCCGATTACGCGACGCAGAGCCACGCAGACCACATGACGGCGCTGGCACGTGCGACACGCACAGCGCTGGCGGAGGCGGGAGTAGAGGGGAGCGCGGTGAAAGCGATTGCGCTTGATACGACCGGATCGAGCGTGATTCCGGTGGGCGAAAATCTCGAGCCGCTGGATGATTACTATCTCTGGTGCGATCACCGCGCCTGGCGCGAAGCCGCCGAAATTACACGCAAAGCGCACGAGCTGAAGCTGAAGGCGATTGAATGGTGCGGCGGCGTCTATTCCTCCGAGTGGGGATTTTCGAAGCTGCTGCACTGGCTGCGGCACAATCCGGAAAAACGGGACGGTTTGGTTTCGGCATTCGAGCATTGCGATTACGTGGCCACGGTGCTTTGCGGAATCAAGACCGTGGCGGATGCGCCGCGCAGCATCTGCGCGATGGGCCACAAATGGATGTGGAACGCGGGGCTGGGCGGATTACCGCCGGAGGAATTTTTAACCGCAGTCGATCCGCTGCTGGGCGGGATTCGGGCAAAATTGCCGGGCCGGTATTCGACCTCCGATGTGATCGCGGGAAAGTTGAGCAGCGAGTGGGCGGAAAAGCTCGGGTTATCGACGGAAACGGTTGTGCCGGTGGGCGCTTTCGATGCGCATTGGGACGCGATCGGGGCGGGCGTGAAGCTGGGCGATGTGGTGAACGTGATCGGCACATCGACGTGCATTATCGGGTTGAGCAGAGAGAACAACCTGGTGCCGGGAGTGTGCGGCGTTGTGCCCGGGTCAGTGGATCCGCAGATGACGGGGATCGAAGCGGGCCTTTCGGCGGTGGGCGATATTTTCGAAGCGATTGCGCGGCGCGCGGGAACGAGCGCGGGCAGGCTGGCGCAGGAAATTACGGGATACCGCGCAGGCCAGAGCGGGCTGCTGCGGATGAGCTGGGACAACGGCGACCGCACGGTGCTGGTGAATCCCGAACTGGGCGGCATCACGTTCGGATGGCATCTGACGAACACGGCGGCGGATGAGCTGTTTGCAGCCATTGAAGGCACGGCTTTTCACACGCGCATCATTCTGGAGCGCATGGAAGAGCACGGGACGGATGTGCGGCGCATCATCAATGGCGGCGGCATCCCGCAGCGTAACGACACGCTGAACCAGGTGTATGCGAATGTGCTGAACAAACCGATTCTGGTGCCACAAGGAGATGTGACGAGTCTCGGCTCGGCGATTTTTGCGTTTCTGGCGGCCAAAGCGTTTCCGACAATTCAAGCGGCACAGGAAAAGCTGTGCCCGCCGCATCGCGTTTTTTTGCCGGACCCGGCCAGCGCCGCTGTCTACGAGAAGCTCTATTCGCTTTACAAGCGTCTCTATTTCGGATTCGGGGCGCGAGATTCGAGCGCCATCGCGGTGGGCGATGTGTTGCCGGAGCTGCGCCTCATTGCGCAACAGGCAAGGCGGCTCTCATCATGATGTTGGACACGTTACGCGAGGAAGTTTTCCACGCCAATCAGGAGTTGGTGCGTTGCGGGCTGGTGATCTTTACGTTTGGGAATGCCAGCGGGATTGACCGGCGCTCCGGGAAAGTTGTGATCAAGCCGAGCGGCGTTCCGTACCAGGGCATGTCGCCAAACGATCTTGTGGTGACGGATCTGGATGGCAGAATCGTCGAAGGGAAATTGCGGCCGTCCTCTGATCTGCCCACGCACCTTGCGTTGTATCGCGCATTTGAAGGCGTCAACGGCATTGTGCACACGCATTCGCGTTATGCCACGGCCTGGGCGCAGGCGGCGAAAGAGATTCCCTGCTTCGGCACGACGCACGCCGATTATTTCCGGGGACCGATTCCGGTGACGGACGAGATGCAGGCCGATGAGATCCAATCCGACTACGAGCACAATACGGGTGGAGTGATCATCCGGCGCTTCCAAAATCTGGACCCGCTGGCGACGCCGGCTGTGCTGGTTGCGGGACACGGGCCGTTCTGCTGGGGACGATCGCCGGGCACGGCTGCGCATATCGCAAACGTGCTGGAAGAACTGGCGCATCTGGCGTTTCTGACGGTCACGATTCGGGCCGACGTCGCGGAGATTTCGACGGTGCTGCGCGACAAGCATTTTTTGCGGAAGCACGGGCCGGATGCGTATTACGGGCAAGCGGGGTAGGGAAAGAAGGAAGCAGGAAGCAGGCGCCGCCTGGAAAGGCGGCGGGGGGCTGGAAAGCCCGGCCCCACGAGAGCGAGCGTCACTAAAGCGCGTAGATGCGGCCGCGATGGGCGCCAATGAGGATCTGGAAGATGCGGTGCGCGACGAGTTCGTGAAGCGACAGCAGCTCCTTATTGGCATTGACAACCGAATCGACGTCCTCGGGATTTGCGCCTGCGCCACCGGCCTTTAAGGCATCGGTCGCTTCTTTGATAATGGGGTCGCTGATGACGTCGCCGGCCATTTCCCAGAGAGTGATGAAGCGGTCGATCATGGTGGGGACGCTGACCGCCCAGACGCCGTAGTTGCTGGCGGTGCGGGGAGGTTTGTAGTCGAGGTTGAAGGGCCCCTGGTAATCGTGAGAGCGCAGCAGCACGAGCACGTTGAGCCAGTCGAGGGGATTGACGAGACCGATGGCGATATCGACATCGTGCTTGAGGCGGTAGCCGTCATTGATATCGAAATGAAAGAGCTTGCCACAGATCAGCGCGCGGGCCAAGGCCGCGCGGGGAGCGGCGCCCCACATCAACTCGTGTAGATATTCCGGATTCAGGCCGACCATTTCCGGATGCGTGATCAGGCCGGAAAAAATGAAGGCCAGCATGGCGTCCGAGGTGGGCAGCAAAATTTCGGCCTGCGGCTCAAACGGTTTGGCTTCGAGCGCGTGCTTCAAAGGCGGACGTTGCTTTTGAGCGGCGATTTGGATATCAGCCTCACAGGCGGCGTTGATGGCTTCAGCGAACCAGCGCAAGGTTTGAGTTTCGTCGATGACGCCCTGGAAGTAGTAGCCGAGCATGCCGGGCCAGTAGACGCAATAGCGAGCTTCTAATTCGTGGCCGATTGCGACTGTGTTGATGAGGCGCTTGCGGGCATATTCACGAACGGAGGGGGATTCGGCAGAGGGACCCGCGGCCCAGACGGGATGATGGAAGGTTTCCGTTGTCACCATGGAGCACTGGAGGCCGTACTTTTTGAGGCTGTCCTTGATGCTCTGAACGATCTCATCCTGGCGCGGGGTGAACAAGTCGCGAGCCGGAATCACGTCGGTATCGTGGGTGCACCAATACGCGACGCCGATTTTGCTGTACTCCTCCATTACCTTTTCGAAACTGATGCGGGAACGGACGGGAGCATGAAATACGGCTTGCCCTTCATAGGAGGGCGCCCATTGGGGGCCGGTGATGAAGTAGCGCCGCCGAATTTCCGGTGAGTAAGCACCGCCGCACGCCTGGATGAGGCGATCGACGAGTGCGATTTGTTTGTCTTGCGGGATAGGATTCATGTGTGTCCTCTAGGAATTGACGCCGGAGGCGAGAAATCCGCCATCGACGGCGATGCACTGGCCGGTAATAAAGGAAGCCGCGTCGGAGGCGAGGAGAACAGCGGCGCCGACGACCTCATGCGGCTCGCCGAAACGGTTCATGGGTGTGCGAAGCAGGATTTCGCGGCCGCGTTCGGTGCCGGAAAGCAGGTTGGAATTCAGCTCGGT